>NZ_JBSWWW010000007.1:0-465717 GCF_056160285.1 Alteromonas sp. AWJ4_197 | reverse complement strand
AGTGAGCATCAATCCCATCCCAGCCATTTCCCTTAAATTCATGTCTACACTCAGGGCAAATTCTAGGACGCTCTACTGGGACGTTCTTTTCACAACATCTACATATACTAAATTACCTTTGGCACATAACACCCCACTTAGGGGCACAAACACGGTGGCTATAATCGGAACGAAGTGACACAGCCACCGCGTTTGTGTCCCAGTGAGCCTGCGAGCGGCTATAGTGGCTTGTTAGGTTTTTTCAC
This sequence comes from Alteromonas sp. AWJ4_197, assembly GCF_056160285.1. Lineage (NCBI taxonomy): Bacteria > Pseudomonadati > Pseudomonadota > Gammaproteobacteria > Alteromonadales > Alteromonadaceae > Alteromonas > Alteromonas sp. AWJ4_197. The sequence continues at coordinate 465,472 of NZ_JBSWWW010000007.1, read as the reverse complement.
ACAAGCTTGACCAAAAAGTTTGCCAAATGGAGTTACCTTGACGATAAATTTATCTATTTTGCCAGTAATTCCTAGTGCCTGGTTTTCTGCATTTATCTGATTCAAAAGTGCTCTAACTGAAGGGTCTTCTTCCAACCTTTTGTAAGAGTCTTTTTGAGTTAGATAAGTCTCTCTCGGTATATCAATAAGCCCTAACCTTTCTAAATTAGTAAGATAACTTGGCATTAAATCATTATGCTGAACTTTAGAGTCTACTCCGATATGGGACACAAGTTCAGCAACTATGTTTCTTCCATTAGAATTTTGGACTGAACTACTTATATTACAAATAGGTTGAACATTCGCAGTTGATAAAAAGTTAAAAATTTTGGCCTCATCAGAGGATAAATTTCGAATTATTTCGACAAAACCTGGATGTGCAAGCTTTGACGAGCTTTTATCCATAGCAGAAGCTATTAAATTCGCATAGAGATCAGCTAGAGTTTCTTTATGCCCATTATATTTTAGTGATTCTAAAGCTGGTCCTGCGACTGAAGGGTCTGGTGTTTGAATATTTTCAATCGGAACCTGCTCGAGTCTTTTTGCAACTTTTGTATTTACAAATTCTTCGATTCTATCCGCGCCCCAGATCATCGCGCGAATGGGGGCTAATGCTAAATTTACTGTTTTACCAACAGTCTCTAAAGATTTTCCGACTTCTTTTGCAAAGGGTTGAATGGCATCGTTATAGATTGGAACTTCCTTGACCAAGCCAGTAACCGCATTAATGGTCCCTTCTACATTGTTACTTTCTTCTTTATCAGTCACCGAAAAATTCCTGCATGTTTAGAACTCAAAACCTAACGCCTAAATCAGCCGCGCGCCTTTTGCGTCGGCTGGATTTTTTTGTTAGCTCTTGTACCAAATAGCTGATCAACCCAGTCATCTCTATTTTGTATGGATTGATACTCTTCTGTTTCGTACTTGTTACTGAATACATTCATTACTAGGTTTCTAGCTTCTGACAGTCTCATTTTGGGAGGCTCTAGTCCCGTATGTATTCTATGCACCATATAGGAGGCTATTGCTGAAAAGGTTTCCTTAAATTTTGTGTAATCTTTTTGATGACTATCATCGAATGGAAGTCTCTGCTTTCTTTTGATGCATTCTCTCCAAAGTTGAACTGACTGCCGCATATGTCCAAGAAAATCCTCAAGAGCAGAGTTTTCGGTAGTTATAAACTCACATGAGATCTGCAAAATGAGAGCATCGACTTTTGCATCTATTGAAGATGCCTTTTGCAACAAGTTCAAATGCTCGTTTTCGTCATCAGGATACGTATTTGAACCATTTACTAGTCGATATAACTCCATCAATTCAGAAAAAGCTTCATACAAACGACTTACTGCAATGTACTGTTGCTCTCTAATGGCGCGAGATAATTCGATCTGCTGTTCCCGTAACTTCTTTTCGAGCTCATATCGAATTAGTAACCATTTACCCCCGATCAACAAAATGATCGTGGGGAGAATTGGTTTTAAAAGTTCTACGGTTACGTCCATATACTCTCCTGTAGAGCTAACTACTATTTAGATCCCAAACAGTCTGTTTTAAACACACCAATTTGGGGTATTTTTTGCGTTATATAACACCAAGACTAAGCCAAAAATTCAACCAAATCCATCTGTTAGTCGTTATCCGGGTTTCTGAGCGTGGATAAAAAGCGACAATACAGCCAGGTCTCAAAAATGGTGTATTTCATCCATCTATATCACTGCTCAAAAGCACTAAATAGAAAAATTACTCACTTTCACCATCGACCATTAATCCTGCAGACAGCTTCTTCTGAGGCTGTACGCCAAGTTCTCTGAAGTATTCTACCTGACGTACCAGATTGCCCCGCCCTTCAGTGAGTTTATTCATCGCCGATTCGTAGGCCTTTTGGGTGCTCTCCACACTTTTACCAATTTTTTCCAGATCACCCGTAAAGCCGACGAATTTGTCATACAGTTTGCCGGCATGTTCAGCAATGTGCTGAGCATTCTGATGCTGGTATTCGTATTGCCAGATGTTGTTGATAGTCCGCAGCGCCACCAGCAGATTGGTGGGGCTGACTAACAGTATGTTGTTGTCCAGTGCCAGCGATACCAGTGACGGATCTTCCTGAACGGCAAGTAAAAATGCAGGTTCGACAGGAATAAACATGAGTACGTAATCCAGCGTGCGCAACGACTTTAAATCCTGATAGCGTTTATTGCCCAGGCCTTTAATGTGCGACTTTAATGAATTTACGTGCTCTGTAAGAAAGCGGGCCCGCAGTACTTCGTCATCGCAGTTGAAAAATTGTTCGTAGGCGCGCAGGCTCACTTTTGAATCGATGATGACATCTTTTTCATTCGGTAAATGCACCACAACATCCGGCTGCTGCAATTTGCCGTTCGCATCCTTTGCCGACACCTGAGTTTCAAACTCATGGCCCTCACGTAAACCGGATTCTTTTAAAATACGTTCCAGTACAACCTCACCCCAGTTACCCTGCTGCTTGTTATCACCTTTCAGCGCTTTGGTAAGCGCTGCCGCTTCTTCAGTAATGCGCTTGTTCAGTTCTTTCAGTGTGAGAATTTCAGTTTTAAGGGATGCTCTCTCCTGCCCTTCACGGCTGTGCTGTTCGCCCATCTGCTTGCGGAACGTATCGATTTGCTGCTTCAGAGGTTCCAGTAACGCATTCATGCCGGTCTGGTTAATTTGTGTAAAACGCTCACTTTTTTGTTCGAAGATACGGTTGGCTAAATTTTCGAATTGCGCCTGCAGTCTTTTTTCTGCCGCTTCCATTAAAGCTAATTTTTCTGTACTGGCTTTACTGGCCTCATCAAACTGTGCCTGCTGTGATTGCAATTGTGCGGTCAGCGCGGCATTGGTTCGCTGTTCTTCACGGCACTGCAACTTAAGTTCACTAATTTCATCTCTTAAAGGTGCCAGCAGTGCTGCCTTCTGACTAAGCTCTCCCAGTTGCGCCTGATTATTAAACAGCCTTTCACGGTATTCAGCCAGCTCGTCATCAAGTTGCTCACACTGTTGCTGCTTTTCATCCAGTTTGTCCTGCAGTTGCTTGATCTGAAGAGCATCCTGTAAACGGCGCTGCTTTGAGCGCATTGCCGCCAGGAGCCAGGTAATACCCGCAGCGATTACGGCAGTAAAAACGGGGAAGTAGGTTGAGGAAAGTAGCGCGTCCATAGTGTCATTCTCATTTTTATTGAATGTCTATTGTGCCACTCACAAACAAAAACGGGTACCCGAAGGTACCCGTTTACAGTAAAAATACTGTTTATTTAGCCAGTTCTTTGTCCAGCTCTTCAATCTTCGCTTTCCAGATCGCCGGACCCGTTTTGTGCGCGTTTGCACCGGTGCTGTCTACCGCAACGGTAACCGGCATATCTTCAACTTCAAATTCGTAAATCGCTTCCATCCCCAGGTCTTCGAAAGCAACAACACGGGCTTTCTTAATAGCTTTGGAAACCAGGTAGGCCGCGCCGCCAACAGCCATCAGATACACTGACTTATGTTTGGCAATGGAGTCTACAGTTGCAGGGCCACGCTCAGCTTTACCAATCATGCCGGCAATACCGGTTTTTTCCAGCATCATATCGGTGAATTTATCCATACGGGTAGCGGTAGTCGGGCCGGCAGGACCTACTACTTCATCACCTACCGCATCAACCGGACCTACGTAATAAATGAACTTACCATTTAAATCAACGCCTTCCGGTAAACCTTCACCGTTCTCGAGCATGGTTTGAATGCGCTTGTGCGCCGCATCACGGCCTGTCAGCATTTTTCCTGACAACAGAACAGTCTCGCCAACTTTCCATTCCTGAATGTCTTCTTTGGTGACTTCATCCATGTTCACACGGCGGGTATTCTCACCCACTTCCCAGGTCACTTCCGGCCACTCTTCCAGCTTAGGTGCTTTCAGATCAGCAGGACCGCTGCCATCAAGGTAGAAGTGAGCGTGACGGGTAGCCGCACAGTTAGGGATCATGGCAACCGGCTTGGAAGCGGCGTGAGTTGCTACTGATTTGATTTTCACATCAACAACCGTAGTTAAACCACCCAGACCCTGTGCACCGATACCTAACTTGTTCACTGCATTGAAAATATCAACACGCAGTTTCTCATCAGTAGTTTCAGGACCACGTTCGATGAGTTCCTGAATGTCTACCGGGTCCATTAAGCTTTCTTTCGCCAGTACCGCGGCTTTCTCAGCAGTACCACCAATACCCAGACCCAACATGCCGGGCGGACACCAGCCTGCGCCCATGGTTGGCAGCGTCTTGACAACCCATTCTACGATATCGTCAGACGGGTTCAGCATGACCATTTTAGATTTGTTCTCGGAGCCACCACCTTTTGCGGCAATCATCACTTCGATTTTCTCGCCGGGCACCATATCGATATGTACCACTGACGGTGTGTTGTCTTTGGTGTTTTTACGTGCACCGGCCGGGTCTGCAACAATAGATGCCCGCAGCGGGTTATCCGGATTGGTATACGCACGGCGTGTGCCTTCATCAACCATTTGCTGAACAGTCAGGTCGGTTTTGTCCCAGGTGACACCCATACCAATTTTAACGAAACACGTAACAATACCGGTATCCTGACACAGAGGACGTTTACCTTCGGCAGACATACGGGAGTTGATAAGAATTTGCGCCATGGCATCTTTTGCGGCCTGGCTTTGCTCTTTAAGGTAGGCCTGTTCTACGGCTTTGACATAATCCAGCGGGTGATAGTAGGAAATAAATTGAAGCGCATCTTCAATACTATCGATGAAGTCTTGTTGACGGATAACGGTCATGGCGTCCTCTTTTCTTATAGCCTTTGTGGTGTTAGGGAAAGGAAAAAGCGTATACTAGCGCATCTTGACAACCTGCACCACGCTTTACACGTGCGACTTTGGTGTCGGTTATGCGTTTTATTTATATAGGTTAGTAAGCTAGTTTCTTCCATGAGTGATCATCTGTACACCCCGCCGTCGACTACCCTGTTAATATCAGAGATAAGTGGTTATCCGCCTCTGACCGGCCTTTTTGAAAGCGTGCAGCACCAGCCTTATGCCATGCTGCTGGATACTGCCGGCAGCGACAAACGCTTTGGCCGGTTCAATATTATGGTGTGGGAACCGGATATCATCGTAATAACCCGCAATAACATCACTACAGTATCCCGTTTCGGTTCTGATGACTCCGTTGAAATCAACAGTAAACCTCTGGCAGTTCTTGATACCGTTCAGCGCCATTACTTTTCTGCGTTACAAACAGTGAGTGATGTACCGCAAGAAATACTTGAACAGTTACCTTTTCAAACAGGTACAGTCGGGCTGGCAGGTTATGATTTGGGACGCAGCTATGAAACCTTACCTTCAAAAGCCCGCAATGATTACCGTTGTCCCGATCTTGCTGCCGGACTGTACTCCCAGTCGCTGATTGAAGATAACGAAACCGGAAAATTATATTATTGCAGGCTGGATAACAAACCTTCACAGCCTGACTTCATAACGCGGGAAGATATTCTGGCTAAAGCCGGCTCGTTTTCATTAACAGGCGCCTGGCAGTCTAACCTGACGGAGCCGGAATACATCAGCGCCCTTGAAACTATTAATGAGTATCTGCTCGCCGGTGACTGCTATCAGGTCAACATGGCCCAGCGCTTTACCGCGACATTTAAAGGTAACGAATGGGACGCTTACAAAACCCTTCGCACCGCAAACAAAGCGCCGTTTTCCGCTTTTATCCGCATCGACGATGCCGCCATCCTGAGTATTTCTCCTGAGCGTTTTTTATCGGTGAAAGACGGTTGTGTAGAAACCAAACCCATTAAAGGCACACGTCCACGCTTTGCCGATGAGGAAAAAGACCGTGCCAGCGCGGAAGATTTGTTATCGGCTGAAAAAGACCGTGCTGAAAATCTGATGATCGTGGATTTGTTAAGAAACGATCTGAGTAAACATTGCCAGCCCGGCTCTGTGAAGGTACCGGCACTATTTGCCCTTGAAAGTTATGAAGCTGTGCATCATATGGTCAGTACGGTCACCGGAAAGTTGAATACAGGTGCAAGCCCTCTTGATTTGCTGGCTGGTGCCTTTCCCGGCGGCTCTATCACCGGTGCGCCGAAAATCCGCGCCATGGAAATTATCGATGAATTAGAGCCCGACCGGCGTAATGTGTATTGCGGCAGTATTTTTTATATCGGACACAGGCAAGACATGGACTCGAGCATACTTATCCGCACCCTGCTGGCTGAAAACGGCCGGCTGCATTGCTGGGCTGGCGGTGGCATCGTTGCCGACTCCGTTGCCGGGGATGAATATCAGGAAACGCTGGATAAAGTCTCGAAAATATTACCGGTACTGGAGACAAAGCGTGAACCGCAGTGAGTTTTTACAGCGATATCATCATTTACGGCAAATTGATTATGAAGCCGATTACCCGCTGCGCAAAACCGGGCGCGCAGCGGGTGTGCTCATCCCGCTGATCGATCATCCTGACGGCCTGACGGTATTGCTGACAGAACGAGCGCATCACTTACGCCATCATCCCGGTCAAATCAGTTTCCCGGGCGGCGGCGCAGAACCACAGGACAATACACTGGCAGATACTGCCCTCAGGGAAGCCGAAGAAGAAGTTGGCTTACTCCGTTCTGAGGTCGACGTCATCGGCGCTCTGCCTGAATACCGCACAATCAGTGGTTACGCCATGACGCCGGTTATCGGTTTTGTGAAGCCCTGCCCGGTTTTGACCATCGACCGTAACGAAGTTGCTGATGCTTTTGAAGTACCGTTAGCATTTCTTATGGACCGGCGGAATCACTTCGCCCACTTTATTGAGCGTAAACAACAACGTTACCCGGTGTACTTTATGCCGTGGCAAAACCGCCTTATCTGGGGTGCAACCGCCGCCATACTCAGAAACCTGTCTTCCCACCTGTGTGACGACTGACCATCAACATTTCTTTACATCCCATTAGGTTTACTTATTTCTGCATTAGGATTTCTGTATTGTAGTTGATCCGGTTCAGATGCATGATCATTAACTATAATTAAAATAAAGTGAGAAACGGTTAAGTATGATCAGTGTTTTTGACATGTTCAGTGTCGGTATCGGACCTTCCAGTTCCCATACTGTCGGCCCGATGCGGGCGGGTGCGGAATTCGCCTCAGAACTTGCAGGTGAAAACCGCCTGGAATCCGTTGCGTCTGTGCGGGTGGAATTATTCGGTTCGCTGGGACAAACAGGCAAAGGCCACGGTACCGGTAAAGCGGTAATCCTGGGGTTACTCGGCGAGTTGCCGGAGTCAATTAACGTTGATGCCATCGACAGCATGCTGGATACCATTCACCATGCCGGCAAACTGATGCTTAACGGTACCCGCAGCGTCAGCTTCCCAAATAAAAACGCGGTGATTTTTCACCGCCGTAAAACGCTGCCAAAGCATGCCAACGCCCTCACATTCTTTGCCTACGATGACAATGATGAACTGGTTAAAAGCCAGACTTATTACAGCATTGGCGGCGGCTTTATCATTAAAGATGAAGACTTTGACGCAGCCAAAACCCTTGCTATTGCTATGCAGGCGTCTGTGCCCTACCCGTTTAAAACGTCAGAACAACTGTGCCAGCAGTGCAACGCCAACGGTTTACGCATCAGCTCTCTGATGCTGAAAAACGAAAGCGTATTGCGCCCGGCCGCTGAAGTAAAACGCATGCTGTTCGATATCTGGCTGGTCATGAAAGCCTGTATTGACCGTGGTATTGATAATGAAGGTATATTGCCGGGTGGCCTGAAAGTAGTACGCCGGGCACCGGGTCTCTACCGCCGTTTGCAATCTGAGCGCTCTGCCGATCCCATGCAAACCATGGACTGGGTAAATCTGTTTGCGCTGGCAGTGAACGAAGAAAATGCTGCCGGAGGCCGTGTCGTCACAGCACCAACCAATGGCGCGGCCGGCATCATTCCGGCTGTACTGGCATATTTTGATAAATTCATCCGTCCTGTTGATGAAGAAACGGCAGCCCGGTTCCTGCTAACCGCCGGTGCTATCGGTATTTTATACAAAGAAAATGCCTCTATATCCGGCGCAGAAGTTGGTTGTCAGGGTGAAGTGGGCGTTGCCTGTTCAATGGCAGCCGGTGCACTGGCTGAAATTATGGGTGGCACTGTAGCCGCTGTGGAAAATGCCGCAGAAATTGGTATGGAACATAACCTGGGACTGACCTGCGATCCGGTCGGCGGACTAGTTCAGGTGCCGTGTATTGAACGTAATGCCATGGGCGCCATCAAGGCTATCAATGCCAGCCGTCTGGCGCTTCGCGGCTCCGGTGAGCATAAAGTGTCACTGGATAAGGTGATAAAAACCATGCGCGATACCGGTAATGACATGAAGACCAAATACAAAGAAACTGCCAGAGGCGGTCTTGCGGTTAATATTATCGAATGCTGATAAAACACAGGCCGGAACAATCCGGCCTGTTTTGTTTCACAAAGGTGTTATTTCACCGGCAGCGTAATGCCTCTGAACATCTTCTCTACTTCATCGTTATTTTTCAGCATCATGGCTTTTTCGACTTTGTCTTTGGTCAGATGCGGCGCGAAACGCTCAATGAAGTCATACATGTAAGTACGTAAGAACGAGCCTTTGCGGAATCCGATTTTTGTAGTGCTGTAGTCGAACAGATGAGACGCATCGATTTTCACGAGATCATCATCCAGCTCTTCACTCACCGCCATAGAAGCAATTACACCGATCCCCACACCTAAGCGCACATAGGTTTTAATGACATCAGCATCGGTGGCAGTAAACACAATCTTCGGCGTCAGACCGGCACGTTCAAATGCCTGGTCCAACTCCGATCGGCCGGTAAAACCAAACACATAGGTGACCAGCGGATACTTGGCGATATCAGCGATATCAATTGAACCCTTTTTCGACAACGGATGGTCTTTATTCACTATCACGCTGCGGTTCCAGTGATAACAAGGCAGCATCACCAGATCGTTGTACAGGTGAAGCGCTTCTGTAGCGATGGCAAAATCCGCTTCGCCTTTCGCTGCAAGGTCAGAAATTTGCGACGGCGTTCCCTGGTGCATATGTAACGACACCTTAGGGTATTTATTCATGAAGCCTTTAATCACATCAGGTAACGCGTAACGGGCCTGAGTATGAGTGGTGGCGATATTCAGCTTGCCTTGATCAGGCAGCGTATGCTCCCGGGCTACAGACTTTATACTCTCAACTTTGGCCAGTATTTCTCTGGCAATGTTAATCACATCGTTGCCCGCGTCTGTTACGTGAGTCAGATGTTTGCCGCTGCGACCAAAGATTTGCACACCAAGTTCATCTTCCAGCATCCTGACCTGCTTACTGATGCCGGGTTGTGAGGTGTAAAGACTTTCTGCTGTTGCGGATACGTTTAGATTGTTGTTCTGCACTTCTACTATGTAGCGAAGCTGCTGTAATTTCATGTTGTGTGTCCCTCACCGGCTGGAACGTATTGGTTCTGATTACCGTTATAACTAAAACCGCATGCGATTGCTATAGTCGATTTGGTTATAACCGAAGAAAGTACTATAAATGCAAATAATCGTTAATCACTTAGTGTTCAGGTATTTAGTTCCTCTGAAAATCACCGATAAACGAATAGTAAGCTATACTCAATGCGCCCTGAGCATCCTTTACAATTGCTGTACACCGTTGTTTCATAACATAAGACGCGCACATTCAGAGGATTTATGTCGGAAAAATCTCCGTTACAGACCATCGATTTTTCGTCCGTACTGGCAGCAGCCGTACACGATATGAAAAATTCACTGTGCCTGCTTATCCAGTCCATCGAATCGCTGGCGGAGAACCTGCCTCCTGAAAACAGTCAGGCAAATGAGAAAGTTGCCAGCGTGCATTATGAGGCAACTCGGCTCAATACCAATCTTGTGCAGATCCTGTCCTTATACCGCGCCGAACTCAATCAGTTGCCTGTAACCATTGATGAATGCTTTATCGACGATTTGTTTGAAGATGTCATGTCTTCCGTCCGCATTTATATGGAACAAAAAAATCTGCTTGTTACCATTAACGTGGAAAATGACATCAGCTGGTATCTCGACCGCGAACTCATATTCATGTTAATCAACGACGTATTGATTAACGCTATGCGCTATGGCACATCACAAATTATTTTGAATGCGGCGGTCCGTGACAAAGCGCTTGTGATTACGGTAGAAGATGACGGGCCCGGCTATCCCTCTTCCATGCTGGAAAAAAGCACAGCCGACCTCGCCGGATTCGATCTGAGTCAGGGCCGGACCGGGTTGGGCCTCTTTTTCGCCCGGCTGATTGCCAATGCCCATGTAAATAACAACCATTGCGGGGAGATTTCACTAAACAACGGTGGTACTCTGGGTGGTAGTGTTTTTGAAGTAAAATTGCCTTAAACTTTAACTGGATAGGACGTTGATCAGTGAAGTCCCGGCGATGCAGGCAATTGAGACATTTTTAATGGATATATACTCATGTTTTTCACAATAATAATAATACTCATTGTTGTACTGGTCATTGCTGCCATTATGATCAATGCGTTTCAACAACACCGTGCTAAACAGGAAGCCGACCGCCGTAATGAGGCATCCAAGCACCGTAAAATTATTGATGAAACTGAAAATGTGATCATGGCTTGCTCAAACATGCCGGTATCCCAGCGTTTAATGGGGATCCTTCATGCCCGCGTGCACAATGCGTTAAAAGCTATGGCAGAACTCGGTGCAGGCACGCCTGATATTAAACAGCGTATAGCAGACGCTGAGAATTCTAAAAACAGTGCTATGTCGCTGGACTCTCCTGCAACGGCAGACTTTTCCCTGCCGGATAACGACAAACTGATTATTCAGTATATTCAGGCAGTGAAAAAACTCCGTATTTTGCTCCGTTCTGAGCATTCCAAAGGCAAAATTGAGAGCCGTATTTTTGCTGAAGAAGATAAAAGCCTGGAACGTTTGCAGCTAAAAGTGAATATCGAAACCTTAATCAAACGCGGTCGTGGTGCCATGCAATCCAATATGCTGGGCTCTGCAAGACAGTATTTTGAAAAAGCCATCAAGGCCCTGGAAAGTCAAAGCCAGCCGGATGAATACATCTTATCCCGCACTGCCACACTGAAAGAATGGCTCACAGCCATTCAGGACGATCTTAAAAACGCCAATGCTGAAGACCGCGAGCGTCGCCGTGAAGCAGAGCGGGACGAACTTGATGAATTATTTGCACCGAAGAAAAAATGGTAGTGAATACCTAACTGTTCCGGGCTGATGAAGAAAAAGGTATTTTTCGTACTCTGTGCGTTTATCATTAACGCATGCATCGTGCTCTGGCTTGTCCGCGAACCAATGACGGAACTGCTTACACAGCAAGACAATCCGGCCATTCAAAAGATCACCAATGCGATGCCGTCACTTAACATGCCCGGCATCCCGCTACCGGAACTTCCGGACTTGCCTGAATTAACATCCATTGAATTACCTTCACTGACAGGTTCTGCTGACGATGAGAACAGCAACCGCCAGGCAACCAAAATCAAAGCGGGCAAAATCTGTGGCAGCACCGGCTCAGGCCAAATCACAGGAGGCAAAACACTGTATCGCTGGCAAGACGAAAACGGCATGGTACATCTGTCAGATACGCCTCCTGAAAATCACTCACTGGCTGTCACCACACTTAATACATGTGATTAATAACCCCGATGTTTCATAGTAAGTTATTCTCTGGCCGGCTATAGGCACGCTCACATAATTGCCAGAATTCGCCGGCCGCAACCGACAAACCGCCCCGCTGACTACGGATCATACCCACGGGTTTCTTAAGCGGATTATCTTTGATGGCACAGCACACCAGCCCGCGACTTTCCATTTGTTGCCGGCAAATAGCCGGCACCACAGAAATGCCCATGCCCTGCGCGATAAACTGACCGACTGACCCAAGCTGACCGGTTTCCGCGATGATGTTCAGCTGGCCGGGCCCCTGCGCCGCCTGCTCAGTCCAGCGGCGCACTGCAGAGCCCCGGTTCATGGCGATAAACGGATGGGACAGCAATTCATGCCAGGGAACGGCATCCTGCATTGCCAGAGGATGACCCGGATACATCACTGCGATAAATTCATCGGTAAACAAAGGCTTAAAAATCAGACCATCTGCTATTTCGGGCTCAAAAGTAAACCCAATTTCTGCGTTACCCTGTAAAACATTATCAATCGTTGCTTCCATGACCACGTCCAGCACCCGGAGACGGATATTATTAAACTTGCGGTGGTAATCATTCAGTAACGCGGGAAGTTTACTCTCGGCAAAAGACGGCATTGCAGCAATGGTAAGTTTACCCTGCTGCATGGCAAACAGGTTTTGCATGTCATGGAAAGTTTCATCCCATTCATTTACCAGACGCTTCGCATTGGGTAACAGGGTTTGCCCTTCAGGGGTCAGTGAGACGCGTCTGGTACTGCGGCTGAACAGTTTGCCGCCCAGCTGCTCTTCCATTTTTTTAATGGCAGACGACAAAGCAGGCTGCGTCAGATGGAGTTTTTCCGCTGCCTCAGCGAAAGTGGAAGATTCGGCCACACGGATGAACGCCAGCATGTTACGGTACGATATGCTCATATTGATAAAAATATTTTATTAATATTGATATAAAATCAATTTTACAAAATTTTATCAGTCACGGATACTTTAATTGATTCATTATTCATCAACAGGAGATTCATATGTCAGGTTTCGATAAAGTCGTTACCAGTTATGAAGCAGCACTGGAAGGTCTGTCTGACAACATGACCGTTGTGGCCGGCGGCTTTGGACTGTGTGGTATTCCGGAAGGGTTAATTGCACAAATCAAAACAGCAGGTGTTAAAGGCCTGACTGTGGTATCAAATAACTGCGGTGTCGACGGCTTTGGTCTCGGTATTTTGCTTGAAGACCGCCAGATCAAAAAAATGGTGTCTTCCTATGTTGGTGAAAATGCCCTGTTTGAAAAACAGTTGCTCGACGGCGAACTTGAGGTCGAACTGACCCCGCAAGGTACGCTGGCTGAAAAACTCCGTGCCGGAGGCGCCGGTATTCCCGCGTTCTACACGGCAACAGGCTACGGCACACCTGTCGGTGAAGGCAAAGAAGTCAAAGAGTTTAACGGCCGGCCTTATATTCTTGAAGAATCGATTACCGGTGACTTTGCTATTGTCAAAGCCTGGAAAGCAGACCGCTACGGAAATTGCGTTTACCGTCACACCGCGCAGAACTTTAATCCCATGGCAGCCACCGCAGGTAAAATCACTGTGGTTGAAGTTGAAGAAATTGTAGAGCCCGGTGAACTTGAGCCCTCTCAAATTCACACCCCGGGTATTTTCGTAGACCGCGTGATTAAAGGTACATTCGAAAAACGTATTGAGCGTCGCGTTACCGCGAAGAAGGAGGCGTAATTATGGCATTAACCAGAGATCAAATCGCAATGCGTGTGGCGCAGGAATTTCAGGACGGCAGTTACGTAAACCTCGGTATCGGTATTCCTACTCTGGCCGCTAACTATGTACCCGAAGGCATAGAGGTTATGCTGCAATCAGAAAATGGTCTTTTAGGCATGGGCCGCTATCCTGATGAAGACGAAATTGACGCAGACATGATCAACGCCGGTAAAGAAACTGTGACGGCTATTACCGGCGCTTCTATTTTCAGTTCCGCCGACAGCTTCGCCATGATCCGTGGCGGGCACGTTGATTTCACTGTGCTGGGCGCATTTGAGGTCGATGTAAACGGTAATATCGCCAGCTGGATGATTCCCGGCAAACTCATTAAGGGCATGGGTGGTGCCATGGACCTGGTGGCCGGTGCGAAGAACATCATTGTTACCATGACTCACGCTGACAAACACGGTAATTCAAAACTGTTAGAGGCCTGCACCCTGCCCCTTACCGGCGTGAACTGCATTACACGAATCATCACAGATCTGGCCGTACTTGAAGTCGCAGACGGTGCTTTTCATCTGTGTGAACGGGCGCCCGGTGTTTCCGTGGACGAAATCCGTGAAAAGACCGCCGGCAAACTGATTGCCGCTGATGATGTACCGGAAATGCAACTTTAATCTTCCTGACATAAAGTAAAGAGGTGCCTTACCGCACCTTTTTACTTTGCTTCCCGCCTTTATCTGACAAAGCCTTTCGTGGATAATACCGCCATTGTTTTAAACGGGGTATTCACTTGAGCTTGTTAATTGCCGATCTTCCGGTTCACCATAAAATTGTCAAACGTTTGCAGGAAAAAGGCCTGGAAAGCCTCACTGAAGTGCAGGAACAAACTATTCTGCCGGCTCTGCAGGGCAAGGACATCATGGCATCGTCAAAAACCGGATCCGGTAAAACCTTTGCTTTTCTGATCCCTCTTGTTCACCGGTTAATGACCAACAAAGCACTAAGCAAGCAGGATCCCCGCGCACTTATTCTTGCCCCTACCCGCGAGCTGGCCAAACAAGTGTTCTCGGAATTACGCAGCCTTGCCAACGGCGTCGGCCTGCAAAGCGCGCTGATTGTTGGTGGTGAAAATTATAACGACCAAACTAAAGTGCTGCGCCGCAACCCTCATGTCATTGTGGGTACCGCTGGCCGGATTGCCGATCACCTGGAAGACAAATCATTTTTTATTAACGGGCTGGAACTGCTTATTTTCGATGAAGCAGACCGTATGATGGATTTAGGCTTTGCGGATCAGCTTAACCTGATCAACCGCTTCGCGGATCACCGTAAGCGTCAGACAATGTTGTTTTCTGCCACGCTGGACAATATTGCCCTGAATCATTTGACCCGCGACTTATTAAAGGCCCCAGTACGTGTGGCCGTTGGTGAATCTACTGCTGTCCATCAGGATATCGACCAGACTTTGTATTTTGCCGATGACGTGGGACACAAAGATAACCTGCTGCTCACGGTACTTAAAGAACAGGACTACAATCAGGCGGTAGTCTTTACAGCAACCAGAGAAGACACAGACCGCATTGCAGCCATTTTAAATGAGCACCATCTTGAAGCTGTTGCTTTACGGGGTGACCTGCCGCAAAACCAGCGGGCTGCCATCATGAGTAATTTC
Organism: Alteromonas sp. AWJ4_197; assembly: GCF_056160285.1. Taxonomy (NCBI): domain Bacteria; kingdom Pseudomonadati; phylum Pseudomonadota; class Gammaproteobacteria; order Alteromonadales; family Alteromonadaceae; genus Alteromonas; species Alteromonas sp. AWJ4_197. The sequence goes on along the minus strand of NZ_JBSWWW010000007.1, from coordinate 450,331 downwards.
AGTCGTGGTCAGAACAGTGTGCTGGTTACAACGGATCTCGCTTCCCGGGGCCTGGATTTGCGCAAAGTAGGCTTAGTGGTCAATTTTGACCTGCCGAAACAGTCTGATGAATATATCCACCGGATTGGCCGTACAGGCCGGGCCGGAGACAAAGGTGTTGCCATTTCATTTGTGGGTCCGAGGGACTGGGCAAGCTACCTGACAATTAAAGATCATGTCAGCTATGATGTTGACTGCACCACGCATCCCCTGTTACCGGCGAAGTTCAGCGGTAAAAAGCAGATGAAGCCGAAGAATACAAAAGGACAGGATGAGCGCAATCGCAGTAAAACCGGCTCTGCCGGTCAAAAGCCTCCGGTGAAAAGGCGGGTGAATACCATGAAAGGCGATGAAGCCGGTCACATGCCGGTGATGAAGAAAAAACGCAATGATGTCATCGACGATGACGAAGAAGAATGACACAAAAAAACGGGCTGAATAAGCCCGTTTTTTTTAAAACTATGCAGGATTAATATTCCCACCAGCCTTCCTGCCACCAGGCAAGAAACTCTTCAAAATCGATGTAGCCGTCATCATTGTCGTCAATAATTTTGAACCCTTCTTCCACATGGCTCATTTTCGTTTTCGGCGACAATACGGTCAGCAGTTCAATAAATTCAGGCAGATCGATTTGACCGTTACCGTCTTTATCAAAGAAGCTGAAATCACTTTTGATTTCTGCGATTTTTTCTTCTGTAAGTTGGGTGCTCACTTAATGTCCTGATTAATTACGACTTATGAACAAAGTGTACAACCCAACTTCCCGGCTGTCTACTTAACCTGTGCCTGTTTTGCTGCCAGCGCACGTTGACGCTGCTCTTCTGCTTTTTCCTGACGACGTTTTTCCATTGCCAGTCTTGCATCAGAACCCACGTGCTCTTCGCTGCGTGCTTTAGCCAGCTGAACCTGTTTCTCACGCTCGCGGAAGCGGGCAATCTGGTCGTCACTGTGTGTACCGTGACAATGGGGGCAACTCACACCCGGCTCGTACTTATCAGACTGTTTGTCTTCTTCAGTAATCGGCAAACGACAGGCATAACAGGCATCGTACTGACTTTTCTGTAAATCATGATTTACCGCAACACGGTTATCAAATACAAAGCAGTCACCTTCCCATAAAGACTCTTCTGCAGGCACATCTTCCAGATATTGCAGAATACCGCCTTCCAGGTGATAAACCTCATCAAATCCCTGCTCTTTCAGGTAAGCCGTGGACTTTTCACAGCGGATACCGCCAGTACAGAACATGGCCACCTTCTTATGCTTTTCCGGGTCCATGTTATCTTTCACATAATCAGGAAATTCACGGAAGGTTTTTGTTTTTGGATCGACGGCATGTTTGAAAGTACCGATTTCAATCTCGTAATCGTTGCGGGTATCAATAACCAGCACGTCAGGATCACTGATAAGGTCGTTCCAGTCTTTCGGTTTAACGTATGTACCTACCGTATGGCGGGGATCAATACCTTCCACACCCATTGTCACAATCTCTTTTTTCAGTTTTACCTTGGTGCGGTAGAACGGCTGCTCTTCGTGCAGGGATTCTTTGTATGAGATAGGGTTGATTCGCGGGTCGCTGTTCAGATAAGCGAGTAAGTTATCAATCCCTTCCCGGGGACCGGAAACTGTGCCGTTGATGCCTTCGCTGGCAAGCAATAATGTGCCTTTGATACCCTGCTCTTCCATCTTTTCGAGGAGCGGCTGGCGCATAGCTTCGTAGTTTTCAAGCGCAACGAATTTGTACATCGCGCAAACGATATATTGAGTCATTTTATATTTACCTTTGCTGATTGGAGCGTAAGACCAGTGCAAATTGCGGCGCGAAATATACCAGAACGTCTGCGATTTTCCAAATTAGCTCAGGATCTAACAAAAAATAAGCGTTTTTTCAGGCAGTCAGCAATGAGGAAGAACCACTTATCACCTCATCCAGCATAGTTTCATCTACAGGTTCCGGCGCGCGGGAAATATGCTGCAACCGCATACGGGTTGCCAGACTGCAGTTTTCCTTAATTTCGGGAGGAATGAGCGTGGCGTTGTCATGGGCACTTAACGGATCAGGATGCATAGACTGCCATAATGAAAAGGCCGCTGCTGAGCCGGAATTCGCCATCTTTGCCGTAGTATTGAGCGCCAGATAATCTGCATCAGAGGGTTTAAGCGGTGGCCGTTTATAGTGATTCAGACGGTCGGGAAAATGAGGATCGCCGGTAACCCCGCCTGCCTCTGCAGGTAACTGTGAAAAGTGCTCAGCACCGGGCTGACAATGCATGGCAAGGAACAGGGAGAACTGCGCGCCTTTACCTGCCGCGCGGGCAAGCTCCCCGTTCCATTCACGATCAGGGATCAGTGCCGGTAGCCGGCCAGAGTCAAAGGGTAAATCAGGGGTACTCATACTGTGCTTATCGGCATTGACCGGGATAACTAAAGACAGATCCGTACAAATTTACATACTTGAACTTTAGGCGTAATGGTCCGATCATTATACTAAAGTCTGATTTCAGGGTAACAGGTAGATGAATTACGCAGATAAACGTGTACTGATTATAGAAGATCAGCGCCCTTTTCTGCTGGTTTTGCGTGGTCTGCTGCATTCTATGGGTGCAACCGAAGTTGTCACGAAATCCTCCGCAGAGCAGGCGTTATCCCTGTGCCGGAAACGCAAGTTTGATATCATCATCAGCGACCTTCATCTGGGCTCTGACAAAAAGAACGGTTTTGAATTTATCGAAGAGCTGCGTAGTCAGAAACTGGCAAAACCCTCAGCCATTGTGATGTTGATCAGTGCTGACAGCACCCGTCCCTTCGTACTGGGCTCTATTGATCGCGGACCTGACGACTACCTGATAAAACCCTTTTCCCAAAACCAGCTGAAAACCCGTCTTGAACGGGCCTGGAAAAAACGCCAGGCCCTGCTGCCCGTTTATCATGCGCTTCATGAAGGCGATACTGCCCTTGCCCGAAAGCAGGCGGAAAAATTACTTGCTACTAACCGGCCTTACCGTGGTTCGGTTGCACAACTGCTCACCGGCATTTGCTGGCAACAGAAAGATTTCGCCGGTGCTCTGAACGTACTGAGCGATTTTGATACAGACAGACCTGTGCCCTGGTTGCAACTGGCACTGGCTAAAAACTGGTTGAAAATGAATGAGCGGGACAAGGCCCTTTCTATGGCACAAAGCGTTCTGCAACGTAACCGTTTCAGTGCCGAAGCTTATGACGTGGTGGCAGAATGCCAGTTACTCAATAACGACACTGAGCGGGCTGCAGAAACCATACGTCATGCCATCAAAATTTCCCCTTACTGCACAGAGCGTCATCACATTGCCTGTCATATCGCCCGTCAACACAAAGATTTTGTGCTGGCCAGTGAAAGTGCGCAGGCAATCTGGTTGTTGTCCCGAAAAACGGTAAAAGAGCATGCGGATATCTGGTGCAGCTACATTCGCAGTATTCTGGAAGTAGCGGAAAACGCTGAAGATAAGAAAACCCGTAACCGCTATCAGCAGGAAGCCCATCTTGCCGTGCAGCGGGGTAAATTTGACGATTACCTCAGCCGTAATAACGACGAATTCGATTTCGTGATCTATGAACAAATATTCACAGCCCGGCTTCACAGTATTGAAGGAAAGCTCATTGAAGCTAAGCGGGCGTTGAACAGTGGCCAGGAAGCGATACAACACAAATACGAGTCTTATCCGCAAACCTATGCGCCGGACAGTTTAAAAGTGATGTATGCCATCGGCGAATATGATGAAGCAGACGCTCTGGTGAATGTAATTCGCTCAGGTAACCTGCACGATTCTGTAAAACAGATGCTGGATACCGACAAGCAAAAGGCTGCTGAAAAACAACAGCTTTACTCTATGCATAACAAAGAAGGCATTGAACATTATCAGCAGGGCGATTTTAAAGCGGCACGCACGTCTTTCACCAAAGCCCTGCAGTTTGCGCCGGTGAATACCGGGGTTGCCCTCAACCTGCTGCAATGCGTGATTAAACTGCTGAACACCGATACTAAAGAGCAGCCGGCTTTATTAACAGACAGCAAGCGGCTGCTGAAACTGCTGGATGGTATGTTCATGAAACCTCAGTTCCTGCAAAAGTTTGAGGAACTGAGAGCAGAATTATCAGGACTTACCGGAAAGGCTGCCTGATAACACTTTAACAGGTTTTTTCCTTCCCAGCGCGGCCATCATCGAGCCGGTGACCACAAGCAATGCCCCGCCATAAGCAACCGTGTCCAGTTCCGGCTGATGGAAGGTATCTGGCATAATTTTCTCAGCTAACGTCATACTGATAAAAGTAAACACGGGTTGTACTGCCAGCACGGCGGATACCTTCGACGCATACCAGACACGCATCGCCTCGGTGAAAGCACCATAGGCAACCAGTGTATTCAGGCAGCAAAACACCAGTGCTGCCATTTGCAATCCGTCCATGGACATCAGCTCTGTCGGGGTACTTAGCGGAATAAGTAACATGCCACCTGCGGCATACATGATGAGTGTGAGTTGTCTTGCTGATAAAGTGCGTAACAATGGTTTTTGCGCCAGTGCATAAATAGCCCATGCGACAGCTGAACCGGCGATGATGAACAGGCCGGCAATGCTTTCTGTTTCTGAGGCAAATATCTGAGGCAACCGCTGATTGAAAAACAATCCCAGCCCGAGGATCAAAAGGCCCGCACCGGCAAACTGCACTTTGGTGAATGACTCTTTATACAACAACACCCCGCCGGTCATCAGCACAAATGGCGCGATTTGCATGAGCACCTGGGCACTGGACGCACTGAGGTAATTTAATCCCATAACGTTGGTGACATAATTGGTTACCAGCATCACCGTAGCAAGGGCCGCCAGCAGCCAGCCATTACGGGTCAGCGATGCAGCGACAGGCAGGCTGCGACGTATTTTTAGAATAAAAAATACCACCAGCCCTGCCGTCAGGAAGCGATAAAAAGTAATTGTCGGGCTGTCCATTACCTTAAGGCAAAGGGTTAACGCTACCGGCAGCACGCCCCACAAAAAAGCGGTCAGCAGTGAAAGTAAAAAACCGTAGACCGGTCTGAGTTGGGATTCCAAGCAGTTATTCGTCCAGCAAATCTTCGAGGCTGGCAATCATATCGTTGATCTCATCCTCCAGCTTGCTTTTTTGTTTCGCTGTCAGAGAACTTGCGACAGATGACGCCAGTCTGGCATGTTGCTGTCGATTGTTTCGCCAGACTTGAAGAAATGCTTCAGACCGGTACTGTTCAGGATTGAGCATCAGTGCAGTCAGTTGCTCAATAAAATCAGGATTACTCTTACGGCCGGCGAATAACACCCTCGCCCGCTGCTGCAAATCACGACGGTATGCCAGCCACAATTCCCGTGACGGCATGAAGCCGGGCGCCATATCCTGAATTAACTGTTTTTGTTCCTCTGTCAGCCGGCCGATCCTTTCTTCCATATCCTCTTCCAGGCTTTCTACACGGTCTTCCATGCGTTCCGTTTCTGACCACTCATTGGTTTCTTCTATCTTTTCCTCTGTTTCCTTGTTGTCCTTTTCCAGTGCAGCAAACAGTCTGATCACCTGCTCGTCTGACAGCTCGCCCGCCATTGATGCCAGAGGCGGAGTGATTTCCTCCCGCAAACGCTGCCAGTGCTCCGTGGCTTTGGTGTAATGAGACAACAGGCGCTGTTCTGTCAGCCGGTTCTCTGCCAAATCCTCTTTCACCAGTTTGAGATGATTGATGTAGGCGGGCAATTCTCTGCTGCGATGCCAGTCAATCCACTTGTCGAGCTGCTTATCGAACATGGCTTCCTGGCGATTATTCAGCTCGATGTAATCATCCATGTACCAGTAAACCAGCCAGTCCAGATTGTTGTATGCCAGTTTACTGCTGCATCCGCCCAGCAATAAGACAAATATAACTGTTACCCATTTTTTCATGACTGTTCCTGCCTGAAACCATTGAACAATGATACGCTCACCTCTATGCTTCACGGTGATGTGCTATCACTATAAAGCCCTGAAAATCACAGTAAATACTATTTAATTTTTAGTAACAATTCTGTCTCTCTGTGGCTTATATGATTCGTATCAACACTTGCAGTTCAACCCGCTGGCATACTTTGCCGGCTCTGATTCAATAAGGACGGAACGTGAACAGTAAAGTAGCCATACTCACCTCGGGAGGAGATGCTCCCGGCATGAATGCCTGTATCCGTGCCATCGTGCTGGTTTGTGAACGGGCCGGCCATGACATCGTCGGTTATTTACATGGTTATAACGGTTTGCTGTCACAGGAATATATGACGCTGGACAGTCGCCAGGTACATAACCTCGCCCAGCGCGGGGGCACGATTTTACACAGTGCCCGCTGCAAGCCTTTCAAGACTGATGAATCCGGTAAGCTTGCTGCTGCCAATCTTACAGCGCTCGGTATAGATACCCTCTTTGTGATTGGGGGAGACGGCTCTTTTCGCGGCGCAGCCCATCTCGGAAAATTCTGGCAGGGTCAGATCATTGGTTTACCGGGTACCATTGATAACGACATTAACGGCACAGACGCCACTATCGGCTATTTCACCGCAATTGAAACCGCTGTCCAGTCCGTGGATAAAGTACGGGATACTGCTGATGCATTTGAGCGTGTTTTTCTGGTAGAAGTGATGGGCAGACATGCCGGTTTCCTCGGTCTGAACGGCGCAATTGCTTCAGCGTCAGACTATGTCATTTTGCCGGAACTGTTTGAAAGCGAAGAAAAGACATTAAAAGACATCCTGACTCAGCTCAATGAACGCCGGGAACAGCGCGGTAACGTGAGTTACATCATCGTGCTGGCGGAAAACCTCTGGCCCGGCGGGATTGCTGATTTAGCTTCACGACTGGAGAAATCGCTTACTGAAACAGAAGTGCGTCCTGTTATTCTCGGGCACGTGCAGCGGGGCGGCTCGCCGGTCTCTCAGGACAGGTTGCTGGCACTTAAACTGGGTGCCTATGCGGCAACTTTGACGGGCAGTGCTGTAACCGGCGTGATGATTGGAGAACAACATAGTAAACCGGTTCAGGTACCGCTGGAAGACACCTGGAAGCAACGTAAACCGCTGGATGACCTGTCAGTTGATACCATGACACTGCTTATGAACAACCGTTATGCGTAACCTGTTACCGGGCGGATAAATTAAAAAACGGAGCATAATGCTCCGTTTTTCTACATCTTCATCGCGGCTTTGACTTTATCGCGGTGACTGCGGCTGACTTTCAGCTCGGTGTCATTCTGCAGAATAAGGTGATATTCGCCACTGATATGACTCACCAACTTCTTGACGAAGCGGATATTGGCAATGGCAGAACGGTGAACTCTCACGAACCACTGAGGATTCAGTTCCTGTTCCAGTTCCTTCATGGTTTTACGCATGATATGCATACCATCCAGCGCATGAACACACATGTAGTCACCGGCAGCGTCAATCCACTGGATGTCTTGCACGGCAACACGGGTCACTTCAGAGCCGTCTTTAATGGCCAGTACTTCCGGATAAGGATTGGTGTCGATAGACTCGCCGCTGGCAAGTTTACGGAGAATTTCGTTGGTATCATCACCGGTAAGCTCAGCCACCAGATTTACCAGCTTGCGGGACTGCTCATCCTGATCGCGGGTAGTGAAATATTCTCTGACTTTCACCAGCGCATCTGACAATCTGGCATCGTCAGCCGGTTTCAGCAAATAATCAACTGCATGAATATCAAACGCTTTAATGGCATAGCTGTCATAAGCGGTGACAAATACAATCATGGGAATTGGCTGGTTCAGTTCACGGAGTTTGTGAATAACCTGAAATCCGTTCAGACCCGGCATCTGGATATCCAGAAAAACCAGATCAGGCCGGTTTTTAGAAATTACGCTTACCGCATCCAGACCATTCTGGCATTCCGCCACCACTTCTACATCAGCGTGACGTTCCAGACGTGTGCGTAACCCTTTCCTTGCCAACGGCTCGTCGTCTACCACGACAGTTTTTATTTTACGATCACTCATGCTTTACGTCTTATACTTCGTAAGGGATCCGCAGTCTCACACGTATGCCTGACGGCTGATTATGTTCAACCGAAAAAGCAAAATTACGCTGATATAAAGACTGCAGACGTTCCTTTATATTCACTAACCCCACACCGTTTTCACGATGCAGCTGACCATCCTTTATTTCCGCACCGGGCCCGTTATCAGCGACATCCATTAACAGGTCGTTACCAAAGGTACGTGCAGAAATAGAAATTTGACCGCCGTTCTCCATAGTGGATATGGCGTGTTTAATTGCATTTTCAATAAGCGGTTGCAAAATCATCCCCGGCACCAGGGCAGACTCACAATCAGGTTCAATATCCCATACTACATCTAATCTGTCATCAAATCGTACTTTTTCTATTTCAAGGTACAAACGCAGTACTTTGATTTCTTCACCCAAAGTAACCCGCTTAATGGGATCATTATCCAGAGAATAGCGTAAAAAGTCCGATAACCGTGACACCATGGCTTCTGCAATGTCATTTTCTTTCAGCAGGATCAGCGTGGAAATGGCGTTCAGTGTATTAAACAGGAAGTGAGGGTTAAGCTGATAGCGCAACATTTTAATGTGCGCCTGATGCGCCATGGTACTGGCTTTTAATGCATTCTGCTTTTCTTTTTGCAGCATCTGGAAGTTCTTGATACCAAAATAGGTACCCGTCCAGCAGCCCACCATGATCAGAGAATTGATCGTATTGGTAAAGTACAGATACCAGGCATCAGGCCGGTAGCCGTGCTTATAGATTTCCCAGTAGTTGACGTTCTTTACTACTGCCCATACCAGCGCCACCACATAACAGGCAAGAATGACGGTAGTGATCATTTTCAAAGGAGACAGTTTTCTGGCCCAACGAAACACATACCGTAACGGAATGGTCAGTAACCAGCCGGCATAAGCATTGAGCAAAATGATAAAGACCCAGATAGGCCGGACATCATGAAGAAACGAACCAATATAATAAATTAACGCAAAACCCGCCCAGCCCACGCTGTGCAAGGTCCAGAATAAGCGTTCGTTACTTTCGAATAACTGTTGCCAACGACTCACTTTATTACCGTAAAATCAAATAGTAATTTCAATTATACGCATATTAAACGGGTTCATGGCAATCTTGGTCGTGCTTCCCCGGCACCTTGTCGCAGTGGATTTTACTTAATAACTTATATTTAAGCGCTTAAACCAGTGAGTCCACCACCAGGCCGGGCCAATGAGTAAAAAACGGATATCATCGAAAAACGACGGCTTCCGGCCTTCGATTTTGTGACCGGCAAACTGCAGGATCCACATGACTACAAACAAGATAAGACAAAATTCCCACACAGCCACAGGACTGCCATCAATCAGATTGATGACACCGAAACTGATAATTGTCAGTAGCGTCATAGCCGCGCCTACCGGACCGGACAGGCGGAAATAGTAGTACAGGACCGGCAGCACCAGCAGGTGGGCCCAGGTGAGATCGGTTTGCTGCAGAAAGCCGGGGAGCGGAATACTCCATATTAAACCCAGGGTAACGAGGTAAATAGACGGCACCGCAACGGCGTGGATTAACACATTCGTTTTATTCTGGTGGCTTTCCGAGTATTGCAATAACAACTTGTCAATTTGTCGCATATCAATAACGCTCCGTAAATGGATCCGCCGGCGGTAACGGAAAGCCTGAGCTTTTTCTGCTATAGAGCCAGAATATAGCGTTCAATTAAGGTTTCGACCGCCTTTTGCTCATTGGTAAACTGAATACCGTAATAATAGTATCCTTTTACTTCGGCAACGTTCCGCACGTTGCTGTCTATCCTAATGGTTTCACCATCCAATTTACAGCCCAATGTTATTTTTTTGTTAACTTCAAGCTTACTGTCATCTGAACCCGTTTTTATGGCCAGTTTGCAGCCTGTTTTCGATACATCAATGATCAGGCCCCGGACTCTTTCCTGCTCTTCCTGATCCAAATAGACACTGACAGGAATGCCCGGCTGGGAACGCCGGTCGCTGCGTAGCCCCATGGTTTGCAGCTTAGACGGAAACCCGGTGATAAGAATACTCACCGGTTTGCTGAAGCACTTTAAGATTGTAGTTTTGAAGGCAATAACCTGCCCCAGCCCACCTTCGATCACAAACCTTACGACCACTTCATTGCCGGCAACAAGATAATCACGGATGTTGGCCCATTTATGGGTATTTGGTACCTGGAAAATAAATGCGTTAGGAATATCCATACCCACATAGTGCGTTTTAAGGCGTTGCGGTGCAGTGGGTGTCTCTATCTGTAAATCGACAACGGTGCCGGGCGCCAGGCTTTTCAATGCAGTCATGTCATCTTTACTTAAAGAGGTGGTTTCGGCTTTACTCACAGCAGGCTGTACTCCTTTTCAGTCAGTGACATTATCATACTCCCTTTTCGCTGATGCTGACAAAAAGTCCGGTGTGATGCATGATAGCACTCTGCATGACTTTTCACGGATATTTACATGACTTCTTTGCGATACGATTTTTCCGTCCGCTCCCGCTCTCAACATCTTTTCGCAGTAACCCTCACAATTCCCGCCTGCGACACTGATATACTGACGTTGAGCTTACCGGCGTGGATCCCCGGCAGCTATATGGTGCGGGATTTCGCCAGACACATCATCACACTGACAGCGACAGACAACGCAGGAAATGTTTTACCTGTTATTAAAACAGATAAACAGACCTGGCAAATTAAAGCGGGTAAACAGCCAGTCACTGTGGAATACACCGTTTATGCCTTTGATCTCTCCGTACGTGCAGCTTATCTGAACGACGAATACGGCTTTATCAACGGCACCAGTGTCTTCTTGCAGGTCAACGACCTCCCCGCAGCGTCCTGTGAAGTGACGGTATCTTTACCTGAATCCTTAAGCCACTGGCATGTAGAAACCAGTATGCAGCCTGATGACACAAACGGTACACATTTTATCTGCGAAGATTACGCGGAGCTCATCGATCACCCTGTATTCATGGGTGAGTGTGTGCTCGACAGTGTAACGGTTCAGGGCGTGGAATTTGTGTTCCTTTTTAGTGGCAAAACGCCGGTAAACACGAAAAGAATATGCGAAGACATGGTGCCGGTTTGTGAGCATCACCTTAATTTATTCGGTCAGCCCGCGCCCGTGGACCGCTATGTGTTCATGACGTTGCTGAGCGACAGTGGCTTTGGCGGCCTTGAGCACCGCAGTTCTACGGCCCTGCTCTACCCACGGTTTGACTTACCGCTGGAACGTGAAGGCGGCGGCAAAACTGATCAGTACGTCACCTTTCTGAGCCTCTGCTGTCATGAATTGTTTCACACCTGGCATGTTAAGCGCCTGCGTCCTTCCGTTTTCCTGAAACCGGATTTAAGTGCAGAAGTCTATACCCCCCAGCTTTGGATTTATGAGGGCTTTACCAGTTTTTATGACGATGTGACGCTGGCGAGAACGGGCCTCATCAGCCCTGAAAAATATCTGGAAATTGTTGGCCAGAACCTCACCCGTTTACAGGTGACAGCGGGACGTTTCAAACAGTCAGTGGCAGAGTCCAGCTTTGATGCATGGACCAAGTTCTACAAACAGGATGCATCAGCTCCCAACAATATTGTGAGTTACTATGTAAAGGGCGGCATCATTGCCTTTGGACTCGATTTGCTGTTACGCAGAAAGTCGCAGGGTAACGTGTCGCTGGACAGTTTAATGCAGGCACTGTGGCAGCAATTTGGTGCAGAGGAAACCGGCACCCCTGATGATGTGATTGAGACCGTTTGCCGTGAAACTTTCAATATTGATGTATCAGAGTATCTTCGGGCTGTTGTTTACGGCAAAGAAGACGTGCCCCTGAATCAGTGGCTGGCTGATATTGGCGTAACGCTGCATACAAGGCCGAAAAACTCAGCATCTGACCGTGGTGGTGTACCGCCCTTACCGGCTTACCAGAAGCATCATTTAGGGGCTGCCATTAAAAATGCAGAAACCGGCGTAACGGTTCAGGTTGTATTTGAAGACGGCGCAGCTTGCCGGGCAGGACTACAGGTCAACGACAGGATCATTGCACTGGATGGCTACGTAGTGAATGACATTCTGCTGCAGCGTTTACTGAATCAAACCGGTGAATCTGCGTTGCCGCTGACAGTACTGCGTGATGGGCGTTTGCTGACGTTATCCCTGCCTGTGCTTGAAGAGCGGCAGGAAGCCTGTTACTTCACCATTGAAGATAAGGAAAAGCTGGCTGCATGGCTGGCTACAGCATAAATGATTCAGCCCCGTACAGGGGCTGATTGCTTTTACAGGGTTAACTGAAAATTGGTTATTACTGGCGGGCCGGTACCAGTAACGCTGGATCCAGCCTGGTTTTACCCAGGTTAAGCCGCCAGTCAAGATGGGGGCCTGTTGCTCTGCCGGTCGCACCGATGGTGCCGATAGCGTCGCCCTGCGCGACCACATCCCCGGCTTTCACCTTCGAAGAATCAAGATGCAGAAAGGTAGAGAACACACCCATACCGTGATCGAGGATCACCGTATTACCGCTGTAATACAAGTCATCTGATAATTTCACCACACCCGCTGCGGGGGCGACAACAGGCGTACCGGTTGGAGCACCAACGTCAACACCATAATGCGGCGCTTTAGGAATACCGTTAAGCACCCGCTGGCTACCGTATACGCCGGTTACCGGGCCTTCTGCCGGCCAGATAAAACCGGTAAATACAGCATCCAGATCAGAAATATTCCCGCGGGCATTAGCTACTACAGTACTGTCTCTTCGAATACGTTTAAGTGTTTCTTCCGGCGGCGAAACCATGGAAGACTTCAAACCGTCAATACGCTGAATGTTGTACTGCCGCTTTTCCAGTTCAATGTCTCTTGAACCTGTTGTGCCGTCAGGAAGCGTCCAGGATAAAGTATGATTAAGTGCTGATTCACGGGCGAAACCAAATACAAATTTGCCCTGCGCATTGAGCTTGAGTGCTTCGCCATTCAATGTAACCTGACTTCCGGGCGGCAACTGTCCACGAAACAGACTGCCCTGCGTAAATTTACCATTCAGAACCAGCGCACCGGCTTCAGGGGCTTCACTGGCAGCAAGGCTTTGTTGCAAGGAAAAAACAGACAGTGAAATCAGCGCAATGAGAGCCAGCGGGATCAATCGCACACCAGTGCTCCTTTTCCTACGCCTTCATAAGCCAGCACTTTCACAGAGCCACCATTCTGGCGGGCTTTTTCTTCATCAAAAATAAACTGAGCCAGACATTCCACGGTGGAATCAGTAGTTATGACTTCACAATCTGATTCAGGCAACAATATTTCAAAGTAGCCTTGCGATGATTCATAGGCAAAACAGCAGTACTCTCTGTCTGCCGGCACAGTACCCGAGGCCTGACGTGCTGAAAAAGCCAGACTGTCTTCTTCCGAGGCAATATAAATATCTTCCCAGCGTGAAGCCCAGTATTGCTGACTCTCAAGGCTATTTTCACCGTTTACAAACACGTCGATTTTAGAACGGTGGCCATGGGCAATACGCTGGCAATTGCCATCGTGTTTTTTCAGGCCATGGGTGTAGTGATAGAACGGCGTGGTAATCACTTCGGTGCGCAGAATCAGCTCAAGGTTATCTACGTTTTCCGGCAGATGAGTAGCAATCACTTCGCGAAGGTAGCTGCCGGTGGAGTCCTTAGTAACCGTTTCACCGTAGATGAATGCGTAGGCCTCTGCCGGACAATATAGCTGAATCACCCTGCCGTCGTTGCAGGTAAACCGTACATCCACATGTTCGCTGTTGTCTTCATGCACAATCGCCACGTTGGCGTAGTCAGCAGGTACCAGCAATTTATGGTCGACATAATCATCAATCAGTCGCTTCAGGTTTTTTTTCACCTTACCGAAATCCTGAATCATACTCTCATCGTTAAGATCGCCGGACAGGATCACATCCACGATCCAGCTTTCTCCCACCATTCCCCGCTCAGGGCACAGGTAAGAAAAATCCATGACGGTGAGGTCGTTGACAAATAATTGCATGTAAAACCTTGTTGCCGGAACTTAAACTGCCGGCATTATACGATAAATTAAACAAAGCAGGCAGGTTTCACCTGCCTGCTTACGAACGTTGGCCCGCATTTCGTTACTGTTACGGGTGAATAACGGCTATTGTACCTAATTTTTTGACTGTCTGGTCAACTGGTCTTTTAAATTTGGCGGAATACCTTTAATGGTCAGTGTGTCTGACACCGGGTCGTAGATGATTTTGTCACCCAGTAGTTTACGTTCAAAGCTCAGGGAAATACCGCCGCCCTGTCCGGTAAATTTAGCCAGCTGACGCAGCGCAGCAGGATCAGGTTGAATATTCTCTTCCAGCGGTGCCTCAAGCGTTTGCGTGAACGCCTCAAAACTGTGTTCGCTGTCACTGTCCGGCGATAACCGTCCGGATAACTCTTTGATCGACAGACTTTCACCACTGTCTATCTTTTCTTTGAAATAAGACTTCACTTCATCACGGTGCTGTTGCTGCTCTTCACGGTCAAGATTCTCACTGGCCAGATAAGCATCTACCGAAGAAATCAGTTGTTTGTTCTGCTGCTTAATGTCCACCAGCTCTTCGCAACCAATAAAATCCATGAAGAAATCAGACACCTTGCGGCCCATGAGTCCTTTAATAAAGCTTACGTAGCGTTTTTGCTCCGGCTGGATCTCAAGTTGAGTAAGGTCAATGCGTACTGCCAGTTGCATCTTCGCCAAATCAAGGTGCTCGCGGGCATTCAGCTCCAGTGCCTGATTGATTTCCACGTGGGAACGGGTATTCAGTAACGTGATCATCAGATACTGTGTTGCCAGAAACTCATACTGACAGAAAATCAGAAAGCCTGTTTGCACTGTACCGGTATCGGTCAGGGCTTTAATCAGCTTGTCACCGGAAGTCAGCGTAAAGGCATGGAAGATATCTTCCAGGTTGTCCACGCGCTCTTTTTGCGCGTGCATGAATTCTGCCAGTGACGTTTTAAAAGGAATGGTATCTTCACCGCCTGCAGCTTCTTCAGTGAAATGGCCCACACCTTTTCCGGGCTTGCTGTTAAAGCTGTGATTGATCTGATGAGCCAGTGATTCGATTTCCGGCGTCACCGCAAGACACTTGTCCCGTGGAATGATGGACAGCTTGTCTTCGCCGCTGACGACTAACCGGTGAACAACAAAATGATGAATCAGTGCACTCATAGACTATCTGGGATCCTGTTTAGTTGAGAATTTACAGTGGAATTCGCGGGATTTACGAATGAATGATTGTTATCACTCAGACAACGATTATAATCATTTAAAATTAAATTCCATTCTTTTTTAGTAAAGAAAACAGTAAAAGAGGCGTCACAATGCCCCAGCAAAGCCGTTATTCCGATTCGGATTTTGAAGCGCTAATGAATAAAGTCATCCTCACACTCGAGGAAAATGAGGCCAGTCGTGATTTACAGCTCATGGTATTGGGTAATGTCATCACGCACATTCTTAATACACAGGTTCCCGCTGCTAACCGCAAAGCCATGGCGGAACAATTCGCTTCGGTATTACAGAAAAGTGTTAACTAACAGGGCTGAATAATGATTTTAGCGGAGTCACCTCGCCGTCAGCGGGTCACACGCCTGGTAAACTGGGGCCACTGGTTCGCGCTGGCTAATATAGCCATCGCCATGATCATCGCCTCAGTATTTATATTTTCCTCTCCTTCACCGGATACGGCCTTAGGTGCCTTGTATCTGGTATTTAACTGGTTCGGTCATATTGGTTTTATGACCTTTTCCGGTTTTGTTATATTCATTCTGCCGTTGTGCTACCTGGCGACGAATCCGAGAATTATCAAGTTTGCGGCATCCGCCATCGCGGCAACCGGGCTGGCATTGATGGCGTTTGACGCCCTGCTGTTCAACCGCACCGGCTTTCATTTAAGCTTCAGTTCTGCCGATCTACTGCGCAACGAAGCACAAAATCAAATCAGTCAGTTTGGTTTACAACAGTGGATGTACTTATTACTGCTGTTTGTGGTCTGGCTCGGTTTTCAGCTTGTGCTGGCCAATGCGTTATGGAAACGTGTGGAGCGATTACAGCATCACAAAATCGGTACGCCGGTAACCGGCTTTTTCCTTACCTGTTTTGTCGCCAGCCATGCGATTCACGTGTGGGCTGATGCAGAGTTATATCAGCCTATCGTGAAGCAGGACAATATGTTTCCGTTGTCCTATCCGGCTACGGCAAAAACCACCATGTCCCGCTATGGCCTGCTGGATCTGGAACGCTACAAGGAACGCAAACAGCTGCAGTTTGATCCGCAAATCCATCAGGTGACCTACCCCACGGAACCGGTTTACTGCAATATTGAAGCTGACCGTACCCTGGCGCTGGTCGTGCAAACAGACGATACACCGTTGCCGGACATGCCACAGTTTGATCTCAGAGAAATGAACAACTATTTCTCTACAGCTTCGTCACTGGACGGCTTGATCCTGACTACCCTGTTCGGTGTGCCGGAAATTTACCGCGATACACTGGAACAGAAAAGACCGGTTCTGCTGGCCTTACCCGTGGGTCTGGGCATGCCTGTGTCTATTCACGTCGACGAAGCACTGCCTGCCAGTATGCTTGACGGTTACCGACAGCCTGTCAGTAATAATCATGCCGGATTGCACATTGCCTTCCTGTCGGGTGACAAAATTGCAGATATGCTGAGCGACGATGTGTTTGCGCAAAGTGATGTGATCATTGCCACCGGCTTCTCTGAAGATGGCGGTACCCGCCGTGGAAAACTGCTTACGACGCTGGATGTGAAAGGCAGTATTGCCAGCACCGAAGATTTAGCGCCTACAGTATTGAATGCATTAGGCTGCGCAGCGCCGGTCCAGTTCTACTCCACCGGACAAAATTTGTTGCAACCACAACGTAACTGGCTGGTGAGTACTTCCGGTGAAAAAGTGGTGGTGCTGCATAATCAGCAAATGATTGAAGTGCTGAGTAACGGCAGCTTTGAAATATCGGATATTGACAGCCGTGAGCGAAGCAACGACCCGTTAAATGTGGATTTACTCAGCCGAGCCATCAAGCACCTGACCCATTTTTCACGGTAGAGTCGTTACGGTATTAATTTCACCTTTCCTGAATGATGGGAATGGGAAATTCAGAAACGCTGCCTTCTCCGGCAGCGTTTTTATTTCGCTTTCTATTTTTGCTTCGCCTGCCATAAGGAAACATAAAAATCCGCTTCAACCTCTGTCAGTGACCGGCACAACGAAGCCTGAGTACTTTCATCCAGACGCCAGGCAAACGGTGTCATCTGAAGCAGCGCCTTCCGTTGCGAATCATTTTCAAGAGTGGTCTGCCAGTGAACCCGCTGCCGGCTCAGCAGAGTGAAGCCTGGTCTCTCATCTGCTGGCATTTCATGTTCACGGGGGGTTTTATAAGCGGCTTTTTTCAATGCCATTAAATGCGCCGGGCCAGGGGAAACGTGAAGTAATAAACCCTGAGGTTTGAGAACGCGGGCAAACCCGTCGTCACTGCCAGGGGCAAAAACCTGAAGCATCAGGTCGATTTGGCTGTCCTGAACCGGTAAATCAAAACTGCTGGCCACAACAAACTGTGCATCCCTGTGCTGTCTGGCTGCTAAATCCACTGCGCTTTTGGAAATGTCACTGCCACTGGCCACCACAGACTTTCCGGCCGCTTCCAGCGCAGATCTAATCACATGTAAATACGTGCCTTCACCGCACCCTGCATCATAAAGTACAACGGCTCCTGACGCAGACATCACATCGCTTTTTATTATCACGTCAGCCATCTTGTCCATCAACGGCTGATAAATGCGGTATTGATGGAAGGTCTTTCTGGCGCCGAGCATGGCTTTATTGTCGCCGGGATCCTTGCTGCTTTTTTTATGTACAGGCAAGAGGTTAACGTATCCCCGTCTGGACACATCAAAACTATGATTGTTGTTACAGCGCCATGTGTCACCGCACACCAGCGGAGACTGACAAAGAGGGCATTGCCACATGATTTGAACCTGTTCTGCCTGTGAAAACGCAGGGAATGTAACAGAATGAGGAGGAACTGCAAGGTTCAAAAAGACTAAGCCGCCTGCCCGTTAATGTTACCTGTGAAATAACATTAACGGGACAAGACGGCTTTTCTTAAGGAAGGTAGTACTTTGATCAGATAGTATCTTTACTGAAAAGCGTGAATATACTGGAGAAATCCAGCTCACTGTTCCCTTGACGCTGATGCATCCGGTAAAGCTGTTGTGCCGCTGACCCCATGGGCAGCGAACTGCCTGTTTTAGCGCCGGTATCCATCGCCAGGCCAAGATCTTTATTCATCAGTTTGACCATAAAGCCTCCCTGATAAGCATGAGATGACGGCACAGACTCCATCACCCCGGGACACGGATTGTATTTCTGCAGGGTCCAGTTGCAACCGGAGCTCTGTAACATAATGTCAGACATGACTTTTGGATCCAGCCCGTTATCGATGGCAAGTTGCAGTGCTTCTGAAGTGCCGGCCATCAGTACAGCCAGCAACATATTATTGCAAATTTTGGCAACCTGACCGGCACCGGTATCCCCTGCATGAAACAGGTTTTGCCCCATGACATTCAGCAGAGACGATGCCTGCTCCACCACTTCTGCTTTGCCTCCCGCAATGAAAGTAAGGGTACCGGCTGTAGCGCCGGCAACGCCGCCGGAAACCGGCGCATCGATAAAGCGATGACCCGCTTGCTCCGCTGCATGGCCGGTTTCTCTGGCAGTGTCTGCATCAATGGTACTGCTGTCGATAAGCAAACAGGATGTGTTCAGTGAAGCCAGTATGCCTGCTTCACCGCAATATAAGCTGCGTACATGAGCCGCAGCCGGCAACATGGTAATCACCGCTTCAGCTTGCGACACGGCATCAGACACACTTGCCGCTTTACGGGCTCCTTTGTCACACAGCGCATCCATGGCACTTTCTACCAAATCAAAAACCGTCACGTTATATCCGGCTTTAATCAGGTTCGCCGCCATGGGCGAGCCCATATTGCCGAGACCTATAAAAGTAATGTTTTTCATATTGATTCTCCCAGTCCGGCCAGCGGGTGAACTGACTGCCAGGGGGATGAGAAGAACGGATCAATGTCTGAATCAGGGATCCCGGCCACGGATTTAAACCGCCAGTCCGGCTTGCCGTCTTTATCTATCAGCAACGCCCGGATCCCTTCCTGCAATTCACCGTATTGTGCACAATGGCAGGCCATATTCAGTTCCATCCTGAAACTGTCTGCCAGAGACTGTGTTTTACCTTTCTGAAACTGGCGGTAAAACAGCGCAGCCGTGAGTGATGAGCCGGATGCCAGCGCCTGTTGAGCTTTTAACATCCATTTGTCACCACCTGCATCGATAGCTGTAATGGCAGCAACAACTTCCTGAACTGACGGAAATGAGCAGGCTGCATTGATACGTTCAAGCCATGGCGCAATCCGGTCATCGGGCTGACTGTTTTCAGGTGACGCATCTGCTGTACCGGCATTCAGGCTCTTTGCCAGCATACCGGCAACGTCCTCACGGCTGCCTGATTTCCACTCAGTGCTTTTCCATTGTGTAATAAGATCTGCCAGATCACTGCGGGCACACAAATGGTCGGCCAGACCATACTTTACCGCTTCAGCACCATTTACCTGCGCTGCGGTCAGGCCGAGGAACAGGCCGAGTTGTCCGGTTAAGCGGGGAAGAAAGTAACTGCCTCCCACATCAGGGAATAAGCCAATCGTCACTTCAGGCATGGCAAGGCGGCTTTTATCTGTCACCACCCGGTGAGAAGCGCCCTGCAACAACCCCATACCGCCCCCCATCACAATGCCATCTCCAAACACCACAACAGGTTTGGGATAAGTATGCAGGGTGTAATCGAGTTCGTATTCCACGGTAAAGAAATCACGGATAAACGGCGGGATCGTTCCGGGCGCGGCTTTCATTGCATGATACATGGAAACAATATCGCCACCGGCACAAAAGGCCTTCTCACCGGCACCGTCAATAATGATAAACAGTACATCTTCCTGCTGTGCCCATACATTCAGCTGGTTCTGCATGGCTGATGCCATATCAAGATCCAGCGCATTCAGCGACGCCGGCTTATTCAATGTAATGTGCCCTGCTATCCGGCCACAACCGGTGCGGTGTTCATTAATAATAATGCGTTGTTCTGCAGACATGATCTATCCTTTGAAAGTGCTGATGATGCCCGTTACTGTGTCAGAGAATGTCATTCATTTCACCCATCAGACGGCGGCCAATGATCACACGCATGATTTCATTGGTGCCTTCCAGGATCTGATGCACTCTCACATCTCTTACGTGCCGCTCCAGCGGGTATTCTTTAATATAGCCATACCCGCCGTGTACCTGCAGCGCCTCGTTGCACACCATAAAGCCGGTGTCTGTTGCAAAACGTTTGGCCATTGCGCAATAGGTGGTTTTGTCTTTGTCATTACAGTCAAGCTTCCAGGCCGCCAGCCTCACCAGTTGCCTGGCTGCCACGAGCTCTGTGGCCATATCGGCCATTTTGAACTGGATAGCCTGAAATGCCCCCACCGGCTTACCGAACTGCTCACGCTCCTGAATATAAGTTGCCGCGGTTTCCAGTGCCTGTTGCGCCGTGCCCACAGAACAGGTGGCAATGTTCACACGGCCGCCATCCAGCCCCTGCATCGCCAGACGAAACCCTTCACCTTCTGCGCCCAGTAAACTGCTTTCATCCACCATCACATTATCGAATGTGATCATGCGGGTAGGCTGTGCATTCCAGCCCATTTTTTCTTCGGCTTTGCCGTATACCACTCCTTCAGCGTTCGCCGGAACCACGAAGGCCGATATACCCGACGGACCCGGTCCGCCTGTGCGGGCCATGACCACCAGTACATCTGTTGCGCCGGCGCCGGAAATAAATAGCTTTGCGCCGTTCAGGCGATACCCGTCAGGGGTGCGTTCCGCTTTGGTTTTAAGTGAAGCCGCATCAGAACCGGCGCCCGGTTCGGTAAGGCAATACGACGCCAGTTTTTCTCCGCTCACCAGAGAGTCGCACCAGCGGCTTTTTATCTCCTCTGTGCCATAGGATGCAATCATCCATGTCGCCATATTGTGGATTGTCAGCATGGCCGTAGTGGTGGTGCATCCCATAGCCAGTTGCTCAAAAATCAACGACGAATCCAGCCTGGATAAGCCCAGACCGCCTGCGTCTTCGGGGGTGTATAACCCGCAGAAGCCGAGTTCGCCGGCCTTTTTAATGGCCTCAACCGGAAAGTGATGCTCTCTGTCCCACTGTGCGGCAAACGGTGCAAATTCCTGCTTAGCAAACTGACGTGCAGTGTCCGTGAATGCCAGTTGCTCTTCATTTAATGAAAAATCCATCGTCGTCTCCTCTAATCCATCGAAATAGTCAGGTTCGGACCACCCGGAATATCCTCATCCAGCCAGCGACTGGTTACCGTTTTGGTTTCGGTATAAAAGCGGATTGCCTGTTTACCGTAAGCATGTAAATCGCCGTAAAACGAATTTTTCCAGCCGGTAAACGAAAAGAATGGCAGCGGCACAGGGATCGGCACATTAATTCCCACCTGGCCTACAGTGACTTCACGCTGGTACTTTCTGGCCGCTGCTCCGCTGTTAGTGAATATGCTGGTACCGTTGCCGTAAGGATTATTGTTTACCAGCTTCAGTGCATCTTCCAGAGACTCTGCCCGCATGCAGGACAAGACGGGGCCGAAAATCTCTTCTTTATTGATAGTCATGTCCGGCGTTACCCGGTCAAACACCACCGGGCCTACCCAGTTACCCTTTTCACATCCCGGGACAGTAAAGTCAGATCCGTCAGCCAGACATTCTGCGCCCTCTTCTTTACCGGCTTTTATCAGCGATAACACGCGTTGTTTTGCTGCTGCAGAAATCAGCGGACCAAAACCGGCTTCGGGGTCATTCCACAGGCCCGGTTTAATTTCACTGATACGTTTTGCCAGCTCCGGGATCCACTTTTCAGACTCACCCACAAACACCGCAGCAGAAATTGCCATACAACGCTGCCCGGCTGCCCCGACCGATGCACCCACCAGGTTATTCAGAACATGTTCTTTGTTAGCATCGGGCATGATCACCGTATGGTTCTTCGCGCCTGCGAAGCACTGGGCACGTTTGAGGTTGGCGGTGGCAGTTTTGTAAATGTACTGACCAACGGGAACAGACCCAACAAACGACACAGCCTTAATGTCTTCATGATGAAGCAGAACATCAACCTGCTCTTTACCGCCGTGCACCACGTTCAGCACGCCTGCCGGCGCTCCGGCTTGCATAAACAACTCTGCCAGGCGGTTAGGCGTCAGCGGATCCTGCTCAGAGGGCTTCAGTACAAAGGTATTGCCGCAGGCAATGGCCAGCGGAAACATCCACAGCGGGATCATGGCCGGAAAATTAAACGGAGTGATGCCGGCGCATACACCCAGTGGCTGAATAAAGCTGGCGGTATCTATGTTACGGGCAACGTTTTCCACCGTTTCGCCCATCATTAAGGACGGCACATTCATCGCCTGTTCAACCACTTCAATACCGCGCCACACATCACCTTTGGCATCGTCGAAGGTCTTGCCGGTCTCGCTGGCAAGCAATGTCGCCAGTTCGTCATGGTGCGCTTTCAGTAACGCCTGGTAACGCATCATCACGCGGGCCCGTTCGGTCACCGGCACATCACGCCAGCTTTCAAAAGCCTTTGCAGCACTGGCAACGGCTGCATCCATGTCGGTTTGTGATGCACTGCAAATTTGTGCAATGGGTTCATTGGTGGCGGGGTTGGTAACGACAATCCTGTCTTCTGACTGTCCGTTAACCCATTCCCCGTTTATCAGCATCGGCACCTGTTGCATAGGGTTCTCTTGTTAGTGAATACCCTGTTACCTTAAACAATCACACAGGTTTACGTAAACGTTAACGTAAAACAAATAAAACTATTTTGTAAATATATTGTGACATGAGGAGTGTTCGGGACGACAAACCAGACTACCGGTATACCGGCAAATATGCCTGCTCCCGGGACTATTATCTTTTCGTATAGATGACGAACCGTCAAAGCGCTGATATATTTATTAAATTCCGGTATGACAAAGTTCGTACTTTCATTACATTACTGGTGCCCTTCATGCCTTACCGTCTGGCGATTATCGAAGACAATGCCACTGCGCGTTCAGCAATAAGAAGCCACCTTTTGCCTGTGGGCGAGTTCGAGATTAGCAGTTTCAGTAACGGCGCAGAGCTCAAGTCAGCCCTGCGCCGGCAACACTTCGAAATTATTCTGATGGACTTTCATCTCGGGCAAGGTAAAAACGGTGTGGAATGGGTACATCAACTCCGGCAAAGCCAGTTTATCCGGCCCAGTACCGGTATCGTGTTTATTACGGCAGACCGGCTGCCACAAACGGTGGGCCAGATCATCGATGCACAGCCGGATTTGCTGATTATCAAGCCCTACAACATTGCCACCCTTTCACGTGGTCTCAGTCACTACCTCAGTTACCGGAATTATGTCAAACAGGCACTTAATGCACTGGACAATAACGATCCCGCCGGCGCTCTGCAAATTGTGGCAAAACTGAATAATCAGAAAACACCGGCAAAGCTCAAAAACGATGTGCTGAAACTTCACGCCAGGATCCTGTTTCAGAATGGTCAGTTACTGGCGGCTAAAGCGCTGTACGAGTCTGTGCTGGCGCGCTCAGAACGTGTGCTCTGGGCCCAGTGGGGAAAAATAAAATGCGAGTACCTGGCGGGTAACTGGGCAGACTGTAAAGAAGAATTGTCCGATCTGATGACCAATTCACTGGCACGGGATAAGGCATTTGAGTGGCTCGCCTGTCTGTGTTTTGAACAGGAGGCCTGGTCGCAGGCAGAGTTCTATCTGAACCACATCAAAACCAGTGACTTAAGTGTGCCGGCAACACGATTGAAGTCGTTAACTTATCAAAAGCAGGACAAAGTACTGGAAGGGATCGAACTGCTGCAGAAGAAACGTGATTACAACCGCAGTACCCGGGACAGGTTTAACGAATTTACCTTTGAACTGGCTGAATTTTATCTTTCTATCGCGGAAGAGCAGCCAAAATCTAACCGGGACGAAAGCCTGACTCAGGCCCGCCGGCTGGTAGGGATTGCAGGACGTAATCAGAACGACCAGCAACAACTTCAGAAGAAAGACTATCTTCTTGCCTTCGCTGCGGTGCTTGAAAATGACCCGGAAAAAGCGCAGCAATACTTGACCCACGAACACATGGACATGTTTGTACGCACTGATCCCGCCACCCTCATCGTGGCCGCCAAAATCAATAATGCGCTAGGCAATACAGAGAAAGCCAAAGACTTACTGGCTATGGCACATGAGAGAAATCATCTGGACGATGATTTATCTGCGCAGACATTAAACGAAAGCGTACTGACCCGGGCTGAAAAAAGTATGGGGCTGGCCAGTGAAAGAGCGCTGGAGCTGAATGAAACGGGCATGCGGATGTTTATTGGTAAAGATTATGTCCGTGCAATGTATTACTTCTATCAGGCCTTTCAGATGATGCCTTCAACGCAGGCATTCGGACTCAACCTGCTGCAATGTATGCTGGAATCCCGTCACCACAGTTACCGTAATTACACCGTCGCCACATTACTGGACAAAATTGATACCGGTGCGCTGAATAATGCCAACAGACAACGCTTGCTCAGGTTGAGAAAAGTTGCCGAAGCTGACGCAGCTTACTTTCTGACAGCGACACCGGTAACACCGGCAGACGACACACAAGCCTCTGCCGGCTAGCCGTTATTTAGCGGCTAAACGGGTCAGCAGGCTGGAAGTATCCCAGCGACCACCACCGGATTTTTGTACATCAGCGTAATATTGATCGACCAGCGCAGTCAGTGCCAGCGTAGAACCGTTCCTGCGCGCCTCATCCAGTGCAATGGCGAGATCTTTACGCATCCAGTCTACGGCGAAACCATAGTCATATTTGCCATCCAGCATGGTCGCTGCACGATTTTCCATTTGCCATGACTGTGCTGCACCTTTTGAAATAACGTCAACCACGGCTGCACAATCGAGCCCTGCCTGCTGACCAAAGTGCAGCGCCTCAGCCAGCCCCTGAACAATGCCGGCAATACAAATCTGATTCATCATTTTGGCCAGCTGTCCGCTACCAGCCTTTCCCAGTAACTGGCTGTGTCTTGCGTAGTTATCCATGACAGGCTTTACCACATCAAACACAGCTTCATCGCCGCCGGTCATAATAGTAAGCTGGCCGTTTTCAGCGCCGGCCTGACCACCGGATACCGGGGCATCAAGAAAACCCAGTTGTTTCGCTTTGCAGGTTTCCCACAAGGTGCGCGCCACATCTGCTGACGCCGTTGTATGGTCTACCAGAATGGCACCGGCATCCATCGCCTCTGTTGCCTGACCGGCCACGTCCATAACGTCATTGTCATTACCGACGCACATAAATACGATTTCAGCACCACGAACTGCAGCCGCTACAGCAGGCTCAAAAGACCCGCCATACTCTTTCACCCAGGCCTCTGCCTTAGCAGTAGTGCGGTTGTAAACTGTTACGTCAAATCCTGCTTTTTGCAGATGCCCTGCCATGGGGTAGCCCATGACACCAAGTCCAAGAAACGTTAATTTTTTCACCGGTTACCTATTCTCCGTGTGGCTGCAAAAGTGATAACAAGCCGGTTAAAGAAACCGACTGTACCGAAACCGGCTGAATAATAACAAATTTCATGCTAAAAGTAGCTTTTGACCGCGTTTCACTTGCCGTAAAGGATTAACTCTATGTCTTCAATTTATGATTATACCGTCACATTAAACACCGGCGAAACGCTGGCGCTCAGTAAATTGAAAGGGTTTGTCATTGTCTTTGTTAACACGGCAAGCCGGTGCGGATTTACGCCTCAGTATGAAGGTCTCGAAAAGCTCTTTCTCAGGTATGAACCTCACGATTTAATGATTATCGGTTTTCCCTGTAATCAGTTCGGTAGCCAGGAACCCGGCAGTGATGACGATATTAAACAGTTTTGCGAACTCAACTACGGTGTATCCTTTCCCATCTCGGCGAAGATAGACGTGAACGGACCGGACGAAGATCCTTTGTTTACTTATCTGAAAAATGAAGCCAGGGGTGTGCTTGGCTCAAAGGCAATTAAATGGAATTTTACCAAGTTCGTAGTTGATCGTGACGGTAAGGTTCGTGGACGCTATGCGCCGGTAACCAAACCCGACGAACTGCAAAAAATTATTGACCCGATCATACGGGAATAGATGGAGCATAATATTCATGACCATACAAATGGGTATATTCAGTTGCCAGCCCTACGATGAAGCATCAATCAGCAAACAGGCCGGCGGGGATGTCCATCTGCACTGTTTCCCTGCCCGTCTGGATGAGAACACCGTGCCGCTGTGCGACGGTCTCGACGCTGTTTGCGTATTTGTGAATGACACGGTAAATGCCGTTGTATTGGAGAAATTAAAAGCGTCAGGCGTGAGTCATATTGCTCTGCGCTGTGCGGGATATAACAATGTGGATTTGGAGGCGGCAAAACGTTTAGGGCTCGCGGTGTCGCACGTGCCGGCTTACGCGCCTGAAGCGGTTGCTGAACATGCAGTAGCGCTGATGCTGACATTAAACCGGCGCATGCACAAAGCGTACAACCGGGTCAAAGAAGGTAATTTTGACTTAAACGGGTTGCTGGGCTTCAACATGGCCGGAAAAACCACAGGCATTATCGGCACCGGTCATATAGGCCGTGCTACTGCACGAATCTTATTGGGTTTCGGCTGTGAAGTATTGTGCTACGACCCCGCTCCTGACCGTCAGTTACAGGATGCCGGGGCACGATTTGTCTCCCTGGATGAACTCTTGTCCCGCGCTCATATCATCAGTTTGCATTGTCCTCTGAACCAGCACAGTTATCATATGATCAATGAAGAAAGCATCAGTAAAATGCGTGATGGTGTGATGCTGATCAACACCTCAAGGGGTGGTCTGGCCGATACGCAGGCGTTAATTAACGGGTTAAAATCGCATAAGATTGGTTATCTGGGACTTGATGTCTATGAAATGGAATCTGAGCTGTTCTTCAAAGATCATTCCTGCGAAATCATCCAGGACGATGTATTTGAGCGTTTATCCACGTTTCACAACGTTCTGATCACCGGCCATCAGGGCTTTTTTACTCAGGAAGCACTGGGACAGATTGCACAAACCACGCTGAGCAATGTGGCAGCCTGTGCAAACGGCACCATGGATACCACAACCTTTCTGGTTAAGCCGGCTTGCTGATCATCAAATGCATGTACTTGCCGAGCCGGCAAAACGGCTCGGTATTCATATATTGTCTTTCCAGTGCAACAAGCTCTTCAAACTGACTGTCGCTGAGATGTCTCTCTCTCATGTAGTCATGAAAACAGCGGATGCCGCTTAACGACTTTACTTCCATGCCGGCTTCTTCAACACAGCGGATTACGTCTGCAGGGACAAGCGGATTCTGCGGATTCAGTCTGACCTGATTTTTGACTTTCATGCCTTTGGCAATGTAATCAAAATTTCCATATACAGCATTACCAAATAACGCCGCATCGCGGTTAAAAAAGGTCAGACTCAGCAGCGCCCCCGGGCGCATGTTAAGACAGATTTCCGAAAGGGTTTCTAGCGGACTGGCGAGCCATTCAAGAACAGCGTGACAGATAACAACATCATAGCGCTGGAGATCGGTTTCAGACTGAATAGTGCCTTTTCTGAACGTCACATTTTCCACACTGGCCAGATATTCCTGAGCCAGCACAAGTACATCTGCAGACGCATCCACCAACGTGACATCATGACCCATCTGTGCAACTTCACGGGTCATGATGCCCGTCCCGCCGCCCAGATCAATTACCTTGCTGACCGGCATCTTCTCGAGGAGAGGTTTAAGGATATCAAGTAACAAAAGATGCCGCAGACGGCCCTTGGTCGTGCCGTAAATGTTACTCGCAAATTTATCTGCGATACCATCAAAATACTGGTCGGTGGATTTCATAAGTCGTTTCTTTGCGCCGGGGATCAGGCAGGGTTGTCAATATCGATGAAATCAACAGTGATGTCGAAAGAGGAAGACAACCACTCTCCCACCGCTTTAATACCGTAGCGCTCTGTAGCATGATGACCGGCAGCAAAAAAGTGAATGCCGAGTTCACGGGCAACATGTATGGTCTGTTCAGAGACCTCACCGGTAATAAACGCATCTGCGCCCATTGCAACCGCCTTTTCGATGTATCCCTGACCACCGCCCGTACACCATGCGAAGGTTTCCAGCCGGTCACCGGCGTCTCCTTCATGCAGTACAGATCTGCCGAGTTTATTTTCAAGACGGCCTTTAAATTCTGAAGCCAGAACAGGTTCGCTGCTTTCACCGGTATAAATGATCCCCTCAGGCTTCACGCCTTTCGCAGGAGCCAGATTGCTGAGTTCCATTACACTGCCAAGTTGTGCGTTATTGCCGTAACTGGCGTGAATATCTACCGGCAGATGATAGGCGATAAGATTGATGTTGTTGGCGAGCAATGTACGGATACGCTTTCCCTTCATGCCGGTGATTACGGGGTCTTCCCCTTTCCAGAAATAACCGTGATGCACAAGAATAGCGTCTGCTTCCCGCCGGACAGCTTCATCAATCAGTGCCTGTGAGGCAGTTACACCGGTAATGACTTTACGGATCCGGTCAGAACCCTCTACCTGCAAGCCGTTAGGACAATAGTCCTGAACATCCTGAGGACGTAATAACGTGTCCAGCGCACAGACCAGCTCATGTCTGCTGATTGCCATATCATTCTCCTGAAATAAGCGGTGTAACTCAGGCCTGACGGCCGGCGATACCTTGTGAAACGAAGGGAACAAGATGAAGGATCACGGCTTTAATATCCACTTTCTGGTTAAAATCTGCTTCCGCGATTTCTGTCAGTGCCCGGCTGGATGCCATGGAAAAAACAAAGCTGCCGATGGCGAAATGCAAACGCCAGAATAGTTCATCATCTTCTACGTGGGGTAAACAGGCATGTAAGGCCATCATCAGTTTAGCTACCGTACTGCCGTAGTCATGCATGATGAAACGGCGAAGATGTCCCTGAGTTTCGTTGTAGCCCCTGCCCAGAAGCTGGACAAACAGTGCAGTACCTTCAGGGTGGATGTCCGACAAGGTCATCATGGGTGGAACCAGGGAAAGCAAAAGACTTTCCACACCGTCCGCACCGGTCTCTGTGCCGGTGCTGCTCAGGACATCATCAATTTGTGGCATCAATACATCAAAGTAGCGCTTCAGCACTGCCTGAATCAGATTTTTTTTACTGCCAAAATGATAATTTACCGACGCCAGATTCACATCTGCGCGGGCGGTAATTGCACGCATGGAAGTTTGTGCATAACCCTGTTCAGCAAACAGGGTTTCAGCTGCATCCAGAATACGTTTTTTAGTGTCTTTCGCCATGTGAAATCAGCAGATCAGAACCAGTGGCGGGATTTGGACAACAGGCGCATCACAGTGCTTTCCGCCGCAGCAGATACCGAGATCCCTAATTTCTCTGCCATGCTTTTCTTTGTCGCATATTTCACTGCAAAGATTTCACGGGCCGGATGGTGAGAAAGAATATAGTCATCAGACGTCATGATGTCATCCACCAGTCCCATCTCTTTCGCTTCACTGCCCAGCCATACTTCACCGGTAGCCACTTTTTCAATATCCAGTGTTTCACGCTGAGACTTCACCCAGTCTTTAAACTGAACATGGATGTTTTCCAGATCTTTTCTGAATTTCTCACGGCCTTCTTCAGTGTTTTCGCCAAACACCGTTAACGTACGTTTGTAATCACCGGCAGTGTGCTGCTCGAATTCAATATCATGTTTTTTGAGCAGTTTGTTCACATTAGGGATTTGCGCCAGCACGCCAATTGATCCGATATAAGCGAACCGGGCTGAGAGTAACGTATCTGCCACACAGGCCATCATGTAGCCACCGCTGGCCGCTACTTTATCGACTGCTACCGTCAGCTTAATGCCTTTCTCTTTAATACGCTGCAATTGTGACGCTGCCAGACCATAGCCATGAACAACGCCACCGCCACTTTCCAGCCTGACCAGCACTTCATCATGCTTTTGTGCCACACACAGTACAGCAGTCACTTCCTCACGAAGACGCTCAACTTCGTGGGCATCCATGGAACCGGTAAAATCGATAACAAAAAGACGTGAAGCCTCTTCTCCCTCTTTTTTATCTTTCTCAGATTTACTCTGCTTACTTTCTTTTTTCTGTTCTTTCGCCAGCTTTTTCATAGCGGCTTTATCCAGCAGAACAGAACGGGCGTAATGTTTAATATCGTTCAGTTGCTCTGTCAGAGACACGATTTCAAGGTGCCCTTTTCCGGGCTTCTGCCGGCTGGCACTGGCGACGATAGCAATAAGTACTACCACTATGGCTACTACCAGCGTCACGGCTTTAGCCAGAAATAATCCGTATTCGTACAAAAACTCCAACATGTTCTCCTGATTATTATTCTGTGCGGCAAGTATCGTCATGCCAGACCAGGACATATGATTAAAAAATGCCCTTTAAACAGCGGCATAGTGTAGCAGCGTTTACGCACGCTGACGACAGCTGGATTCATCTGGCCCGTGCGATACGGAAATTAATGCATTTGTGCTGATTAAACCGTTTAAAAATATCGATATGCTATATCTGTAACGGCCCGAATTTAGCATTATTTACCGTCTTCAGATCAGCTTCATTTCGTTCTGATACTGGTTAATCTGTCTTTATGAGCAAAGAACCCTGGAGCTAAGAAAAAAATAGAAAATATTACATGAAAACGCATAGATCCTTTTTCCAGGTTTGCGCCGTCGGGGCCATTGCAGCGATTTCAGGGTTATTGCCAATACCATTGGCACTTAAAGGAATTATCGTCTGCGCATCTCTCATAGCCTTGTTCTTAATCAAACCAGTTAACTAAGATAAAACTATATAAAAAGACCCCCTGAGAAAACTTCTTTCGCAGGGGGTCTTTGCTGACAGCCGACGATTACGTCGCTGTGAAGTTAGTTTTGCACCACTGAAGTATCGGTAACGGGCAGTACTGTTGCACCCGTAGACATGTAACCCGCCACTTCTTTTTGCATTTCAGTGGTAGCCGCAGCACTGGCTTCCGGGCTCAGGCTGGATGCATGAGCACCTTCTGTGAACAGTACAATACCGCTTACCGGATCGCCGGTGGCAGTGCTGCTGACCTGCTCCAGTCCGGCTAAGGCTGAAAATGGCAGCTGACCAGCCAGTGGCAGCGCTGTAGATACCGGAATCACCTGATCCGGTAAATTATCCGCACCGTCACCCACCACAGTCATCATATGTACCGGCGTGTTTGACGCCAGTGTAGCGGCATAGTTGTTTGCATCACCTTCATCCAGAACCGTCTGCGCGGCGAACGCGAATTGATTCAGTACAGACTGCACTTCCGCCATCTGTGCATCAGTGAGGTTCGCAAGGAACACTTCCACCGCGGCAACAAGCTGCGCCTGAGTGACATCAGTTGTTTCGTACAATTGCACTAACAACGCCTGAAACTCTTCGGAAGACTGAGATAACAACAGCCCCTGGATCAGAGGACCAAAGGTTGGCGACTCAATCAGGAACTGAGCCAGACCGCCTCCCGGAGACTCCAGAGATGCTGCCTGCACGCTATACATGCCGTCCAGCGCTGCCAGTTCGTCACCCATTGTGCTGTTAGTTACTGCGGCAAATTCAGCCCCGGTAATCGCACCTAAAGACACGCCCATGAAGTAAACACGGCTTAAGTCAAACGATGCTGCGCCGCCGGTTGTCTGATCGTTCACTGCGTTCAGACCAAGACGTAATCCCAGCATATCAGAAACACTCTGACGGACGTTATCCCGTGCAGTTGGCAGTGATTGCAGATTCATGTAATGAGTCGCGCTGACCGTAGTCGCATTGATGTCGTCGGTACCGTCACCATTCACGTCAAAACCACGACTACCATGAAGCGGGTGGTCAATGGCGACGGTGGCTATTCCCGCTAGTGACAGCGCCCCGGTAATCGCCAGCATATCTTCTTTTTTACTGGTGATACCGTGCATCAAAATAGCCACAGGCCAGCCGGCTTCAGGCTGAGCGATGGGGAAACCTAACGCTCCGGCTACGGTAGCATTGGGCACGGTTACCTGCACATCCAGTGAAGGAACGGCCTGAGTTTGCGGTACAGGGTTGAATTTTGTGATATTGCGGGCTGAGTCCAGCATCGCTTCACCGATGCGTAAATCAGCAAGGCCTAGCTGATCACACAATGTAAAGTTCGGACCGGGCGTAGCCGAAGCAAGTACCTCATCAGGTGCACCCGCCAGTACAATACCGCTGTCACAGGCCGCTTCCCAGAAACCGGTAGTCGGTGCCAGCGGGTTTTCGGCCGAAGGTACAGGCAGATAATACGGCAATGACACAGAACCTTCATAATGAGACGCAGCGCAGAACGGGCCTGCCTGAGCAAGAATGCCGGTAGAGACACCCACGGCGAAATCATTTAATCCGCCCCAGGTAGCGGACAGCTGACCTGACACAGTACCCAGCAATCCGGCGCAGGTTTGTAACGGTGCGAAACCTCCGGCATCCAGTGTGGCTTCAATAGTTGGAATGAATGCTGCGGCGGACTCCGGTAAGGCATTGATTCCCAGTTGAACCGCTCCGGCAAGGGTTGCATCATCAACCAGATCCAAAGCTTCCATCGCATTGGTGGCACCTTCGGGATCGTTTACAGTAATAACCGGCAGCGCGGTAGCCGCTGTAGGGTCACCTGCGGCAAAACGGGCAGCAAATTCAGCCACCATCACTTTTTTCAATGATTGCAGAGCGATGTCTGTGCTCTGGGTTGTGAAAGCAGAGACATAGGAAATGTCTTCACGGTCATAGCCCATTTCAATCAGGGGATCGACCAGCGAGTTGACCAGCGTTTGCAACTGCAACTGAGCGTCGGAAGAAAGCGGTAATGTATTGATGTCCTGACGAGCCAGTTCCCATGATGTGGAACCCATTACGCCGTTCCCCTCACTGTCTTTCAAATCTGTTGTCATCACCAGCATATAGCCGTGTGCCGGTTTCAATGGCTTCAGGGGAACAACGGAAATAGTATCGCCGTCCACCAGCGAAAGCACAAAATCAGTGCCGTACTGTAACTGGTTACCGACTTTACAACCGGAGGACGGTATTGCGGCCCCCGCACAATCAGGATCACTCTGGTCAAGCCCCAGCGTTGCTTCGTACAGCATGACACCAGCAGATAATGTTGACTCATCCAGTGTTACCCCTGACGGTGTTGTCACGTCGATAACAAAAGGATGTTGGGTTGACCAGCCGTCCAGCACGTTGAGTGCGTTTTGCGGATCAGTAAAATCTGTCGGGTCATCTACCGGAATGTTCAGTGTATAGTCGAAGAAGCCGTCATCACCCGGCAGCATGAGCAGATCGTTAGGTATGTTAAGCACGCCGTTAGACGGATCAAAAACGACACGAGAGAAAGGCTTCTGAACGGGCGTTCCGGACTCAATGTCCTCCAGCGTTTCGTTGGAGCCACCGCAACCCGTTAAACCCAGTGCCAGAGCAACACTGGTACTGATAAAGAGTTTTCTCATTTTTTCTCCCTAATAAAAGGCTTTGTTGTTATTGTCTGTTTTACAGTCAAGGCAATGTAAATGCTTGTTTCAATCCACCTGATGACAAGTGGAAACACACATTTCAAACAAGTATGACCAGTTGGTTGTAGCTTAATATTATGGTCATTACCCGAATTTTGCAAAGGTTTGTTAACTTTTCGTAAATTAATTTTACGCCACTAAAATCTGTTGAGAATTATAGGGCTAGATATTTACAACCACCGGGAGCTGAGTATCATCAAGCCTCACTTTGCCCATAGTTAACAGATCAAGGTTAGACCCTATGCCGAATCTCTACCAGGCACCTGCCGGACTTCTCGAAGAAAAAACCATACTCATCACCGGTGCCGGCGCCGGAATTGGTGCAGAAGCTGCCACGACGTTTGCAGCTTACGGGGCTACCTGTATTTTATTAGGTAAAACCGTCTCAAAGCTGGAACAGGTCTACGACCGTATAGTAGAAAAAGGCGGACCACAGCCCGCCATTGTCCCTCTTGATTTGAAGGGTGCAACACTGAAAAACTATCAGGACATGGCGCAAACCATTACTGACCAGTTCGGAAAACTTGATGGTGTACTGCACAATGCATCAATGCTTGGCCACTTAAGTGCCTTCGGCGATATTCCTGAGCAGGAATGGATGGATGTTATGCAGGTTAACGTAAACAGTGCTGCGCTGATGACGCAGGCGCTGATCCCCGTACTGCGTAAAGCGCCTTCTGCTTCGGTTATTTTTACCAGCTCAGGCGTCGGGAAAAAAGGCCGTGCGTTCTGGGGCACCTATGCCGTCTCTAAATTTGCCACCGAAGGTATGATGCAGGTGCTGGCATCCGAATTTGAAAACCGTGGCCTGCGATTTAATTGCATTAACCCGGGCGCTACCCGCACCGCCATGCGCGCCAGTGCTTACCCCGCAGAAAATCCTGACACATTAAAAACACCGGCTGATTTGATGCCGGCATATCTGTATCTGATGGGTGATGACAGTCTGAATGTGAATGGCCAGTCAATTGACTGTCAGCCGAAGTAAGGTTTATTGCCTGTAAATATAAAACGGGGAGCGTTAGGCTCCCCGTTTTCCATGCGCCATCCATCGTTTAACGTTGACCACAGGTTTGCTGCAATTTAAGCATGGCAGCTGCGAATTCCTCACCCAGATGCACATATCCTTCACTTTGATAGTGCCAACCGTCATCCAGATGCGTTTCTTTTTCCAGAGTTGTCACATACGCCGCACACACATCATTTTCCACAAAAGCCTTCTGTCCCTGCTGAACAATTTTATGATAATTCATCCTCATGCCGTCTGCTTCATCCATACCCGAATCGGTAATTTTTCCAATCACGACAGGTAAATCATCATCTCGTAAGGCCGCTCTTATCAGTGCCATCAACTCTTTTAAATTTGCCTGATACGCCTCTGCAATCTCTTTCGTTTCTGCCGCATCAGACTCACCCTGCATCCACACAATACCAGCCGGTACCAGGTTATCAACTTCACCGTCAAGATCGATATCAACAGGAGAAAATGCATTGCGGATAGTCGTGAGGAAGTGGTCGAACTGGTTAACGCCGGTGTTCTTCTTATAGAAAGGATACCAGCTGCCGTGGCCAATCCCTTCAGCAATCGCCGAACCTCCTTTGGCGTACTTTATAATGGCAAAGGGCTGGTTATTGTTCAGTGAATAGAGTTGATGACCAAATGAAACTTCCGGACCGAACTTGTCACTGTACAGGCTCACGCGGCCATTAGATTTAAAACCCTTACCCGTACCGGGCTGCAGCGGTGCCCAGACACCTTTACCGCCTGAAAGGTCATCATCTAAAACCGCATTGCCGGCAAACATATAAATATTGTCAGCAGGTTTACTGTAGAGAGGTTCAAGATCTTTACTGACGCCGTATCCCTGCATATTGGATTGTCCGCCGAGAAAGTACACCAGAAAGGTTGCCGGCATAGCTGAGAAAGACAAAAGTGAAGTGAGTGCCAGAATTCCCCGTTTCATGATGTTCCCTGTTATGAACTGTTTTTTACAGATTACGCAACACTACGGTCAGCATCAATGAGAAATATGCATAAAAAAACCGCAGATAAACTGCGGTTTTATATAAGAAACTTTATCAGGACTAATCAGCAATCTTAGCCCAGGAATCCCGAAGTCCTACTGTGCGGTTAAACACACTGAGGGTATCAGATGAATCTTTATCCAGACAGAAGTAACCGGTGCGCTCAAACTGCCAGCCTCCGGCTACCGGATTTTCCGTTAATCCCGGTTCAACGAAACCGGATTTCACTTCAAGAGAAGCAGGATTAATGGCATCTGTAAAATTCTCTTCCGCTGCCGGATTCGGTACGTTAAACAGACGGTCGTACAAGCGGAATTCGGCTTTGACACCGGCATTGGCATCAACCCAGTGGATCACACCTTTAACCTTGCGGCCATCAGCAGGATCTTTACCCAGGGTTTCATCGTCATAAGTGCAGAAAATGGTAGTGATATTACCATCCGCATCTTTTTCGACCCGTTCAGCTTTTACCACATAAGCATTACGTAAACGCACTTCTTTGCCGAGTACCAGACGCTTAAACTTTTTATTCGCTTCTTCACGGAAGTCTTCCGCTTCAATCCACGCTTCGCGGCTGAAAGGAATTGTGCGGCTGCCCATAGATTCATCATTCGGATGATTAGGTGCCTGCAATGATTCAGACTCACCTTCAGGGTAATTTTCAATAACCAGTTTAACCGGGTCAAGAACGGCCATTGCACGGGGAGCGTTAACGTTCAGGTCATCGCGGATACAGGCTTCCAGCATGCCCATTTCCACCATGTTATCCATTTTGGTTACGCCGATACGCTTACAAAATTCACGCACAGACGCAGGCGTATAGCCTCTGCGGCGCAAACCGGCTATGGTAGGCATTCTGGGATCATCCCAGCCGCTCACGTGATTTTCTTCTACCAGTTGAATAAGACGGCGTTTACTCAACACCGTGTATTCCAGATTCAGCCGGGAGAATTCATACTGACGGGGTGTGCATTCGATTGAAATATTCTCAATCACCCAGTCATAGAGTCTGCGGTTATCCTGGAATTCCAGTGTACACAGAGAGTGGGTGATCCCCTCGATGGCGTCTGAGATACAGTGGGTGAAATCGTACATGGGATAAACGCACCATTTCTCACCGGTCTGGTGATGGTGTGCGAATTTCACCCGGTAGATCACCGGATCCCGCATACACATGAACGGGGATGTCATGTCAATTTTTGCACGCAGTGAACACTGGCCTTCCGCATACTCACCGGCAGTCATTTTCTCAAATTCTGCACGGTTGGTCGCAGGATCGGTATCACGGTAAGGACTGTTTTTACCGGGTTCTGTCAGTGTCCCGCGCAGTTCACGCATGGTTTCCTGGCTGGAGAAATCCACATAAGCCAGACCTTTATCAATAAGCTCCATCGCATAGCCATGCAGCAAATCGAAGTAATCCGATGAATAACGGGCATCACCATTCCACTGGAAACCCAACCAGTTTACGTCTTCCTTGATGGAATTGACGTAAGCGATATCTTCTTTGGCAGGGTTGGTGTCATCAAAGCGCAGATTACACGTACCGTTGTAATCACTGGCTACACCAAAATTCAGACAAATAGACTTCGCATGTCCAATGTGTAAAAAACCGTTCGGTTCCGGTGGGAAACGTGTTTTTATAGAATCATGAACACCTGCAGCAAGATCTTTTTCAATAATCTGCCGGATAAAATTGGTCGGATGATGTTCCGTTTCCGCCATTCGCCCTTTCCCCTTAAATGAAAATCTGTTCTGACATAATAATCGCCGAGTATAACCGGTTGCCCGGCCGGTCACTATGATTAATTGAAATCGCCCTGCCCGAACGGCTAAATTTACAACGAAAACCGCTGTCCGGGCAATTAACTCAGACACTTATCAGCGTTAAGTATGGTAACATAACCACTTTAAACCCTTTCAGTAACAGGCATGAAAGAAAAAGCCACGTCTTTTGATATTGCTCACCTGGCCGGCGTATCCCAGTCCACGGTCTCAAGGGCGCTCAGTAACAGCCCGCTGGTAAATAAAGAAACCCGCGAGCGGGTGCAGCGTATTGCCAAAGAACTGAACTACAAAGTAGACAAAAACGCTAGCAACCTGCGTAAACAGAAAAGCAATACAATTGCTTTACTGCTGTTTGAAGATCCTACGTCTGACGACTCAATGATAAACCCGTTTTTCCTGAACATGCTGGGAAGCATAACAAGGGCGAGTTCTGCCGCCGGTTACGATTTGCTGGTGTCTTTTCAGAATCTGGACGATGACTGGCACGCTGAGTTTGAAGACTCGAAAAAAGCTGACGGTATCATTCTGCTCGGTTACGGAGATTACACCGCCTGGCGGGACAAACTGGCCCAGCTGGAAAATCAGGGCACCCATTTTGTGCGCTGGGGGGCTAAAGATGCAGATCATCCCGGTATCAGCATCGGCTGTGATAACTTTCAGGGCGGATATGATCTCACCACCCACCTGGTGAAAAATGGACACCGCCGGTTTGCGTTTATCGGTGATGCAGGCGGACATGCGCCGGAATTCCTGGCCCGCTATCAGGGTTACACACAGGCATTAAAAGACGCCGGCATTAATGCCGGTGACTTTATCCGTATTGATGCAAACTCTACTGAAGAAGCCGGTGCGCAGGCTATCCGTAAAATTCTTCATTCTGAACAAAAGCCTGACGCCGTGGTGTGTGCATCAGATCTGATTGCTACCGGTGTGTTACAGGCGCTGAAAGAAACGCCATACAGGGTACCGCAGGACATCGCCGTCACCGGCTACGACAACATCAGTATCTCCGCTTTTACTACGCCGGCCCTGACCACCGTGCAACAGGATACCCGGCTAGCCGGCAAATTGCTGGTTACCAGCCTGCTTAAGGCGATTAATAAACAAATCGTCAGTGATTTTCTGATGTCTGCAGAGCTCATCATCCGCGAGTCCTGTGGCGGAAAAAAATACTGAAAATCTAAAAGAAAAGGGGGTTGCCTTTGCAACCCCCTGTGTCATCACTGATTCGCTATCTGCTCATACAGATGCTGAATAAAATTGTCATCACTGAGCGGACCATCCCGCAACCAGACCTGTACACTGTGGGCTCTGACTTCGCTGGTTAAAACGCGGTTGTTCACTTCCTTTTCACTGCCACTTAGTTGTTCACTCCAGCGTCCGTTTTGCATGTACTCTGCTATCTCAAAAGAAACTGGTGTATCACCTTTATTCAACAGTACAAGGGCTGTCTGTTTTGCGCTGTCATCCTGTACAACACGGTAGAAGGCGGCCTTTTCACCATTCAGTTCGAGCATGGTTTGTAAGCCACGCTGTAATGCCGGTGTGGCTTTACGAACATGAGCAATAGCAGACAGAGACTGATAGATACGGTGCTGCGGCGCCTTATCCACATTGTCTTGTCCGTAATAGTTACGGTTTCCGCTGTGCTCTGCTGTGCCGCGCATAAAGCCGGTCTCTGAGCCCTGATAAACCACCGGTATACCCCGTGAAGTAAACAGCCAGTTATGGGCATCAATAAAGCCGTCATCCGAAGCATTCATCCGCGGCATATCGTGATTATCGTAAAAAGTCGTCAGATCATAGGGATTATGATAAGGCCCGTGGGTAAGATGCAGTGCGCCGCTTAACGTTTCGAATCCTGCATTTTCAGTCCCGAATACGCTGACCATAGCCTTTTGCATGGGGAAATCCAGCACGCTGATACTGCCGTTTTTGGGCAGCGTATGCTGGGCAATAAAGTTCGCATCATACTGAAAACTCTCCCCGAACATAAAGAAACCGGGATGTTCTGCACGTATGCGGTCAGACATCGTGCGCCAGAAATGATGAGGCACATGCCGGATAGTATCGATCCGGAATGCATCAGCGCCCTGCTCTATCCAGTAAAGATAAGAATTAATCAGGTAATCCTGAACGTCCGGATTTGACTCATCGAGATTAGACAGCTCTACCAGATCCGGGTAGTCGTGGAAAAATGCCTGCAAAGGCTGAGTGGTATCCAGTTCAGATGGCAGCGTATTACTATGATCGGCCACCAGCTTTCCCTGTGCATCATAAATTTCACCGAATCCCGGTTGATCCTGTGGCATAGAAAAACTGGGAGAGCCGTGATTGGCGACAATATCAAACACGGTCTTGAGGCCGGCATCATGCATGGCAGTGGTATAGTCTTTGACCGACAAGCTGGCACTGATCAGATGTTCATCGGGCTGATAGAAATTGGTGGCCCAATAGCCGTGGTAACCGGTTTTACCCCCATCTTTAAACTGGCCACCGAACGTAATAGGTTCACTGCCGGTAAATGCCTGATCCGGGTTATCGACTACAGGTGTTAACCACACAGCGGTAAAACCCATATCTTTGATGAAATCAATATTGTTGACCACACCCTGCAAGTCACCGCCCATGTAGCCTACGTTAGCTGTTGCACCGTCGGGACCATTAAGAGGCAAATTCCAGCTGGGGTGATCACCGCCCTGAGTTTCATAATTGTTTTGTTTATCACCGTCGACAAAACGGTCAGTCATAATGAAGTAAACGGCTTCAGCACTGAACGGCTCTGCAGTACCCCTTATAAAGGGTGTGTTTGTACTTTCCGGCATCCCATCTGACAGGGAAGAATCTGGCGTATTTTCACACCCGCTGAGGGTTAATACGCTGGCAATCGCATACATTGTGTGGCTTATTCTCATTGTAATTCTCCTGCCGTATTCTGTGAGGCGACGGCATGGATTTCTTTTTCTTTAACAAAAAATACCGCCACTGCTGCGCAAAGCATGGAAACACCGGCCACCACAATGATATTGATGGCGGTGTTTTCAAATACCCTGCTCAGTATCCAGCCTGCTGTGAGTCCTGCAACGATCTGCGGAATGGCTACTGTGAAGTTAAATATGCCCATATACACACCGGTTTTATCTGCAGGAAGTGCGCCGGCCAGCATGGCATAAGGCATAGCCAGAATAGCAGCCCAGGCAATTCCTACTCCGATCATGGGAAACACCAGGTTGACTGCGCCCTGTGGTACCGTGACGTCTGTAATAAGTAAATTCACGTGTACCGGACTGATGTCTCCGGATATCAGGAAACTGATATAACCCAGTCCCCCTAAAACCAGTGAAGAGGCATAAACGGTTTTGCGGCCAAATGTATCTGCAAGGCGGGCAAGAAACACGGAAAATACGGCGGCAAACACACTGTATGCGGCAAAAAGAATACCTACCCAGTCACCGGCCGCACCTTTCGCAGCAATGACATCAGCAGGCACAGTACCCGCAGCAGCAATAAATGCTGGATCAAACCACTGTTTATCCACTCCCCAGATATGCTGGGTGATAGCCGGCATGGTGTAAACCCACATGATGTACAACGCAAACCAGGAGAAAAACTGCACCACTGCAAGTTGTTTCATCGTGGCGGGCATGGTGGCCACAAGTTTGAAGAATCCGGTTTTCTCCGTTTTGTCTTCAGAATCTGTCTGCAATCCTTTATAGCGGGCGTAATCTGACGGCGCGTATTCTTTAGTGCGAAACACCGTCCAGAGTACTGAGCCAAGCAATACGGTAGCGCCAATATAGAATGCCCAAATCACCGACGGAGCCACCTGTCCGGGCGACGCGGTATTATTAAGACCCGCCACATTAGTCAGAAGGAATGGAAGAATTGAGCCGATAACTGCGCCAATGTTGATCAGTAATGACTGCACCGAGTAACCCAGGTTGCGCTGGCTGGCTGGCACCATATCCGATACCAGAGAACGGAATGGCTGAAAGCAAACATTGAAGGAGGCGTCCATCAATGCCAGCATCAATGCACCGAATAACATAGGCGCCATGATGGTGACAAATAAGGGAGCATTCGGCATCAGGATCATACCCAGGCCGGCGGCAAAGGCACCGGCGAGAATGTATGGACGGCGTCGGCCAAGGCGATTCCATGTACGGTCAGACGCACTGCCGACCACGGGCTGTATGATCAACCCCATCACTGGCGCCACCAGCCAGAACAATGCCAGCGAATGAAGGTCTGCACCGAGATCAGATAAAATGCGGCTGACGTTGGCATTTTGCAGAGCGAAACCAAACTGTACGCCGAGAAAGCCAAAACTGACATTCCAGACTTGCCAGAACGGTAATACAGGCTGTTTGTTATTCATATTCTGTCCGTTATTATTATTGATTCAGGATCCACACCGTTGCGCTGTGCTCAGGCACTGACAAGGAGTTTCCGGCTGCCATTATTTCATCGTCACCGGCCTGCTGTAACGTTTTTACACCAGCCATGCGCTCACTGAAACGCTGTAAGTTTACGTCCTTTTTATCGTTTTT
This sequence comes from Alteromonas sp. AWJ4_197, assembly GCF_056160285.1. Lineage (NCBI taxonomy): Bacteria > Pseudomonadati > Pseudomonadota > Gammaproteobacteria > Alteromonadales > Alteromonadaceae > Alteromonas > Alteromonas sp. AWJ4_197. Next base: position 408,075 of record NZ_JBSWWW010000007.1, on the reverse strand, counting down.
GTTAATTACCACCATAATTTGCGTATCCGTTTTCCTGTTATGCCGGAAATAAACGTAAGTGCCGTCTTCCGGTACGTACTGCGTGAGCTGTCCTTCGAAAAGTAACGGATACTGCTTTCTGATGTGTAAAAGCTGACGGATAAATTGCTGTGCTTCCACAGAGCGGGCACTGTCGCTTTCATAAGAAAATGCCGGTGACTCATCTCCCGGCCAGCCGCCCGGGAAATCACTGCGAATAATGCCATGATCTTCGGTGCCCGCATTATCCATCAGAATTTCAGTGCCGTAGAATACCTGCGGAATACCCCGCGTTGTCAGCACCACTGTCATGGCCATTTTCCACAGCGCCATATCCTGATCCAGTTGTGTGTAGATCCGGCTCATATCATGGTTATCTGCAAATACCACCAGGTTACCGGCATCACCGTAGATAAAATCCCCGGCGAGTAACTCGTACAATTTTTTCAGCCCGCTTCCCCACGATTCTTCTTCTTTCAGGGCAGAGACAAGGGTGTGTTGAAGAGGAAAATCCATCACTGACGGTAGCGAAGATTCATAACCGTCCTGTCTGAGGGTGCCGGACTGCCAGTAAGAGGTAATTACCGGATTCACCGACCATTCTTCCCCGACAATATTCAGCGACGGATATTCCTTCATCAGCCTGGCTGTCCAGGCAGACAGGAAGTCCTTATCGGAATAGGAATAAGTGTCCACGCGAATACCGCTTAAACCGGCATACTCCACCCACCAGACAGCATTTTGAATCAGATATTTAGCGAGATAGGGATTATGCTGATTTAAGTCCGGCATTGACGGAACGAACCAGCCGTCACTGAATGCCAGTCTGTCGGCTTTTGCACCGTGAGGATCATGCAGAGTTTCACGGATATGCGTGGTGGCAGAAAAATTGCCGTCGTGGTGGATCCAATCTTTATCAGGGGGCGAGGTTGTCCAGGGGTGTCCGCTGCCGATATGATTCAACACCATATCCATGATCACACCGATCCCCTGCTCTGCTGCACGCTCGCTCAGCGTCCTATAAAGGTCATTTGAACCGTATCGCGGGTCAATCTGATAGTAGTCAGTGATGGCATAGCCATGATAAGAATAACTGTCCATGGCATTTTCCAGCAATGGCATACTCCATATCTGCGTAAACCCCATGTCTGACAGATAGTCCAGGTGATCAATAATCCCCTGAATATCTCCACCGTGCCTGCCTCCGGCTTCTTCACGGTTTAGTTTATCTGTGTAGTTTTCAAGAGAATCATTGGATTCGTCGCCGTTAGCGAACCGGTCTGGAGTGAGCAGATAGATCGTGTCTTTTCCGGAATAGCCCTGTCGTTGTGCTGAACCCTTTTTACGCTCATGCAACACATATGAGAAAAACACCCGTCCGCCGTTTTCTTTGGTGATTTCAAACGGAATGACGCCCGGTTTTACGTTGTCTGACAACGTGAGATCGACAAAAATATAATCTGCATTTGAAGGCCGGTGGACACTATCAACGTGAACGCCCGGGTAACGGGTTTTTACATTTGCTTTGCCCAGATCTTTATCCCGGATCATCAGTTGCAAACGGGAGTCGGCCATGTTCACCCACCAGTCCGGTGGTGACACTGATACACCGTAAGCAGGTATACAGAGTAAGTTTGCTGCCAGTACGGCTCCGCACACCGTTGCTGCTTTTTTCATTGTAATACTTCCGGCTTTTTAACAAGCGCTGTTAATGTTTCGTTAAACTTTTTGGGATAGTAACCGGATGCCCGGACTGCGCCAATGTTCTGCATACGTATTCAGCGCATTTCACTAAAAGCGTCTATGCTTTTGAAAGCGCGGTGAACTTTCAGAATATCAGAACGCTGCATTGTCGTTGCAGGCGGCGACATGGTTGAGATTTCAGCATCCGGCGCGTCGCTGAATCAATTAAGCGGGTTTTACATTCCGGACCGGATTACAGAAATTTGTTAATCCTCACCAATCTTAATTGATTAAGTAATTTTGTGTTTTTCACTTGATGTTCTGTAAAAACCAAACTATTGTTAATTTAATGTTGCATAAGCGCACATTCATGTTAATGAGAAAGGGCACACAAAAATGACCAAAAAACAGTTATTTAAACCTGCACTACTGACCCTGGCAGTCAGCTCTGCACTTTTCCCCGGTGTCATCCTGGCACAACAAACAGATAATGAAGAAGCTAAGGATTTTGAGGTTATCGCGGTAAAAGGTATTCGCGGGTCTCTGATGCGGGCGCAGGCCATTAAAATGGACAACTCGTCTATTGTGGAAGCTATTTCTGCTGAAGACATTGGTAAGCTACCTGATTCATCCATTGCAGAATCGCTGGCAAGATTACCCGGTATGGCCGGTGAACGTGTAGGTGGCCGTACATCAGGTATTTCAGTCCGTGGTTTCAAAGAAGACTTTGTCGGTACATCATTAAACGGCCGTGAGCTTATCGGCATCGGTGACAACCGTGGTGTTGAATATGATTTGTATCCTTCAGAAATTATGACCGGTGCCACGATTTATAAAACCACCGATGCATCCCTTCTGGTCCAGGGTATAGGTGGTACAGTTGACCTACAAACAGTCAGACCGCTGGCTGCACAGGAAACACTCACCTTCACCGGTGTGTATGAAATGGGTGGCAATGACTCTGATAACCCTGAATTCGACAATACGGGCAAACGCTATGCCTTGTCTTTTGTAGAAAAATTCGCCGATGACACGGTCGGTATTGCTGTCGCGCTGGCCACCACAGAGTCTCCCCGTAACGAGAGAAAATACGGAGTGTGGGGTTACGGTGATAACAACGGTGCTTCCCTGCCCTTCGGGCTTGACAGTCAGGCAATCAGCCGCGTGCTGGAACGTGATACCGTTTCTGCAATCTTCCAGTGGCGCCCCACAGACAATCTGGACATTGTGGTAGACGTACTTAGCATCGATTACTCTGATTCCGGTGTGATCCGCGGTTTCATCGAACCATTCGAATTGGATGCCAGCTCTTTAAATGGCAGTGGTGCAAATTCTACCGGTACCCAGACAAACGCGAATCCGGTTTTGCGTACTGACCCTGCACAGAAAGACGGTGAACTGACGACGGTGGGCCTGAACATTGATTATCAACTGAATGATGAATGGTCGGTGAAACTGGATGTTGCTGACAGCAGCTCCAGTAAGCGTGACCTGCGCGGTGAATCTTACGCCGGTCTTGCCCGTAGCGGAGCTGAAATTGCTGCCGGCGATCAGCGTACCCGTGATTTTGTGATGGGACCTGACGGGATTTACTTTACCGGCTCAACCGGCCTGGATGCATTCTCTGATCCTAACCTGTTACAACTTACCGGCCCGCAGCAATGGGGTGGCGGTATGGCGGCGCTTGCCGATCAGTTCGATACTGACGTCCTTCGTGCAGACGGCACACCATATACCTTCATCAACGCGCAGGATGGCTTCCTGAACTATGCAGATTTTGAAGAAGAGCTGACAACAGTTCGTCTTGAAACAGAAGGTTATGTTGACTGGGGCATTGTGAACCAGATTAATGTGGGTGTTGCATACAGCGACCGTTATAAGTCAAAAGATAACAAAGGCTTCTTTGCTACTGCTTCAAGCTATCCGAATTCAGAATCAATTCCATCTTCATACCTGTACAACGGTCTGGCAGATCTGACCTGGGCTGGCATGGGCTATGTAGTAGCGTACGACGGTTTTGCGCCATATAACGACGGCGAGTATGAATTAAATGATGCCGGTCTGCTCGAGCCGGACCGTTTAGGCGACACCTACAAAGTGTATGAAGAAGTCACCACACTGTTTGCCAAATTTGATTTTGAAACAGAAATCGGTGATTTCCCTGTCACCGGTAATTTCGGTGCGCAGTACGTTCAGACCGATCAGCGCTCGACCGGCTATATCGGTGTCGTTGGCGCAAACTTCAAAGTGTGTGACGGCGATGATAACGGCGTGATCGACGCAGATTGTGAGCAGGATATTTCTGACGATTACAATCACTTCCTGCCCAGCCTGAACGTTTCTGTTGAAGTGGGCGAGAATCAGTTTGTTCGCTTTGCGGCCAATAAAACCATCAGCCGTGCCCGTATCGATCAAATGAAAGCATCGGGCTTTGTGAAATTCGACCAGAACATTAACCTGATTGCTATTCCAAATACTCAGGCGGCAGTAGACGAGTACGGCACACCATGGTCCAAGTTCCAGGGTAACCCCCGTCTTCGTCCTCTGGAAGCAAATAACTATGACCTGTCTTTCGAGAACTACTTTGAAGATGAAGGTTATGTGTCTGTGGCGTTATTCTATAAAGACCTGGTCAACTGGACGCGTGACGGTAACCTGACTATAGATTTCACCAACGACCCCACCAATGATGGCGCAGATTACTTCATTCCCGGATTCCATGACAGAACCGTGGGTGCCGACGGGCTGGTAGGTCCGGACGGCACGGTCTATGCGCCCGGCACTTACATCACTCCACCGGATACAGGTACATTTTCATTCTTCGAAGATGGTCTGACCGGCAGCGTAAAAGGTGCTGAGGTTACCGCTCAGATACCCCTGCGTATGGTGAGTGACGTACTGGACGGTTTTGGTATCGCCGCTTCTTATACTTACATTGATGCGACTCTGGAAGATGACTCACCGGTGCCCGGTCAGTCAGAAAGAGTTACGTCTTTGACTGCCTATTACGAAATGAATGGCTTTGAAGTGCGTGTTGCTGCGACAGACCGGGGTGAATTCTTCACCTATCAGCGCGGCGGTTCAAACAAAATTGAAGGTGCGACACGGGATGCGGTTACCCAGGTGGATGCGCAAATCAGCTATGACTTCGAGGGCAGTGGTATTGAATACCTTGAAGGATTGCGTATATCTTTGCAGGGTACGAACCTGACCGATGAAAAAGAAGAGACCCGCGATTCGAATGGTTTCGTCACCCTGAGACGGGAGTTCGGACCTTCTTATATGCTGAACTTCAACTACTCCTTCTATTAATCAATCCGGGCGGCAGCTTTACTGCCGCCCTTCTTTTTAAATATTTTCGTAGCAGCTTTTACTACAAAAACGGTTACGAAAGTGTTTATAGTAAATTTAATATCAATAGCATCAACGGATTACTGAATGACCTCAGGTGTGCGCAAATTAGTCATTGCCGGCGGAGGCACCGCCGGCTGGATGGCAGCCGCTCTGTTTAAGAAAGTCCTCGCAGACAACATCGAAGTAGAGCTGATTGAATCAGAAGAAATTGGCATCATCGGTGTCGGTGAAGCAACCATTCCCCCTATTCAAACCTTTAATCAATATCTTGGTCTGGATGAAAAAGCGTTTCTTAAAGAAACGCACGCCAGTGTAAAGCTGGCTATCCGCTTTGAAAACTGGAAGCAGGAAGGCAGCAGCTATTACCACACATTCGGCGCACCGGGCGCCACGCTGGGCTTTGTCGGCTTCCAGCACTACTGGTTACGGGCGGCACAAAACGGGCTGACACAGTCATTGTGGGATTTCGATCTTAATTACATGGCTTGTCTGGAAGGAAAATTTAATAAAATTCAGACTGATAATCCGGTGTATCAATTGCCTTATGCTTATCATTTCGATGCCACCCTGTATGGTCAGTTCTTAAGACGCATGGCAGAAAACGCCGGCGTAAAACGCACAGCAGGCACGATTGAACATGTGAAGCAGAATGAAACCACGGGCTTTGTGGAAGCACTGCAGTTAAAAAGTGGTGAGCAGATTGCCGGCGATTTATTTCTGGATTGCACCGGCATGCGCGGCCTGCTTTTACAAAAGACGCTGGGTACAGAATACGAGGACTGGTCTCACTGGTTATGTGCTGACAGAGCATGGGCAGTGCCGTCACAAAGGCATGAGCATACCGCTCCGTTCACCCGCAGCATCGCCCGTTCAACGGGCTGGCAATGGCGTATCCCCCTCACCCATCGTAACGGTAATGGACTGGTGTACAGTTCAAAATATATGGACGATGACAAAGCCAGGGAGTTGCTGATGACAAACCTGGATACGCCGGCACTGGATGAACCCCGGAAAATCAGTTTCCGCACTGGCCGGACCGTAAAGCAATGGTCAAAAAATGTGATCGGGATCGGTTTGTCCAGCGGGTTCCTTGAACCTCTGGAATCGACCAGCATTCATCTTATCCAAAGCGGTCTGGTGAGGTTACTGAAGATGTTTCCGCACAGGGAAATTAATCCGTCGATGGAAACCATGTATAACGCGGAATCGAAGGAAGAATTTGAAACCATCCGCGACTTTATCATTTTGCATTATGTGGTAAATGAACGTGATGACTCTGAATTCTGGCGGGATATGCAAACCATGTCCATTCCTGCGAGACTGGAGCAGAAAATCAACGCGTTTAAAGATACAGCCACCATTTTTAACGAACAGAACGATATCTTCCGTGATGCTTCCTGGCTTCAGGTCATGGCAGGCCAGGGGATCATGCCACGGGATCATCATCCTGCAGCCAATACACAAACCGTCCCCCAATTACTCGATGTCATGGGAAAAGTATTACAGGCAAAACAGCAGCCTCTTACACAGATGCTTCCCCATGATGAATTTCTCAAACGGTTTACTCAATAATGTCAGCGCCTCATCGTATTGTTATCGCCGGTGGCGGCACCGCCGGCTGGATTGCTGCCTGCCTCATGGCGCACCACTGGCGTGATAAGCCGGTGAGCATTACGCTGGTGGAATCAGCTGATATTGCCACCGTGGGCGTAGGAGAAGGTTCAACCCCTACATTGAAACGCTTCTTCAGCGATCTGAACATTGCGGAAAGTGACTGGATGCCAGCCTGCAACGCCACTTATAAGGTGAATATCCGGTTTAAAGGCTGGAGTCCCCAAAACGGGCCTGCCAGTTACAGTCACCCGTTCATTTCTCAACCGGATGCATTCACCGAGCGCCCCTTTCATGTGAATTGCCACAACCGCCGGCTGGGTCTGGACGTGAACGTTACCCCGGAAAACTTTCTGCTGAACGGGTGGCTGGCCGGAGCAGGGAAAGCCCCGGTGACGCCACCCTCGTTCCCTTTTCGTATCGAATATGGTTACCATTTTGATTCTGCCTTACTGGGCCGATATCTGAAACGCCATGCCGTCAGCCTGGGTGTAAATCACATTGAAGGGAAAATTGACGATGTCATTACCAGTCTTTCGGGCCATATTACGTCGCTGACATTACACTCCGGCGAGATAGTTGAAGGTGACTTTTTCATCGACTGTACGGGCTTCCGTTCTTTGTTGTTACAACAGACACTGGATATCCGCTTTAATTCATTCAGTGAAAACCTGTTTAACGACAGGGCTGCGGTACTGGCCACAACGGCGCAGGCACAACTGCCTGTGGAAACAACGTCCACGGCGCTCAGCAATGGCTGGGCGTGGTCTATCCCTTTGAGTAGCCGTATCGGAAACGGTTATGTCTTTTCTTCAGCTCATCTCTCAGACGATAAAGCAGAGGCTGAACTTCGCCGTCATCTTTCCGTGCAGGACAATGAAGGTGATGTGCGTTTCCTGTCTATGCGTGTTGGTCAGGTTGAAAAGCACTGGCACAAGAATTGTCTGGCGCTGGGGCTGGCGCAGGGTTTTATTGAACCGCTTGAAGCCACAGCGCTGCATCTGGTGCAACTGTCCGTCGAATTTTTCATGGAAGATTATGAACAGGGTAACTTCAGTCCCGCTTTACAGGACAAGTTTAATAAAGACGTCACTGAAAGGTTTTCCAGAGTAAGGGATTACATCGTCGCCCATTACAAACTCAATACCCGTGACGATTCGGCATACTGGCGGGATAACCGTAATAATATGGCTTTATCTGAATCTCTGTTGCAACTTCTGGATGTCTGGTACCGGAAAGGCGATTTTCCGGCAGAAATTCAACGGCAGAACATTCAGTCTCACTTTGGCATTACATCATGGCATTGCCTGCTCGCCGGATACGGCATTTTTCCCCCGCTGGCTAAACAGCAGCCCGGACAGGGTGATCTCTACAAAGACAATGATACTGAGGCATTCTTTAAAGGCTGTCTGTTAAATTTCCCCGATCACACTGCGTATCTTAAAGAGGTTGCACGTAGATCCCCGGCAGTTAAAAGCTCACTATACTAAAGACTGTTGAAAGGCGGAGACACATTACAACTGAACTTGTGCCCGGAGGTGGTGCAGCACTCCAGTTTGTTCCTTTGTGGTCATTCTTCCCGGCTTGCGCTGAGATGGCATGAAAACATGGCGGCTGAGGAGGCAGTCCGCCAAGTACCGGCCAGAAAAAGGTTACGCATAACCCTTTACATGGTCAATATAACCGATTGATTCGGTGATAATTTAAAGAATATGCTTCGTTTGCCGTCTTTAACTTCAGATTTCACTCTGGCCCCGGTCAACTTATCCTCTAACTCCCTCAAGTCAGAAAATTCTGCGGGTAATTCAGACAAATCCAGTTCTGCCAGCACCTCTTTTTCACTGTAAAAATTACTGACACTTATCAAAATGTCATCATTGTTCCAGCGCACGAAAGCAAATACCTTTGCATCAGAAAGCTGGCCGTTTACCTTTAACGACTGATGTAAAGACTGGTAGTTACCGGATATCACTGCCGGGGTTGAAACGGCGATATTCAGTACGGTTTTATAATAATCACGCAGTGCCTGCTCTGCTTTGGTTGATTGTCCACCATCAAATTTGCCGTTGTTCATCCAACGCTGGTGAGCCGGCACCCCGATGTAATCGAAAATAGACGTTCTGGACGGCTGGCCGAATCCCGCGACTTCACTACCGTCTTCGCCATTTTCCTGACCAAAGTAAATCAAAACCGGAGACTCACTGATAAGCGCAGACACAACCAGAGCAGGTTTGCCTGACTCAGCATTTCCGGCAAACTCAGGACTGGCTATTCGTTGTTCATCATGGTTTTCAAGAAAATGAAGAAGATGCTGACGGATATCTCCGTATTGTTCCTGAATATCAGTCAGTTTTGCGACATCGCCATTATCCTGCATAACATCTTTAAGTGAGTCATAAAAATCCACCTTGTCATACAGGTAATCCATTTTACCCAACTGCAAATAGTCACGGTAAAGCGCTGGCTGATAGACTTCAGCAAGCAATACCGCATCCGCAGAAGTGTGCTTAATGTGACTGTTTAAATATGACCAGAACGCCACCGGCACCATTTCAGCCATATCATAGCGAAACCCGTCTACGCCCTTATCCAGCCAGTACTGTGTGATATCTTTAAACTTTACCCACGAATCCGGTACAACTTTATCAGACCAGTACTGATAGTGAGCCTGAGCCGGCGCAAAACGCAGCTCTTCCGGTACATCAGGGAATTCATGGTCACCCGACGGCGTAACACCGTAGTTAATTTTAACGGTTTCATACCAGTCATTGACATCAGGTTTAGCATAACGGGAACCATTACCTGTCCAGCGGGCCGGTGATTCATCAAAATGACCGTCTGCCAGAGGATGTGCTGCACCACCTAACGGTTTTGTTGCCGAGGTGAAATCCGGGACCTCAAAAGGTTCTCCCGGGATATAGTAAAAATTATTATTTTTACTGTAGGTGACCGATGTGTCGTCACGGGCGCCAAAGCTGCTCTGTGGTCTCACTACTGAATAGTACTGTCTGGCAACATGGTTAGGCACAATGTCAATCATGACCTTGAGGCCGGCTGCGTGAGTACGGGAGATCAGTGCTTCAAACTCCTCAAGCCGGCTCGCCGGATCATCTGCAAGATCCGGGTCCACATTGTAATAATCCCGCACTGCGTAAGGCGAACCGGCTCGTCCTTTAACTACATCCGGATCGTCCCCTGCAATGCCGTAAGCAGAATAATCCGTTACTGAAGCGTGATGGGGAACACCGGTATACCAGATCCAGTTTGCGCCAAGCGCACTGATTTCATCCAGGGCCTTTTCTGAAAAATCACTGAATTTACCTGACCCGTTTTCTTCGATGGTTCCCCAGGGTTTGTTGGTCGTATTGGTATTACCAAACAATCGGGTGAATACCTGATAGATTACCAGCTTTTCAGCGGTATCCGATTTTGTATCGTTGGTCTTTGACGGGGTTGCTGTCATCGGGCCCCCAGGTTCTGTGTGACAGGCAACAACAAATAAACTGGAAAAAATAACACATACCAGTATGGCGGGAAGCCGGATGGAAAGTAAAGTGGCTGACACGACAAGCAAACTCCATGCATAAAAAAACCGAGCATAACGACCCGGTCTTTTTCAGCAATAAACATACGTATTCATAATCAAGCAGCGCGTGTTTTTTGACCTTTTCCTGTCAATGTGGAAGGTACTGGTTTGTGGATCGAACCAAAGTTCGGTACATCTTCCAGCTCTTTCATAATTTTTCTGTAGAAACGATGCAGCGACGGTGAGATTTGATGGAAAAACTCTTCAGGAGACAAGCGGTAGGCTGCACGCTTACCATGATATTCAATAACCTGACCAAGCTGATTGAACTCAATGCCAAGCATACGCAGACTTCTGGCCAGTTTCGGCTCCATCATAACGTATACATTTTCTACATCCCTCAGCACACAAATTGTTGCAGCAAAGAAATACAGTGCCAGTGTGAGATAAGGGAAATTTCGATCGGGTTTGGTTCTTTTGAAACCTTTGTCGAGTGACTTACCCGTCACCGGAGAAAGATTTGTATCGGTTTCGCGACGGCGAAAGCGTTTTGGAATGGCCAGGCGGGAAATTTCACACACCGAGTGGCGCGGCAAGCGGCTCGGACTGTTCTCATCCATCCGGATGGCATCTGCACAATTTTGCTCTATTGGCAGTACCTGTCCGCTGTGCTGAGGCATAACCACGCGGATAGTACCGGCGCAATCTCCGGTGGCCTTGTGCTGTATATAACAACTGATCGCATATTCATCGAATTCGTCAAACTCCATTTTGGTTTGACGCACTTCCTCAAACCCCATTTCCTCGCAGTACACCTGATGGCGTGTACGAAAACAGGCTCTCTGATCTTTTTCTTCATTTGCCACAACAAGGGTAAAGTGCTCAAAGAAGTGATTGGCGGCTGCATCTATGGCTTTGTTCATCTGGCGCCTGACAAGAGGCTTTACCATATGTTTGACACCAGGTACTTGATGCACTTTTTTAAAAGCGTTTAACAAGCGACGTTTCACTCTGACTCCCAACGATTCGAAAGAGGATTTTTTATTCTATTAATGAGTCTTACTTGGTGCTTCCGTGACTAACCAAACAAACCACACCCGTGAGGTGTGAGAGTCACCCTGTGAGATCAGTTGAATAACGGATTATAATTATTAATGCCACAACTCAAATGCATACTAACAGCGTCAACTTTTATAGGTTTTTGTATTTTTTGTATAAACCCATTGCGTACTTTCTTAAACAAGTTTCAGACCACTTTATCAGGATCATCGAAAATAGTTATGAACCCGCAATACTATCAAAGAGTATTAATAATATTTTTAAGTAAGACTTAAACCTCAGTTTTTTTATGCAAAATGAAAACTAATTTCATAACTGTATGATTTAATTTGTTATTAATTGTAACCGGCAAATCTAAACCTATGAAAAACCTGCCGAAATTTCGTTCAGCCCAGGCAAATTCATAAGCGTAAATTAATTTAATTGAGGGTGAGATAATTTTAGATCCCGTGTCACAACATCCGGATCTAAGCGTGAGATCGTAAAAAACTCTGACACTTTCAAAGATATGGTTACCAGGGTGTTGCCATATGGAAACACCATTTTACAAGACCTCAGGATTTCTCAGTCCGTAACTGATTATTACGGTCCCGCGAAGCTCTTATAAGCTCGTCACCATGCTGATACTGGCTTTTTGCAAGCCGGTCATAAAGCACGACATTCGCTGTCGCAGCCAGATTCATACAACCTGTCGTTGGCACATAAACAACATCATCGGCCCGTGCAACCAGACTGGCAGGCACGGAACCGTCCTCGGGCCCGAATATATAAAATGCGTTAGCCGGATGCTGATATTCAGGTAGCGGAATTGCTCCTTCAACCAGTTCAATTACAACAACTTTTGTGCCTTCGGGGATGACCTGTTGCAAATCAGAAACAGCCTCAACGGGTATTTGTTTATGTATGTCTTTGGTGTCCGCATAGAACTCTCTGGCCCGGGTATACCGTTCACCGGTGTAATACACAGCGCTGGCATTAAAACAACCCGCGCCACGGAGCACTGAGGCCACATTCACCGGACTTTTCGGGTTAACCAGACCGATATATGAAAGTTTTGACGATGACATTAAGTACCCCGCTGGAAAAACCGCGGCAGTATCGCAAAAAGCAATCCGCTTAACCAGCAGGCAAAGAAAAATATTTACTGTTATGCTGCGAGCCTTTTACGGGAGGATAACAGCCGTCTGGCCATCCTTCTTCCCTGCGCATAGCCAAGTAATAGTTTACGCTTATCCATCGTGAGTCGTTTTACACAAAATCCGGCATCCGGTGCGATTACGGTGATTTTACAATCGGCAGGAGGATTATTCAGAAAGGCCAGCGTTTCATTATACATGCGCGCCCTTTGAAGCATGGTTTCGAGCAAAGCAGGCTGATGACCGTACAGCTTAGTCAGTAGCCAGGCGTTTTTCACTTCAGGCTTGGAAAATCCCGCAGGCTGTGACAGCACCACGGTAATGTCTCTGGCTCCCATCCCGTAGGCATGTTTAACCGGTATTGAATCCCCTACTCCGCCGTCTACATAAGGTACGCCATTGATCACCGGCTGTTCCCTGAATGCTGTAGGTATTGCACAAGAAGCTACCATCAAATCGTCAACAGTATCCGGTGTGGCCAGATGATATCCACATTTGCCGGTTTGTGTATTTGTGACACCTACGTAGAGAGGAATTGCACTTTGTTCACCCGGTACAGGTATACCTAAAACCGTTTTCGCGTGATGCCATAACCAGTGGACATCTGTCATGTGCCCCCCCTTTATAAAACGAAGGGGACTGAAAAATTCGGCTTTCGTTGCAAACTCAGTGATGATTGTCTTACTCAGACCCTGTGCACCGGACACATAGGTAGAAAGATTTGTTGCACCTGCAGAAACACCGATGGCGAAATCAAATCCGTAGTGTTTTTCTTCCATGAATTTGTCGAGCACACCCGCGGCAAAGATCCCCCGCATTGCCCCGCCTTCAACTACCAGTGCTGATTTAATCCCGCTCATTTTAGTCTTCCTGTCTTTCACTCTCTATCTGGTAAGACCAGCATATATTGTACCAATCGTGCAGCTGATCCATGACTAATGAAATGAATAACTAAAACAGAAGCTTAACAGGAAAACTGCAGATTAAAACGCTGGCAGGATGTGCACCAGTATGTGATGTCTCCCCGACAACAGGGAAATATTATCCGGGCAGGGTAAATTTTGCAGACGGGAAAAATCGATGGCTGTAATTAAAAAAACCGTCTGCACTGACGTACAGACGGCTTATTCACCGGTTATCGGCTAAAAAGCGATCAGAAGGTGTAGTTGAAACCTAACAGGTAGTTAGCGCCATAAGCCTGATACAGCAGGACCTGACGGCTGTCAGTTCCCGATGTCTGAATATCGTCTTCGTCGGTCAGGTTTTGAGCCTGTAAAGTGACACGCAGGCCTTCCAGTGATTCAATACCAGACTCACTGAAGTCATAGCCAATCTGTGCGTCGATGAAAGTACCACCCTGGTTGGTGGTATCAGACAAGGCCAGACTCAGACCACGGGCTTCTGTAAGATAATCAGAACGTTTGGTACCGGCTACCCGCACTTCGAAACCGCTGTTTTCATAGAAAACAGTCAGGCTGTAGTTTTCATCGGATAATCCCGGGATCCGTGTTTCACCACCCTCACCGGCGGCGTCAGCATGACCGTCCATGAATGTGACACTGGCAAACACACCAAATCCGGACAGTGCATCAGCAATAAGATCGCGCGGCAGACTCATCTGGATCTCATAACCGCGGACCAGACCTTCAAAGCCGTCCTGAGGCTTGGTTTTATAACCTTCGAACAACACCGGAGCTAATGCGGCTTCATCCTGGGTATGGTGAATTTCCGGAATGTAGTCCTGAGTAAAGTCAGACAATAATCCGTTCTCGCGATGCCAGTTCTTAATGTCTTTAAAGAAATAAGACAAGGCTACGTAACCAGTATCAGCAAAATAATTCTCGTAGGACAAGTCGAACTGATTTGCTTCGTAAGGACGCAACTCAGGGTTTCCGGAGCTGCCACCCCATGGACCGTTCTCAACATTATTGGAAAGAATATTGGTGTTGTTATAAGAGAAAGTCACCTGAGTATTCGGACGCATATCATCCATACGCGGACGGGTCAGTACTTTACTTAATCCCATTCTCAGAAACTGGCCTTCGGCAAATTCTGCGCTGAGGTTCAGAGTCGGCAATACATCTGTGTAATCGGTTCCGCCCGTAACAGGCACAGCTTCCACCAGACCATCCTGATTAACAGAAGTACTGAAGCCCTGAGAACTTTGATCGGCACGCACAACCTGAACACCCACATTACCGCGGATGTAGATATCGTCTACAGAGGTATCAATATCCAGTTTACCGTACAATGTGGTGAGTTTTTCATTCACGGTGTATGTATCACCCAGACGACCGGCATCAACCAGCTTTGCGTCTGTAGCAATATAATATCCGCTGTCATACAAGCCAATAGAATCGTACGCCAGCACACCATTGATGCCTATGAAATCAAGGGAGACAACACCAAGTACTTCAGGAATAGCTGCGTCACCAGGATAAGACGGAGCAGTCAGATAAGCGCCGTTATTTACCTTAGATTTTTCACGGTCAGAATACACCATGCCGACTTCCAGACCGGAGAAAATTCCCCATTCCACAAAACCTTCCGTAGAAAGACGGAAGGAATCCAGGCTCTCTTCAAATACAGGCTGGTTAACAAAGCCATCCTGGGCGTCACCACCAACAATGGGAGCACCCCATGTTTGCGGTCCTGCCAGTGTGATCAGGCTGGCGTCGGTTAAATCAACCGGCGCAATTTCAGGATGATCTGAATACATCACGCCGGTGGATGTCATTTCCCACGAACGTGCTGTCATGGGACGTCCGTCAGTACCGGTACGGCCCACACCGGAGTAACTTTCTACGTCAGTAATAGTTTTATCGACGCTGCCGGTTGAAATATCTGCTTTGATACTCCAGTCATTATTGAGCATGTACTCAACATTCAAACCAAAGGTTTTCAGCTCAGCTTCCTGCCGGCGTACGTCATTGCGTACCACACTGTAGAAGCCATCGTAATAGCCCGAAGTGACCAGGCCATCTTCAACGCCGGTAATCGTGTAGTCACCGGTTCCCCACTCTGCACCACCTTCTTCAACACCGCGACGGGCATCATCTTCGAGGAAATCGATATACAGGGCGTCGAACTGAATATTTAATTGATCCTGCGGGGCCCATTGGATAACTGCAGCGACAGAATCACGGTTCATCATGGCAGATCGGGCAAAGGAGTCATGACCGCCCAGAACCAGTGTTCCTTCCGGCACATCAACACCGCTGGCCGCTTTATCCGGATTCGCATCAGCATAACCCCAGCCACGGAACTGTTGTTCCTGACGTGGTGACTCCATGGTCGCAACCGTAAGCGCCACACCTAACGTATTATCAAGAAATTGATCAACGAAGTTAAAGGACAAACGGTGTCCCTGATTATCAAAATCAGGGTTCGCAGCATCTTCTTTGTTCTTTTCTAATGTACCGTTGAGGGTAACAGTACTTTCTGCAGATAGCGGCTTAACGGTTTGCAAATCAATAGAACCGCCAATGTTTTGCGTAGTCATGCCGGCTTCAGGTGTTTTATACACCAGAATGTTAGAAATGATTTCGGTAGGATAAAGGTCGAATTCAACACCACGGTTGTCACCCATACCTAACAGTTCACGACCGTTAAGAGATGTACCTACATAGTTCTCGTTAAAACCCCGGACTGAAATACCGCTGGTACGTCCGTTACGACGTTCACCCGCAAGACCGGGCAAACGGGACAATGATTCTGCAATACTGGTGTCAGGCAGTTTACCGATATCTTCTGCTGACAACGCTTCAACGATAGAGGTGCTGTCCATCTTGATAGCCTGAGCACGCTGAAGGCTTCCGCGGATCCCTGAAACCTGGATAACTTCTACATTATCTTCCGCCTGTGTGTCGTCAGATTGTGCGAATACGGGTACAGAGGTAAGGGATAATCCGGTGGCGATCATCGCCATTTGAATTAAATTTGGTTTAAATTGTGTCATCAATCTTTCCCTAAGGTTATGCGGGCAATCTGTAATCGCGGCGGTAACATACCGCCAGAATGGGCTGCCGGTACGCTGGTTGGGGCCCGCCGCGAAACAGTTCCTGAGAACGCCATTAGTTATTTTTATTACCGTTAAATGACAATTCTCTGTGTCGCGTGCATCCTATCGGGTAGATAAAAATTGCTCAATCATCTGCATACGTATTCATAAAACAATTAAAACAATAACTTAACATTGTAGTAATGCCGTTGGAGAGGCAACCGGATGACCGGCTGTCTCTTTAAACCTTTTAAATGCATGGACTGTATCGATTAAGTTTATTGACGCGAATGTGATATCTGAGAGGACTTGTTTTAACAGATGTAAAAACGGTATGCCTGTAAGAGGAACAGCCGGCAAAATCGATTTACCGGCCATTTATTCTATTGGGATTTAGCAAGCTGATTTAGTTTATCTATCAATTGAGTTTCGGCTTCAATTTCCTGCATCTGACTGTATGCCGCATCTGCCCGCTTAATACCTTCTTCAGCACGTTGACTTGCACCGGAAGAAGACTCCGATAAGGCCGCTAATTCGCTGCTTAAACTTACCGATCCAGACTCAATTTCCTGAAGCAATCCGTTAATACTGTCGATAGCAGAGGATATCCCGTCTATAGACGCAGAGACTTCGTTGATCGTATCGCCGGTTTCTTTGAGACTCGACTGGGTACGCTGACTAAGCGCTCTGACTTCGTCAGCCACAACGGCAAAACCACGCCCTGCTTCACCTGCACGTGCAGCCTCAATCGCAGCATTTAACGCCAGCAAGTTAGTTTGTTCAGCAATACCGCTGATAGACTGAATAATGTTTACAATCTTCTCTGCACTTTCACGAAGCCTGTCCATACCACCAGATAATTCAGTTCGTTCATGCTCCTGACGGGCAATTTGTTGCATGAAGAAATCAAATTGTTTTCCAAGATCTAACTGACGGTTAGCTGAATCACTGGCCTGAGATGCAACAAACTTTAACTGTCCGGTTGATTCTTTGAGTAAGGGATGAAATTTCTCAGTCTGCTCAATTAACTTGCTCTGCAACATATTGATATTGCTCATACTGATAAGTTTTGCCTGCATGTGATAATTTGAAAATGCGGCCAGGTGAAACGGGAAATTGGTAACATATTCATCAAAATAGGACTGTTGCTCATCATGTTTGAAGAAACCGATGGCGGTTACAGTCTGATTCTGGTGTAAGCCCAGATATTCACCAAATGTGGAAAAACCTGACACAACCACCTGATCAAAAGTACCAATCCCGCTTAAATTATCCGGATTGTTTAACCGCCTTAAAATACAGTCATTGGCAATCAGCGCCACAGGTTTTCCGTTTTTTCCTCTCAGAAAATTATCAAAGTCCCGCTGCAAAGATTGTTTAAAATCTGTGGCCTTAACCAGTTGTAAGTATTCGCCAAACCCCATGTCGCTGAAGAAACGGATGCTGCCATCATCGTTGATTGAAGCTACTGAGCGAATATAAATACTCTTGTCGATATCAATACCGAATGAGTGACTGGTCAGTTTGCTGTCCAGTTCTCCAACAGAACATTTAAAATGCCGTGCTAATGCATCAACTGGTGTGCGCAGCGACATATCTTTATCAAGCACTGAATGCAGGGTCCGGGTAAGCGGGTCAAATTTAGCTACAGTAAAACCCGTACCCGTGGTTACAAAGTTATGGCTTTTCATGATCCCGTAACGGTAGTTTCGGGATAACTTACAGAATGCGAGTAAAACCTGATTTGATTTTATTTCTCCGTTAAGGGCAATGTCAGCCTGTTTAAAATCCAGCTTTCCCCCTGCACTGCCACCTATGAAGAAGCAGGGGAACCGTTTCACTTTGTACAATGCCTGAGTGAAAAAATCCTCACTGGCTGTTATGCCGTCAAAATAGGTCAAGGCAAAGGTGTCCCTGCTACCTATATCAAAAGGTACATTTACTTTGGCTAACTCTGAAGCGATGCGTTTAACCCGTTCAGCAGGAGGCATTACCGGCTTACCCTTTTTAATATCATCACTGTATAGAGGCACGCCGTGAATACTGATTTGGCTAATCAGCGCAGAAGAAAAACTATGTATAACAATGTTGTCCCATCGCTCCGGAGCCGGATGATAAAGTGTCGTGCCACCACCTAACTCACCTGAAGTCATGATTGTGATGACATGTTTACAGAAGTTGGCAGATTGGGTTATCTGTCTGCTTACAGATGCAAAATCAAGGTGAGGAGAGACAAAAGCAATGATCAGCGCCGTGCCTTCATCGAATACCAGCTCTCTGAGAAATGATTCAGAAATTTGATTACTTTGCAGACTTTTTGAACGGGTCAGTACTGACGATGTAACCTGAGTAGTAGTGGTTTTCTTCTTTCCAAAAAACATAGGCTTCCCTCAATTCATCATGAACAGGCTGGATATAGCGATAACTATAGTTCACGATACAGGATCAGAAAGAGTAACCATTGATTTATATTAAAAAAGCCCGCTATCAGCGGGCTTTATAATCATCAAAAAGCGGGGCTTACCAGCCGGTCTGCTCGCGCAGTGCTTTACCGATGTCAGCCAGTGAGCGAACAGTCTTAACGCCTGCTGCTTCAAGGGCTGCGAATTTGTCGTCTGCAGTACCTTTACCACCTGCGATAATTGCACCGGCGTGGCCCATGCGCTTACCCGGAGGAGCAGTAACACCCGCGATGTAAGAAACAACCGGCTTAGTTACGTTTTCTTTGATAAACGCAGCCGCTTCTTCTTCAGCAGTACCACCGATTTCACCGATCATAACAATCGCTTCAGTCTGTGGATCATCCTGGAACATTTTCAAAATGTCGATGAAGTTAGAACCCGGGATTGGGTCACCACCGATACCAACACAGGTTGACTGGCCGAAACCTTCGTCAGTAGTTTGTTTAACCGCTTCGTACGTCAGCGTACCAGAGCGGGAAACAATACCTACTTTACCAGGCTTGTGGATGTGACCAGGCATGATACCAATCTTACACTCACCCGGAGTGATAACACCCGGACAGTTAGGACCGATCATGCGAACGCCTTTCGCATTTACGTATTCTTTAAC
This sequence comes from Alteromonas sp. AWJ4_197, assembly GCF_056160285.1. NCBI lineage: Bacteria > Pseudomonadati > Pseudomonadota > Gammaproteobacteria > Alteromonadales > Alteromonadaceae > Alteromonas > Alteromonas sp. AWJ4_197. Next base: position 388,616 of record NZ_JBSWWW010000007.1, on the reverse strand, counting down.
GTAAAGCATGTCCAGCGTAGGAATACCTTCTGTGATACAAACGATCAGCTCGATACCGGCATCAGCCGCTTCAACGATTGAATCTTTACAGAAAGGAGCCGGTACGTAGATAACAGATGCAGTCGCACCCGTCGCTTCTACCGCGTCACGTACAGTGTTGAATACTGGCAGACCTAAGTGCTCAGTACCGCCTTTGCCCGGCGTTACACCGCCAACCATTTGCGTACCGTAAGCAATAGCCTGTTCAGAGTGGAAAGTACCCTGACCACCAGTGAAACCCTGACAGATTACTTTGGTGTCTTTATTAATTAAAACTGACATTATTTGCCCTCCGCTGCAGCAACAACTTTTTCTGCTGCATCAGTCAGCGATTCAGCAGCGATGATATCCAGACCTGAGTTAGCAAGAACGTCACGGCCAAGATCAGCATTTGTACCTTCAAGACGTACAACAACCGGTACTTCAACGCCTACTTCTTTTACTGCGCCGATGATACCTTCAGCGATCATGTCACAACGCACGATACCACCGAAGATGTTTACCAGTACTGCTTTAACATTGCTGTCAGACAGAATGATTTTGAATGCTTCAGCTACACGCTCTTTAGTCGCGCCGCCACCAACATCCAGGAAGTTTGCAGGCTTACCGCCGTGCAGGTTTACGATGTCCATGGTACCCATGGCCAGACCTGCACCGTTAACCATACAGCCAACGTTACCGTCAAGTGCAACGTAGTTCAGCTCGAAAGAGGCAGCATGTGCTTCACGGGCATCTTCCTGTGAAGGATCGTGCATTTCTTTCACTTTCTTCTGACGATACAGTGCGTTACCGTCTACGCCCAGTTTGGCGTCAAGGCAGTGCAGGTTACCGTCAGTCTTGATTACCAGCGGGTTGATTTCGATCAGCGCCAGGTCAAGGTCTTCGAACATTTTCGCCAGACCCAGGAAGATTTGCGTAAATTGTTTTACTTGTACGCCTTCCAGACCCAGTTTGAATGCCATTTCACGTGCCTGATAAGGCTGAGGACCAACGATTGGGTCGATTTCAGCTTTCAGGATTTTTTCAGGCGTTTCTTCTGCAACGGTCTCGATTTCAACACCGCCTTCAGTAGATGCCATGAAAACAACGCGACGTGTACCACGGTCAACAACCGCGCCTAAGTACAATTCGTTTGCGATATCAGTGCAAGATTCAACTAAGATTTTGCTTACTGGCTGACCTTTCTCATCAGTTTGGAAAGTTACCAGGTTCTTGCCAAGCCACTTCTCTGCAAATGCGCGAATGTCTTCTTTATCTTTTACAAGTTTAACGCCGCCCGCTTTACCGCGACCACCGGCATGTACCTGACATTTCACAACCCACTCGTCACCGCCGATGCGGTCGGCCGCTTCTACAGCACCTTCTGGTGTGTCTGATGCGTATCCTTCAGAAACAGGTAAACCGTATTCTTTGAATAGCTGCTTACCTTGGTATTCATGCAAATTCATGGTGTTTCTATCCGATTTTTAGTAAGACAAAAGTCGCTTATGCGACTTGATTAGTATGACCGGCCTCATTCTTCGAAACCAGCGCTGTGACGGGCAGCAACGGGTTGCTGCCTGCACACAATGACTACCTGAAAACTTATACGTCCAGTAACAGACGTGTTGGATCTTCAAGCATTTCCTTCACAGTAACCAGGAAGCCAACTGACTCTTTGCCATCGATAATACGGTGGTCATAAGACAGGGCCAGGTACATCATAGGAAGAATTTCTACTTTGCCATTCACTGCCATTGGACGTTCCTGGATCTTGTGCATACCCAGAATCGCGCTTTGTGGCGGGTTAATGATTGGCGTAGACAACAGAGAACCGAACACACCACCGTTAGTAATGGTGAAGTTACCGCCCTGCAGATCAGCCATTGACAGTTTACCGTCACGACCTTTCAGAGCCAGATCTTTGATGCCTTTTTCAATACCTGCCATGCCCAGATTGTCAGTGTCTTTCAGCACTGGCGTTACCAGACCACGCGGGGTAGAAACCGCGATAGAGATATCAAAATAGTTGTGGTAGCAAATGTCATCACCGTCAAGAGATGCATTTACTTCAGGGAAACGTTTCAACGCTTCAGTGACTGCTTTCACGTAGAAAGACATGAAACCAAGACGAATGCCGTGACGCTTCTCGAAGCTATCCTGATACTGCTTACGCAGATCCATGATTGGCTTCATATTCACTTCATTGAAGGTTGTCAGCATCGCAGTCGAGTTTTTCGCTTCCAGCAGACGGGTAGCGATTGTTTTACGAAGACGTGTCATAGGAACACGTTTTTCGCTGCGGTCACCAACAGGCAGGTTAGCTGCCGGTTCAGCCGCTGTAGCTGCAGCTTTAGGTGCTGCACTACCGCCTTTCAGATACTGTTCAACGTCTTCTTTGGTGATACGACCGTTTTTGCCGGTACCTTTTACTTTAGACGCATCAACGCCTTTTTCAGCAAGTAAACGACGTACAGACGGGCTTAACGCATCGCCATCATCGCTGTCGTCAGCTTCTTCAGCCGCTGCAGGAGCCGCTTTACCGGAAGCCGCACCTTCAACAAACTTAGCAATCACTTCTTCAGCCGTTACTGTAGCACCTTCTTCTGCCAGAATTTCTGCCAGAGAACCATCTGCCGGCGCAACCACTTCCAGAACCACTTTATCTGTTTCAATATCAACCAGGTTCTGGTCGCGACTTACTGCTTCACCCACAGCAACATGCCATGTAGCAATGGTTGCATCAGCAACTGACTCAGGCAGTACTGGTACTTTTACATCGCTGGTTTTGCCGGAAGCTGCCGGTGCTGCTTCTTTAGATTCAGCTTTAGCTTCAGAAGATTTGCTTTCTGATTTAGCCGGTGCTTCACCGCCTTCGCTCAGCTTCGCAATCACTTGCTCACCTAATACAGTCGCGCCTTCTTCGTTCAGGATTTCTCCGATAACACCGTCAGCAGGTGCTACTACTTCCAGAACCACTTTATCGGTCTCAATATCAACCAGGTTTTGATCGCGCTTAACTGCATCACCGGCTTTAACATGCCAAGTTGCAATGGTCGCATCGGCAACTGATTCAGGCAGAACCGGAACTTTTATCTCAATTGTCATCACTGTTCCTTTATTTAATCGTGAGTGCGTCTTCAACCAGGGCTTTCTGTTGCTGGTTGTGAACGGATAGATAGCCTACGGCAGGAGAAGCCGATGCTTCACGTCCCGCATATGATAATTTTGCACCATCAGGGATGGCTTGCCAGAAGTGATGCTGGCTGCTGTACCAGGCGCCCTGATTTTGAGGCTCTTCCTGACACCATACCCAATCTTTAACATGGCTGTATTCGGCAACAATTTTTGCTGCTTCTTCCTGAGGGAACGGATACAACTGTTCGAGACGGATGATAGCCACATCGGTCTGTTCATTCTTACGACGCTGGTCAAGCAGATCGTAGTACACTTTACCTGAACACATCACCACGCGTTTCACGCCAGCCGGATCGATATCATCAATCTCACCGATAACGTTCTTGAACACGCCTTCAGACAATTCTTCTAAAGAAGAGATAGCCAGCGGGTGACGCAGTAATGACTTAGGTGACATGACAATCAGAGGCTTACGCATTGGACGTACAACCTGACGACGAATCATATTGAACACCTGAGCCGGCGTAGAAGGGATACATACCTGCCAGTTGTGGTCAGCACATAATTGCAGGAAACGTTCGAGACGTGCAGAACTGTGTTCCGGGCCCTGCCCTTCGTAACCGTGTGGAAGTAACACAGTCAGACCACACAGACGGCCCCACTTCGCTTCACCTGAACTTAAGAACTGGTCAAAGACAACCTGAGCGCCGTTAGCAAAGTCACCGAACTGCGCTTCCCAGATAGTCAACGTACCGGGTTCCGCGGTAGCAAAGCCGTATTCGAACGCCATAACAGCTTCTTCTGATAATACAGAATCGAAGATTTCGATTTCACCCTGACCTTCACGGATATTCTGTAAAGGCATAAAGGTTGAAGCGTCAGTTTGGTTGTGCAGTACGGCATGACGGTGGAAGAAGGTACCACGACCTGAGTCCTGACCGGTCATACGGATGCTGCTTCCATCGTCAACAATCGATGCGTACGCCAGGTTTTCAGCCATACCCCAGTCAAGAGGTTTCTCACCGGATGCCATGGCCTTACGGTCCTGATAGACCTTATTTACACGTGAATGCAGTTTGAAGTCTTCCGGATAACTACTGATGCTTTCAGCAAGAGACTTCAGTTTTTCGATAGACAAACTGCCATCGTAAGGTGCATCCCAATCGTGACCAATATACGGAGTCCAGTCTACAGAATGCTCTGTCATCGGACGCCATTCTTCTACCACACAGGCACCATGATCTAATGCTGCACGGTATTCTTCAATGAAACGTTCAGCATCACGACTTTCAATTGTACCCTCAGCAATTAATTGGTCAGCATAGATCTGACGGGGAACAGGATGCTTTTTAATTTTTTGATACATCAATGGCTGAGTCGCGTTCGGCTCATCAGACTCATTGTGACCATGACGACGGTAACAAACCAGATCGATAACCACGTCTTTTTTGAATTTATTACGATACTCAAGGGCCAGTTTAGTCACAAACATCACCGCTTCAGGATCGTCAGAATTCACGTGGAAAATAGGCGCCTGAACCATCTTCGCAATGTCAGTACAATACTGAGTCGAACGGGTATCTTCAGTCTTGGACGTTGTGAAACCAACCTGGTTGTTGATTACGATACGCACTGTACCGCCCACAGCGAAACCACGTGTCTGAGACATGTTAAAGGTTTCCTGCACAACACCCTGACCGGCAATCGCAGAGTCACCGTGAATGGTAATTGGCAGCACTTTATTGAAATCGTCATTGCGGCGGTCAATACGTGCACGTACAGAGCCCATCACTACCGGGTTAACAATTTCAAGGTGAGACGGGTTAAACGCCAGCGCCAGGTGAACATTACCGCCGGGCGTTGCGAAGTCTGAAGAGAAACCTGCGTGATACTTAACGTCACCGGAACCCAACGTGTTGTCATGTTTTCCGGAGAACTCGTCGAACAATACAGACGGGTTTTTACCCAGCACATTAATAAGTACGTTCAGACGGCCACGGTGAGCCATACCGATTACCACTTCTTTAGTGCCAACGGTTCCGGCTTCAGTAATAAGGCCTTTAAGCATAGGAACCAGTGCATCACCACCTTCCAGTGAGAAGCGCTTGGCACCCGGGAATTTTGCACCCAGGTATTTTTCCATACCATCAGCAGCTGTCAGCCCTTTAAGGATAGCAAGCTTCTCTTCTTTAGAGATTTGCGGGCTGGCTTCTACAGATTCAATGCGTTGTTGTAACCAGCGCTTCTGCTCAGTATCGGTAATGTGCATGTATTCTGCACCGATAGATTCGCAGTAAGTGCGGTTAAGAGATTTAAACAGGTCACGTAGCGACATGCTGTCCTGACCGATAGCATACGAACCGACATTAAAGTTAACGTCGAGGTCTGCATCTGTCAGAGAGTGATGAGAGAGATCCAAATCGCGGGCTTTAGTTTGTTTCCAAAGTCCAAGCGGGTCGAGATTTGCATTCTGGTGACCACGAAAACGATACGCGTTAATCAGCTGAAGAACTTTAACCTGACGGTCATCTGAAGGAGCGGAGCCTTCCTGACTGGCAGATGAAGACATCCTGGCTGTTGGTCCAAGGGCAGCGAGCTGCCTGAATTGATTACGAATTGACGTATGGTTGCTTTCCAGTTCTACGCCGTCAACTTTCGGTAGGGTATCGAACACTTGACGCCATGTATCTGAAACGCTTTGTGGATTGTCGATGTACATTTCGTACAGCTCTTCCACATAGGCAGCATTGGCGCCCGCCATATGCGAGGAATCCCACCACGCTTTCATCACGCTTTCTTGCATTATTGTGCCTTGCTACGTTTAGGAAATATTCTTTAACACGGTGTTATATTATGACGGTTATTTTCATAAGAACCAATAGTTATGATCATATTGTGAATAAAAACCAACCGTTTATGCCGTATATATAAAAAAATAGCCATCCTCGATGGATGGCCATTTAGCTAATTACAATCTGAAACTAAAAAAGTGACAGAAATTTGTACTAAACAGCCCGTTGTAAAAGCATCGACTTAATCTGACCGATAGCTTTTGTCGGGTTCAATCCTTTCGGACATACACTGACACAGTTCATGATACCGTGGCAGCGGAAGACGCTGAATGCATCATCCAGGTCGTTGAGTCGCTCTTCGGTAGCGGTGTCACGGCTATCGATTAAGAAACGATAAGCATGAAGCAGACCAGCAGGGCCGATGAACTTGTCAGGGTTCCACCAGAACGACGGACAAGACGTTGAACAACAAGCACATAGAATACACTCGTACAGGCCATCCAGTTTTGCGCGGTCTTCAGGCGACTGCAGATGTTCACGTGCAGGCGGCTGCTTACTGTCGTTAATCAGGAACGGTTTAATTTTCTCGTACTGGTTGTAGAACTGCGTCATGTCAACAACCAGGTCACGCACTACCGGCAAACCTGGCAGTGGGCGGATAACAATTTTACCTTTACCCAGAGCAGATAATGGTGTGATACATGCCAGGCCATTCTTGCCATTCATGTTCATACCATCTGAACCACATACACCTTCACGGCATGAGCGACGAAAAGACAGCGTAGGATCCTGTTCTTTAAGAAGCAGCAGTGCATCAAGCACCATCATATCCTGGCCTTCTTCCACTTCCATTTTGTAGTCTTGCATCTTAGGTGCGTCGTCTACGTCAGGGTTGTAGCGATAAACTGAAAAATGTAATTGCATGGTACTTGCCTCTCTTAATACGAACGCACTTTAGGCGGGAATGCTTCCCGTAACTTTGGCGCCATATTGACGTCACGTTTCAACATAGACTCGGTTTGCGGGCGATAGATGCTATGGCATAACCAGTTCTCATCGTCACGGTCCGGGAAGTCGAAACGGCTGTGTGCACCACGACTTTCCGTACGGAAGTTCGCAGCCACTGCAGTGCTGTATGCTGTCTCCATGAGGTTATCAAGCTCAAGACACTCAATACGCTGGGTATTAAAGTCTGAACTCTTATCATCAAGACGGGCGTGTTGCAGGCGTTCTCTGATTTCTTTAAGTTGTTGTAAACCTTCAGCCATTGCATCACCTTCACGGAATACCGAGAAGTTAAGTTGCATACATTGCTGCAGGTCCTTTTTAATTTGAACCGGATCTTCACCCTTGCCTTTTTCAGAGGACTCCCATCGATTGAAGCGGGCCATAGCCGCATCAAGATCAGATTGAGAAGCATCACGGGCAGGCGCGATTTCAGACAGTTTTTCACCCAGGTGCAGACCGGTCGCACGACCGAACACCACGAGATCAAGCAATGAGTTACCACCCAGGCGGTTTGCACCATGTACAGATACACAAGCAATCTCACCACAGGCGAATAAACCATTTACTACGGAGTCGTTACCGTTTTCATCAACAGTCAGACACTGGCCATGAACGTTGGTTGGAATACCACCCATCATATAGTGACAAGTCGGGATTACCGGAATTGGTTCTTTGACCGGATCAACGTGAGCAAATGTACGTGATAGCTCAAGGATACCAGGCAGACGTGACTCAAGTACGTCTTTACCCAAGTGGTCCAGCTTCAATTTAATGTGAGTACCCCAGGGGCCTTCGCAACCACGACCTTCACGGATTTCCGTCATCATTGAACGGGCAACAACGTCACGACCGGCAAGGTCCTTCGCGTTAGGAGCATAACGTTCCATGAAACGTTCGCCGTCTTTATTAAGCAGGTAACCACCTTCACCACGACAACCTTCGGTTACCAGCGTACCGGCACCGGCAATACCTGTCGGGTGGAACTGCCACATTTCCATATCCTGTACGGAAACACCGGCACGCAGTGCCATACCAACACCGTCACCGGTATTGATGTGAGCATTAGTAGTAGAAGCGTAAATACGACCAGCACCACCGGTAGCCAGTACAACAGCACGTGACTTAAAGTAAACCACTTCACCGGTTTCAATGTCGATAGCAGTACAACCTACTACATCGCCGTCCTGGTTCTTAACCAGATCCAGTGCGTACCACTCAGAAAATACTTTCGTTTTGTTTTTCACGTTCTGTTGATACAGAAGGTGAAGCAGCGCGTGACCAGTACGGTCGGCAGCAGCCGCTGTACGTGCGCCCTGCTCGCCACCGAAGTTTTTCGACTGACCACCGAAAGGACGCTGATAAATTTTACCATTCTCGAAACGTGAGAAAGGCAGACCCATGTTTTCCATTTCAATAATGGCTTCAGGACCGGTTTTACACATATATTCAATGGCGTCCTGGTCACCGATATAATCGGAACCTTTTACCGTGTCATACATGTGCCATTCCCAGTTATCTTCATGGGAGTTACCCAGCGCTACGGTGATACCACCCTGCGCAGATACGGTGTGAGAACGGGTAGGAAAAACCTTAGATAATAAGGCGCAGGATTTACCTGACTGAGAAATTTGCAATGCGGCACGCATACCCGCACCGCCTGCGCCGATTACAACGGCGTCAAATTCATGTACTGGTAGATTCATATCAGATACTCCACAAAACAAACAGGCCAACAAGAACGTATACAAACGCAATCAGGTTCAATACGAACTGGATAACAGCACGCAGGCCGGGCGCTTTAACGTAATCGGTAAGAACTTGCCACAGACCAACACGAACGTGAAACATAACAGCAACCAGTGTTGCAAATGTGAAGACCTTCATGCCTAAGCCAGTAAACAGACCACGCCAGATTTCATAGCTGAGTTCATCGGTGGTGATGAAGAACCACACCATGAAAAATGAAAATGCGGTGATGATTGCGGCGGTTGTGCGCAGTGTAACGTAATCTTGTACACCGTCGCGCTTAATGCTTGCCTGGTTAGTTACCATAGTGCGACTCCCAAAACGACAGTAAGAACAACCCACAGTGCGATGATTGCACGGGCGCTGTTATTACCTGACTCTAATTCTTCCCAGTGACCCATATCCATAATAACGTGACGGATACCGCCAAGAATGTGATACGTAAGTGCGGAAGCTGTACCGATAGCAATCAGTTTTCCAATTACTCCGTCCATGATTGTTTGCACGTTAGCAAAGCCGTCTGGTGATGAAACAGAAACTGCCCATGCCCAGATAACAAATAAAAGTGCGAAAAACATGGCTACGCCGGTGACGCGGTGGAGAATTGAAGAAACAGCAGAGGGAGGAAATTTAATTGTCTTGAGGTCTAAATTTACTGGTCTTTGCTTTTTCACAATTTATGCCTGTTTAATCCGTAGGGATATGAATTACCCGCTGTTTTTATGTCCTGACAGAGTAATTCGGTTGTTTACCTGTTAATAGTCTCGTCCAATGAGTTGTTAACAATTTGTGAAGTATTTATTGCTTTATTAACAAGGCAGTAGTGCCTCGTTTCAAGCACGCCTGAGTATATCCAGCGCATTGTACAATTACAATTTTTTGTACCCTATTAGGACTTTAGTCGTATAACTTCTGAACACCGGATGGCGGGGTGTATGATGAGAGCGTTACTTTTGCTTATCGAAGCAAGCGCAAGTGCAGCAGGCAATCTACACTCAACACCTATGGCGTCGCGTATTAATATAACACACCTGAAATTCTATGCATTTAGATGAAACAGATGTAATCCATGGAAATTTCAAATGATTGTTAATCTGTCATGAAGAAACCATTTCTTTTCACTTCAATTACAACTTATTTTTTAGTGCGTAAATAAAATAAACATAAGTTGTAATACAGTTTCGATATAACTTTTAATAACTTGGAATATTTATTATACAATTTTGCAATTAAATTGACTTTTAGCTGCATAATAAAGTAAAACTACGCCACTTTTTCCAACTAACTCGTTTAGTTTTTAAGCGAGAACGTTGCCAAAGAACCATTCTGAGGAGAGCATTTATGGCAGATCAGAAGGCCATTCTGAAAGCCGGTGATAAAGAGATCGAACTACCGATTTTGTCCGGCACCGAGGGTCAAGATGTAATTGATGTACGTTCACTGGGTGCACACGGATATTTCACGTTTGACCCCGGTTTCATGGCGACAGGCTCTTGCGAGTCTGCAATTACGTATATCGATGGCGCGGCTGGTGTATTATTGCACCGTGGTTACCCTATCGAAGAGCTGGCACGTGATGCGTCCTACCTCGAAGTGTGCTACATGCTGTTAAACGGCGAAGCACCAACTAAAGAAGAATATGATGATTTCCGTGCGACAATTACCCGTCACACAATGGTTCATGAACAAATCAACATGTTCTTCCACGGTTTCCGCAATGATGCCCACCCGATGGCCATGCTTTGCGGCACTGTAGGTGCGATGTCTTCTTTCTACCACAGTGACCTGGACGTTTCTAACCCTGAAGAGCGTATGCGCAGTGCACACCGCTTAATCGCGAAAATGCCTACGCTGGTAGCTATGTGTTACAAGTACAACATCGGTCAGCCGTTTGTTTACCCGCGTAACGACTTAAGCTACGCTGCAAACTTCCTGAATATGATGTTCTCAGTCCCTGCTGAAGAATACAAAATCAGTCCTGCCGTCGAACTGGCTATGGACCGTATCTTCACGCTTCACGCTGACCACGAACAAAACGCTTCTACGTCTACTGTCCGTCTGGCAGGTTCTTCAGGTGCTAACCCTTATGCGTGTATCGCTGCCGGTGTTGCATCTCTGTGGGGCCCTGCGCACGGTGGTGCAAACGAAGCATGTCTGACAATGCTGGAAGAAATCGGCAGCGTGGACCGTATTCCTGAGTTTATCGCACGCGCGAAAGATAAGAGCGATCCTTTCCGTCTGATGGGCTTCGGTCACCGTGTTTACAAAAACCACGACCCGCGCGCCACAGTAATGCGTGAAAGCTGTCACGAAGTACTGAAAGAGCTGAATGTACAGGATCCATTACTCGATGTAGCAATGGAACTGGAAAAAATCGCCCTTAACGACCCGTACTTCGCTGAGAAGAAACTGTTCCCGAACGTTGATTTCTACTCAGGCATTATCTTAAAAGCGATTGGTATTCCTACCAACATGTTCACGTGTATCTTTGCTCTGTCCCGTACAGTTGGCTGGATTTCACACTGGCATGAAATGATGAGCGATCCAAAGCAAAAAATCGGTCGTCCACGTCAGATGTATACAGGTTACAACCAACGTAAATTCTCACCGCTGAAAAAGTAATTTTTTCCCGATGAGTTAAAATAGCGCCTTATGGCGCTATTTTTGTTTTAAGGAGTGAATATGCCCTATCAGGTTGTGCTATTAGGGGTTGCCGGACTGATCCCTTTTTTATTTTTACCTCTTGCAGTGGTCCTTAACCTGCTGCCGTTGCATGAAAGTGCCCGTTATTTCACCCAGTATTCTGCCGTCCTGCTGTCATTTTTTGGTGGTATTTACTGGTGGGATGCCCTGAATAAAAAAGCGTATGGTCCGCAACTTGTGATTGCCATGCTGCCCACGATTACTGGCTGGTTATGTCTTGTATTTGCAGGCAACCTGTCTACGCTGGGTGTGCTGTCGGTGGCTTATCTGGCAGTATTATTTTATGACAAGCAGGTACTCGCATTAGATAAATCAGCGATTGTCAGCTATATCACCTTGCGGATGGCTTTAACAACAGTGGTTGTGTTGTCACATGCCTGGTTGATTTTCCTGTTCTGAATCATGTTATACAAACGAAAAAGCCTCGTTAAAACGAGGCTTTAGACATTTAAGGAATGACTATTATTCAGATCGAATAAGCGTAATTAATTCCTGTGTTTTTTCTTCCATCAACGGGATGTTTCCGCGGGACTCAACGTTCAGGCGTATTACCGGCTCAGTATTCGATTTGCGCAAATTAAAGCGCCACTCAGCAAATTCATAACCGATGCCGTCCGTATCGTCGATAATTTCAGCGTCTGCCTCATATTTTGCTTTAACCCGCGCCAGCGCAGCATCAGCATCTTTCAGCACGCTGTTAATTTCCCCTGAGGACGGAAATGCTTCAATCCGTGCTGCCACCATATCAGCCAGCGATGTTTGCTTTGTGCAGAGCAGCTCTGCCACCAGCAACCAGGGGATCATACCTGAATCGCAATAAGCAAAGTCGCGAAAATAGTGATGAGCACTCATTTCGCCGCCGTACACAGCGTCTTCTTTACGCATACGCTCTTTGATGAACGCATGACCGGTTTTGGATTTAACCGGCGTCCCGCCAGATGTTTTCACAATGTCTTCGGTGTTCCAGAACACGCGGGGATCGTAGATAATTTTGGCTTTATCTTCCTTGTCGATGAACGCCTGAGCAAGCAAACCTACAATGTAATAACCTTCAATAAACTCCCCTTTCGCATCAAACAGGAAACAGCGGTCAAAATCACCGTCCCAGGCGATGCCGAAATCAGCGTTATGGGCAATAACCGCTTTTGCAGTATCCGCGCGGTTTTCAGGCAGAAGCGGATTGGGGATCCCGTTAGGGAATGTACCGTCAGGCTGATGGTGAACTTTGATGAATTCCACCGGCACAGCTGTTTCAGCGAATACCGCTTCAATGGCATCCAACGCCTTACCGGCTGCACCATTACCCGCATTCGCGACAATTTTGAGAGGCGTCAGGTTAGCTGTATCAATGTACGAGACAACGTGGCGTGCATAATCTGTGAGGCAGTCTTTTTCTTCGTAGGCACCGGAAGCCTTAAGCTTCGCAATATCAATATGACTGTGGCCATTGAAGAACGCTTCAGCATCAATGCTGGCATCATTGCAATAAAATGCCAGACGGCTTGCAACCGCTTCGTCACCGTATGTCTCAGCAAGGGCTTTAATCGCATTTAACCCGGTATCACCACTGATAGGAACAGAGCCGGCTTTAACCAGCTTCATACCGTTGTAGTTAATCGGGTTGTGGCTGGCAGTTACTTCAATACCACCGTCAACACCCAGGTGCTTAGTGGCAAAATATATCTCTTCAGTGCCGGTATCACCTAAGTCATAAACCTTTGCACCGCCATCAATCAGGCCCGCTGACAAAGCCAGTTTCAATGGTGTAGAAGTAAGGCGCACATCACCACCGACAACCACAGTTTTCGCTTTCAGTTCTTCAGCAAAAGCGCGGCCTATACGGTAAGCCACTTCCTCGGAGAGCTGCTTGTTCAGCTCTCCGCGGATGTCATAGGCTTTAAAACAGGTAATTAGCTGACTCACGCTTTACCATCCTTTTTTTCTGTTCTGCCATAACGGTCAGAGAAACGGATGATATCATCTTCACCCAGGTAACCACCGGATTGCACTTCAATCAGCTCCAGAGGGATCTTGCCCGGATTTTCCAGCGCATGAACTTCACCGATTGGAATATAGGTCGACTCGTTCTCTGTCACCAACTGCGTTTTTTCTCCGATGGTAACATTGGCTGTGCCGCTTACTACGATCCAGTGCTCAGCTCTGTGATGGTGCATTTGTACTGATAATTTCTCACCCGGTTTAACCGTAATACGCTTCACCTGGAAACGGGCACCGTTATCAATGGAATCGTAGCTGCCCCAGGGTCTGAATACTTCACGGTGGAATTCGAATTCCGGGCGTTTTTCAGCTTTCAGACGGTTAACCACATTTTTGATGTTTTGCACTTTGTCTTTGTGCGCAACCATGATGGCGTCTTTTGTTTCAACAACAACAACATCATCCAGTCCGATAACAGAAATCAAACGCTGCTCGGCATTAATATAACTATTGTTAACGCCTTCAAGAATGGCATCTCCGACAATAACATTGCCACGGGTGTCTTTCTCTGCGGTTTCCCACAAGGATGACCAGCTGCCTACATCAGACCAGCCAGCGTCAAGTGGTACCATTGCCGCACTGTCGGTTTTTTCCATCACTGCATAATCGATTGAATCGTCCGGGCAGGATGCAAATACATCACCGTCGACACGGATGAAGTCCAGATCAGCAGACTCAGTATCGATGGCATCACGGCAAACTGACAAGATCTCAGGATTCAATTTTTCTAACTCTTCCAGATAACGGCTTGCTTTAAACATGAACATGCCGCTGTTCCAGAAATACTTACCGGAAGACACATAACCTTCCGCAGTGGCAAGATCCGGCTTTTCTACGAATTCATCAACCACAAATCCGTTATCAATTCCGTCTCCGGCTTTGATGTAACCGTAACCGGTATGCGGCTGGTCCGGTACAATCCCGAAGGTTACCAGCTTACCTGTTCGTGCCAGGATCTCCGCCTTTTCGATGGCGAGATGGAAAGCCGGCGTATCTTTAATCAGATGGTCTGCTGCCAGCACCAGTAAAATAGGATCTTCACCATTTTTGGTTGCATGCAACGCAGCCAGCGCAATCGCAGGGGCAGTGTTGCGCCCTACCGGCTCAAGCAAAATTCCGTCATGGGCAATGTTCTGTATGCGTAACTGTTCCGCAACCAGAAAACGATGGGAATCATTACAAATAAAAATGGGGCTTTCAGAATCGGTCCCTTTCAGTCGGGTAACCGTCTCCTGCAACATAGTTTGTTCTGACGTAAGCGCGAGAAATTGCTTTGGAAGTGCTGCGCGGGATTTAGGCCACAAACGACTGCCTGTCCCACCGGCTAAGATAACTGGTTTCATTGACTTTCCTGTTTTATAAGTACGGCTAATTCTTTTTCCTGCCTCACTGAATACTAAGCGAGTGGCTGCTTTGGTTCAATTGTTTGTCAGTGGAAAGTCGTCAAAACCATGCAATTTTAACAATTTCGACACAAAGCAGCTTAAAAATGCCTGTTTAACCAGCAAAACGCCCGTTCTGATAGTCTTTAATGGCCTGATGAATTTCAGCTTCGGTGTTCATCACAAATGGTCCGTACTGCACCACAGGTTCCTGAATAGGCGCACCGCTGACAATAATGCATTTTGTGCCGGCCTGCATTGACATCGTTAATTCTGTTCCTTTACTTAGTACAGCCAACTTTCCATGACTTACCGGTTGTTCAGCAATTTGCAGGCCACCTTCGTAGCAGTAAACAAATGTATTGTGTTCATCCGCCAGCGGCAACATCACTTCCTCTTCAGCAGCGCTTTGTACGTCAATAAACAGCGGATCGACAGAATGACTTTTAACCGGACCACTGACGCCATTAAATTCACCAGCCAGTATTTTCACCCTGATCTGTTGCCCTATAGCAACATCCGGCACGGCATCAGGATGGATATCTTCATATCCCGGCGCTGACATTTTTTCTTTTGCCGGTAAATTCACCCACAATTGAAAGCCTTGCAACAACCCCGATTCCTGTTCCGGCATTTCTTCATGAATGAGTCCCCTGCCCGCGTTCATCCACTGGATGCCACCAGCCTCAATGACGCCTTCATTGCCTACGGTATCCCGGTGACGCATTTTACCTGCCAGCATATAAGTCACCGTTTGAAATCCCCTGTGCGGATGGGGAGGAAAACCGGCGATGTATTCACCCGGATTATCAGAACCGAAAAAATCCAGCATCAGAAAGGGATCAAGACGGGGAAGCGACGGCTGTCCTATTATGCGGGTCAGCGACACGCCCGCACCATCTTGTGTGGGTTTTCCCTGATGAAGTGACAATACAGTTTTAGTGCTCATTATTTGTTCTCTCTGTTATGGGGCACATCCAGTTGCTGTGCCGGACCCGCCGGCACAACCTGTGTCGGATTAATCATGGTATGACTGTAGTAGTAATGGCGTTTGATATGAGCAAAATCCACTGTGTCAGCCACACCGGGAAATTGATACAGCTCCCGCATATAATTGTATAGATTGGGATAATCCGTGACCCGTTTATGATTGCATTTAAAATGACCGTGATAGACAGGATCAAAGCGGATAAGCGTGGTAAACAAACGCCAGTCTGCTTCAGTAAGTTTGTCACCGCACAAGTATCGTTGATGACTCAATCTGGATTCGACAGAGTCCATGGCGTTAACCAGGGCTTCAAATGCCTCTTCGTAAGCACTCTGGGTAGTAGCAAAACCACATTTATACACACCGTTGTTGATGTTGTGATAAACCAGTTCATTGATATTATCGATGTCTTCCCGTAACGCCGGAGGATAATAGTCCGTCGTATCACCGGTTATGTCATTGAATGCCGTATTAAACATTCTGATAATATCCGCCGATTCGTTGCTGACAACAGATGCGGTTTTCTTATCCCAGAGCACAGGTACCGTAACCCGTGTTGTTACGCCCGGCTCAGCTTTGGTATATAGCTGATGCATGAAATCTAAATCATAAAGATCATCGCCGCTGCTACCTGCGGATTTATCAAAGGTCCAGCCATTATCCAGCATATCCGGCGACACAACGGAAACACTGATGTGCGGTTCCAGTCCTTTAATTTTCCGGAAAATCAGGGTTCTGTGTGCCCACGGACAGGCAAGCGACACGTAAAGGTGATATCGCCCGCTTTCAGGAGTAAATTTCGCGTTATCTGAATTCTCAACATGATGTCGGAACACAGACTGTTCCCGTTTGAATTTCCCGCCGTTGCCGTCAGTATCGTACCATTTATCCTGCCATTTACCGTCTACCAGTAGTCCCATGAAAAGCTCCTGCTAAATTGGATTTTGAAATTTAACCACACCTTTCGTTTAACATATTTTGACAATTCAAGGATTGATTATCCGGATAATTAGAATAATCCCCGTCAAATCCGCACTGCGCACTGCATTAACAAGAAATTCCTGTAAAATACTGCCTGTCGCCTGAATTACCTTCAGCGACGCAGGTTTTATATTAAATCAGCAGGAACTATGAGCGAAAAACAACGATTTGGCGGAATAAGCCGGCTGTACGGCGTTGATGGCACTGAAAAACTGGCAGCAGCCCACGTTTGTGTAACAGGTGTAGGGGGCGTTGGCGCGTGGAGTGCTGAAGCGCTGGCACGCAGCGGTGTGGGTACGATTACTCTGATTGACCTTGATGATGTGTGTACGACCAACATCAACCGTCAGATCCATGCGCTGGACAACACGGTAGGTCAGGCTAAAGTCGACGTGCTGGCTGAACGTATTAAGTTAATTAATCCGGCCTGCAGGGTAATTACGGTAGAAGACTTTGTGACACCTGAGAATGTCCGTGAAGTGTTGCATACAGATATGGACAGTGTGATTGAAGCCACCGACAGTGTGAAGGCCAAAGCGGCTATCATTGCCTGGTGCAAGCGTAACAAGTGCCATGTTGTGACCGTTGGCGGTGCCGGCGGTCAAATTGATCCCACGCAGATAACACGGGGCGACCTCGCCAGAACTATTCAGGATCCGCTGGCGGCAAAGGTTCGCAGTGAATTAAGACGCTTTTATAACTTCACGAAAAATCCGAAACGCCGGTTTGGCGTGGAGTGCATCTATTCGACGGAACAGTTACGCTACCCCCAACCGGACGGTTCAGTGTGTCACAGTAAATCTGCACTTGAAGGCGGTACGCGACTCGATTGCGCGGGCGGTTTTGGTGCAGTGGTAACGGTAACCGCAACATTTGGCATGTTTGCAGCGGCCAGTGTGATTAATAAAATCACGGCGAAATAGACACATCGGGCTACAACGCGCACAATAAAAGAAAAAGGAGAACACGATGCAACAAGCTGAACTCGAAAAATTAATGGAAGAATGCTCTGCCGACGCTGTCCGGGCGGCTCATGATGAATTCGCTATTGAACTGGATTACAGCCCTGAAAGCACAAAGAGCGTTGACGACATACTGCTATCTTTTCTGGACAAGTACCACGACAAAGCGCTGGAAGACTCCGCCGTCTTTACCATTTGTAACGTCTACGGTGCGTATCTTGGTGAGACATATAGAAAGATTGCTGGCGGCGACTGGCGATATGACGATTCAAATCCCGAAGCGCCCTTTGTTGTACTGGACGCCGGAGAGTACTCTTACGCGTTTGCCGGTATTTGTTATGAGCGCCTGGTAAACGACAGCAATGTCAGTGTGGCGATGTATTTTGACCAGGCTTTGTCACGCCAGCGTCAGTAATTTTTTTATCTTCTGTGCCGCCACTGTCTCCGGTGGCCGGATCACGCCAGTCACTGACCATCAACCGTATATGCCGGCTGCGCATGACAGTGACGAATACCAGAACATTGACCAGAATAAAACAAGCCGGCGTCCAGTGGAAATCCCACTGGTCGTGCAGCACGGTCTGCATTTGTGCTGCGATACTGACGATATTTCCCGTCCAGATAAGCGGCATGATCCCCAGTCGCCAGCCGGTCAATTCCTTATTCCACAACCGCTCCCGGTTACCCATCAGCAAAATGACTGTTAAAAAAGGCCAGGTGGCAAGCAAGCGCCAGCCAAGTACTGTTTTATCAGGATAAAGTACGGAAAGTAATTCTGATGTCTGGCCAAACGTGACCAGAGAAAAGACTAATGCAATCCAGTCACTGCAAAGTATTAACAGCATCCAGTAAAGCCAGAGTGGCGGTTTGACGCGACCGGCTTCATCATAGCAATGTAACGGCAATAACATGAGGAGTGAACACTTTTTCCTCCGGGTAACACCCGGACACACAGGATTATTCAGGTGCGGCAGTCTAACAGGTGAATGAAAAAAGAGGAAATCGCTGCCGGAACGAAGGCTAATCTTATTACTCTGCAATAAGCCTGATATAATGTGCCGATAATGTGTTAACAGTAGAAGTCCATGTCCGTAGAGAAATACACCCCGAACGCGACCACCACACTCAGTACTCCGGTCAAAGTACTTGAGTCACAGCGTAGCGACAGCCCGGCATCCACCGTGGAAAATCCCATTGCGAAAATTGGTTTTGTCAGTTTAGGCTGCCCGAAAAACCTCGTGGATTCCGAAAGGATTCTCACCCAGCTTCGCACCGAAGGGTACGATGTTGTCCCTACTTACAACGATGCCGATCTCGTCATCGTCAACACCTGCGGTTTTATCGATTCTGCTGTGCAGGAATCATTAGATACGATTGGTGAAGCACTGACAGAAAACGGGAAAGTGATTGTGACCGGTTGTCTTGGGATCAAAGAAGATGAAATCCGCGAGGTGCATCCGAATGTGCTCGCTATCACCGGCCCCCATGCTTATGAAAGCGTGGTGGAACAGGTTCACAGTCATCTGCCGAAGCCGGTTCACAATCCGTTCGAGCACCTTGTACCGGATCATGGCATTAAACTGACTCCGAGACATTACGCCTATCTCAAAATCTCTGAGGGCTGTAACCACCGCTGTACATTCTGCATTATTCCATCTATGCGGGGAGACCTGGTCAGCCGTCCGGTGGGTGAAATACTTGATGAAGCAAAGCGCCTGAAATCAGCAGGTGTCAGCGAATTACTGGTCATTTCCCAGGACACCAGTGCATACGGTGTAGATGTAAAACACCGCACAGGTTTCTGGAACGGTATGCCGGTTAAGGCACATATGCAGCAGTTGTGTGAACAACTCGGTGAACTGGATATGTGGGTGCGTCTGCACTACGTTTATCCCTACCCTCATGTGGATGATCTTATTCCGCTGATGAATGAAGGTCGTATTCTGCCGTATCTTGATATCCCTTTTCAGCATGCCAGCAAACGTATCCTGCGTCTGATGAAGCGTCCCGGCAGTGCAGAACGCACCATCGAGCGGGTCAAAGCCTGGCGTGAAGCTTGTCCTGAGCTCATTATCCGCTCAACTTTTATTGTTGGATTCCCGGGAGAAACGGAAGAAGAATTTGAAGAATTGCTGACTTTCCTTCGCGAAGCACAGCTGGACCGCGTTGGCTGCTTTGCTTACAGTCCGGTTGAAGGTGCAAAGGCCAATGATTTGCCTGACCCGGTGCTGGAAGACGTTAAGCAGGACCGGCTTGCACGCTTTATGGCAGTGCAAAGCGAAATCAGTGCACAACGCCTGAAGTCACGTATCGGTAAAGAATATCTGGTGGTCATTGACAGTGTTGACGCCGAAGGTGCCGTTGGCCGTACCTATGCCGACGCCCCGGAAGTCGACGGCGTCGTTCACCTCAATGGTGTGCACGATGTGAAACCGGGTGAACGTGTTTGGGCAGAAATCATTCATGCTGATGAGCACGATGTCTGGGGCGTTTTGAGCCCTGACGATGACGAAGAGATGGAAACGGCCTGATCCACAGGCCGTCATATTCAGTCAGTGGCAACCGTAAACTGACTGACGATATGGCGGGTGTCTTTCGCACCTGCCTCACCTGCCCCGCCAATTAACCAGATGGCATCCTCAAAGCTCACCACGCCCAGCCCGTGTCGCGGCACTGGCATAACCGTAGCTTCAGACCAGCGCTTACGATTAATTTCGTATCGCCAGACCTTGTGGAATACACCACCTCCGGCATCGTCAAAATATTCGCCGCCAAAAACATAAATACTGCCGTGAAGCACCGCGCAACCAATCCCCGCTTCTGCTTCCGGCATAGGCTTTTCGGTTATCCAGATGTCTTTTGCTGCATCAAATACTTCATGCACAGCAGTGTTGCCGTTGTCCACTGTGCGGCCACCAATCACATGCCACTTATCGTCATACACCACACTGCATGCACTGTTGCGCGGGGTTGGAATTGGCGTTGCTGACTGCCACACCGACGTTTCCGGATCAAACACGCCGTGCCAGTCTGAGTCCATATGATGCTGCCAGTGATAGTTATCTTTTGTCGTGGTCCGTCCGCCGGCGAGGTGCACTTTTCCGTTTATGACGGCAGAAATGCTTTCAGACAATTTAACCGGCATGGGATTACGCTTTATCCAGCTGCCGTCGCTTTCATTAAATTCCCAAACCGCAGAGGAATTAATCCACTGCCCGTTTTCGTTTTCTGTGAAACCACCGAAGGACCATAATTTTTCACCCGCAGACACAAGCATAGCGTGATGCACAGCAACAGGAAAAGGCGGCAGTGTTTGCCAGTTTTTACTGCCCTGCTGAAAACGAAAAACCTGATCTGATACCGTGAAATTCGGGGTTCCGGATGTCAGGCCACCAGCCACATAAATACTCTCTTTGTGTACTGCGGGGTAAATTTCCTGCACCGGTGCAGGCAATGAAGGGCCGTGTTGCCAGTGATAATTACTGGCTGAGGCGGCATTGCCTGCGCAAAAAAGGAGTGCAACTGCTGCAGAGCGGCGAATCACCAAGGCAGTGACTCCCCGTTTGCATGAACAAAGCTACCGGTATTCTCCATTGAAAGACTATCAAGTTGCTTCAGCAAACCGGCTGCGGCTGTATCTGCATCTACATCACCGGCATTGTTTACCATTTCCGTCTGCACAAAGCCCGGATGCAGTAAAGCCACTGCGATGCCTCTGGTACGCAAATCGTTGGCCATGGAGACACCGGCAGCGTTCAATGCTGCTTTTGACATCCGGTAACCGTAATATCCACCTGATGTGTTATCCGCCATAGAGCCCATCCGGCTGGTCACAAGACCGATTTTACTGCCTTCACCCATGGCCGGGAGTAGGATTTGGGATACCAGCAAAGGCCCGAGAGCATTAACTCTGAACTGATAATCAATAGTATGCGGTTCCTGTTCATCCAGCGTTTCCCTGGCCAGTACGCCGGCATTATTGATGAGAAGGTCAATGTGAATATCGAGCAGAGGTGCAAGTGCCGCCGGTAACGCATCCGGGTTAGAAACATCCACGCCGGTCAATACCGTTGCTCCGGAAGCATTCAGCGCGTCAGAACTGTTACGGCAGGCAACATAAACGTTATCTCCTCTGGCAAGACACGCTTTAGTCAGCGCCAGCCCGATCCCGCGGTTACCACCGGTAATTACCACATTCATAAATCATTCTCCGTCATTCAGCAGTGCCAGAAGTCGTGTCAGATCATGCGGTGTATCAATGCCCACAGGCGGTGGTTCGGATGCCACGTCAACATGGATTTTATCGCCGTACCACAATGCCCGTAACTGCTCCAGTGACTCTGTATGTTCCAGCGCACTAGGTGTGTAACTGACATACTGATTCACATAACCTGCACGGTAAGCATATAAACCAATATGGCGAAGATAAAGGGAGGGATCAGTTCTGCCCGGATCGGTCATCATGCTGCTACGCTCAAAAGGGATCGCCGAACGGGAAAAATAGAGCGCTTCACCCTTGACGTTTCGTACAACTTTCACCATGTTCGGGTTAAGCACATCATCTGCGCTGTGCATTTCAGTGCCCAGTGTGGTCATGGCCACATCAGTGCGCTGTGACAGGTTTTCCACAACCTGACGGATATTTGCAGCAGGTACGAAAGGCTCATCGCCCTGCACGTTTACGATAAGGGTATCATCCGCAAGGTTCTCTTTCTGAATGACTTCCGCAAGACGCTCAGTGCCGGATTCATGTTTGTCCGACGTCATCACCACCCGTGCGAAGCCCTCCGCTACAGCCGCTATACGGCTATCGTCAGTAGCGACAATCACAGCCGATGCGCCCGCTTCTGCCGCCCTCTCCGTCACATGCTGAATCATTGGCTTTCCATTGATATCAGCAAGAGGTTTACCCGGAAACCGGGAAGAGCCGTATCGGGCAGGAATGATAACGGTAAAGTCCATCAGCGGGCCGCATCCATGTCGTCTACTGATAATTTTGTGGCGTTCACTTCCATTAACACGGGAATACCGTCTTTCACCGGATAACTGAGGCGGTCAAAACGACACAACAAGGCCTGCTTATCCTGTGACAGGATCAATTTACCTTTGCATACAGGGCATGCAAGTACATCCAATAATTTAATGTCAAAGCTCATTGTTTATCCTTCTTCCGGCTTCAAACCGGGTATCCAGTAAGTCATAAAATTCTTCAGGTAATACAGCATCCACCGGCAAATACCAACAATCTTCATGGGCAAATGCCCTTGCCTTCACAGCATCTTTCTCTGTCATGACCACCGTGCCCGGGGGAATATCTGCGGCGGAGAAATGATGATGATCGGGAAGCGGTTGTGTTGATGATAACGTCATTCCGTACATCTCTAACTGACGGAAGAAACGTTCAGGATGACCAATCCCCGCCAGGGCATGAATACCGGATTTTGCGCAAAAATCCTGAATACCCGTCTTGCGTCCGGGCTCCCGTACATTACAAAAGTGACGCCCCTCAAGAGTCAGATTATATGCAGGCGGTAAAGTGATTTGTTGTGGCAAAGCCGTTAGGTCAGCGTTGCCATTCAATATTATTCCGTCCACAGACGTCAGGCGCCAGGGCTTCTCCCGCAGCGGGCCCATGGGCAGCAAATGACCGTTTCCGGTTCCCCTGCTGTCCATGACTACCAGCTCAAGATCACGTTCCAACGCATAATGTTGCAGCCCGTCATCGCATATAATGACATCACAGTGTAATTCTTCCGCCAGCATTTTAGCCCCGCGTGCACGTACCGGGTCTATAACAACCGGTACGCCGGAACGTCCGGCAATTAACGCAGGCTCATCACCGCAAACAGCAGCATCGTCACCGGGCATAACACGATACGGATGATGCTGCATCGTGCCGCCATAACCACGGCTGAGTACACCGGGTTTCAATCCTTTTCTTTTAAAATGTTCTGTGATGGCCAGCACCACCGGCGTTTTGCCATTGCCGCCAACAGAAATGTTGCCCACAACAATAACAAACGCTCCGGGATGAGAACGCTTTTTTAAACCGGTCTTAAACAACCATCGCCGGCAGGCGCTCACAAAGGCAAATAACAACGCCAGGGGCCACAACAGCCATACCCGCTTTGATTTCTGGTACCACAGCTTGTTGATATCCATGCTCAGTGAGTTTCACCAAACTGTAATGCATGCAACTGGGCATAATGGCCTTTTTTCGCCAGCAATTCGCTGTGACGTCCCTGCTCAAGGATACGCCCCTGATCGATGACGATGATCTGGTCTGCCTTTTCAATTGTTGACAGGCGGTGGGCCACCACCAGGGATGTACAGGACTTTTGCAGCTGTTCCAGTGCATCCTGAATCAGTTTTTCTGATTCCGTATCCAGCGCCGATGTCGCTTCATCTAAAATCAGTACCGGCGCTCTGGCGAGAATTGCACGGGCTATGGCAATACGCTGACGCTGACCACCCGAGAGCATCAGACCATTTTCACCGATGACAGTATCCAGGCCTTCGTCAAGCTGATCCACAAACTCGGTAACATGGGCCATCTTTGCCGCTTTTTCGATATCTTCCCGCGATACTTTATCCGTTACGCCGTATGCAATGTTATTGGCGATGGAATCATTGAACAAGGTGACATGCTGGGAAACAGTGGCAAACTGTTTGCGCAGCGAACGCAGCTCAATGTCATTAATATTCATACCGTCCAACTGCACTTCCCCCTGCTGAGGCAGGTAAAAGCGGGTGAGAAGAGAAGAAATGGTAGATTTACCGCTGCCGGACTTACCGACCAGCGCAATGGTTTCCCCCGGTCTGGCTGAAAAACTGATGTCGGTCAGGGCCGGACGTTCTTTGCCGGGATAGGTGAAAGTCACATGATTAAACGCGATGTTACCTTGCGCACGTTCCAACTTTTTAGTGCCGGTATTCACTTCAATCTCTTCATCCAGTATTTCAAAAATACTGTTACAGGCTGCCATGCCGCGCTGGTATTCATTATTCACAGTGGTCAGTTGTTTAAGTGGTTTAAGCAACATCACCATGTAGAACACAACGCTGATAAACGTGCCTGCAGTCAGATTTGCCATAATATTCGGCAGACTTGCCATGAACAACACCACAGCCAGTGCGACGGAGGCAATGATCTGGATAGACGACACACTTAAAATTTGCGTCACTGCCAGCTTCATCGTTTGCTGACGGTTGTGGTTATTTTTCTGTGCAAAGCGGTTACGTTCGAAGTCCTGGCCCCCGAACATCAGGATAACTTTATGGCCTTTTACCGCCTGCTCAACCGACGCCGTCACACTTCCCATTGACTGTTGTATATTGCGGCTGACCTTCCTGAACCGTTTGCTGACCACTGCAACAATGATTGCCACCAGCGGGCCGATAATGAGAAAAATAAGAGACAATTGCCAGGACTGATACAGCATGACGACTAACAGACCAATAACCAGCGCCCCCTCACGAACGATGGTCAGCAGCGCCTTGCTGGCCGCACTAGCCACCTGTTCAGTGTCGTAGGTCACTTTACTGATGAGTGCCCCGACAGCCTGCTGATCATGAAATGACACCGGTAAATGCATGTACTTTTCGAACAACTGCTGGCGCATGGTCATAACAACCTGTGAGCCAATCCAGCTGAGGGTGTAGGTGCCCATAAAATTGAAAATACCGCGAAGGACAAACAGTGGTACGATGGCAATAGCCGCTATACGCAGAAAGTCGCTGTCACCGTTACCAAGGGAGTCATCTATCAGAGGTTTAAGATTGGATATTACGTAGGTATCCAGCGCGGAATACCCAATCATACCGATTACGGCCACGAAAAAAGCGAGTTTATAGTTTCGCAGATACGTAAAAAAGCGGCGTTGGTTACTGGCCGCCGGGTCGGAATTTTGCATTTATTTTCATCACTTATTCGAATAACCGGCCCATTGTAACTGGAATCGGCTAAATTCCCAATGCGCGGTGTTAATGCCGGCCTTTGTTATGGTCATTAACGCCTGTATTTTCAATGCTGAGGCAGAGATACCTGTGTCCGTAAGTCATACCAGCGGCGGCTGATATCTCTGTTGTAGCGCTTTACGCCGATCCCCTCATCAGCCAGGGTAAATTGTATGTAGCCGTTCAGGTCAGTCCGCAGAATAACTGAACCGGCTTCACGGTAACGGGATTCAACAACGTCTTCAGGTAATTTCCAGCGATGATAAAAGCCGGACGTAAATACGGTGAACGAAGGTGATACTGCTTTTATGAAAGCCATTGATGATGAAGTGCTGCTGCCATGATGGGGTGCCAGTAGTATATCGGCGTTAAGGGCTGCATTGTTATACAAAAGTGCGTATTCGGCACTGCGGTTTATATCACCCGGGAGCAACACTGAATAGCCATTTCCGGATACCAGTAAAACACAGGATAACCGGTTGCTGTCTTCCATATTGCCTTTTTCCGGCCACATGGCACGAAAGTGTAATCCTTGCCACCGCCATCGTTTTCCGCTTTGACAGCCATTTGTATTTGATGACAAACTCCGGTTGAGCTCCAGCGGATGATCAGCCCTGCGATCTAACCACGCAGTAACACCGCCGGCATGGTCGTCATCTCCGTGAGAAACAATCAGTTGATCAACGTGATGAATACCGGCCGCCGTCAGTGCCGGCAGTACCGTACTTGTCAGTGCGTTGCCTGTTTCCCATGAGGGACCGGTATCAATGATGACTGCACGGTTTCCCCTGGAAACTGCCAGTGCCGTGCCCTGGCCCACATCAAATACGTGAAGTTGCCAGGCATCTGTACTGAGCGGGAACCAGAAACTCATCGCCGGCACCGCCAGCATCATGGCACTGCGCTTCCGGTAGCGAAACACCGGCAATGCCAACAGCAGCATTGACAGGAGCAGACAGAATGCAGCCTGACCGCTAACGCCTGTATTATCAAAGGCCGCCATATACGGGTAAATCACGCTGAGTTGCTGCGTCATCCATAGCAGGATGGTATCAGCCAAATCGAGTAACGTGTTTGTGAGACCATCGTTATAGTTCAGTACCAGCCCTGCCAGACCGGCGGGCATCAGCAGTGTGATCACAGGAATTGCGATGAGATTAACGCCTGCCGTCAGCAAAGACACTGAACCGAAAAATATCAGCGTAAACGGCATTAACAATAATGAAATCAGACACTGCGCGCGAATAACAAACATGATGCGGTGAAAGTATGAATACGATGCAGGTTTCCACCGCCAGCCAATGAATATTAAAACACACACCGCACCGGCACTCAGATAAAAGCTGTTACTGAATACACTGAAAGGAGAAACCAGAATACACAGAAACACCATCACCAGCAGCCGGTGCCGCCAGCTCCAGCAGACTTTAAAAGTAAGCAGCAATGTGAACAATAAAATAAGCAGCCACGCGCGGGTTACCGGTACCTGCCAGTTGGCCAGCGCCGCATAGAGGGCTGTCATGAGGAGTGTTGCTACAGCAACTGTAAGCCGTATATTCATACCGTTGTGCCCGGCATTGATAAGACGGGCAAAACAACTGATCACAGCACTGCTCAGCAACGCAGACCATAAAGCCACCATACCTGCATGCAGACCCGAAATTGAAAACAGGTGGCCTGTTCCGGTTTTTTGCAGCAACTGCCAGTCTTTGTCTGTCAGCAAAGAACGGTCACCAGTCATTAAAGCCACCAGCCAGCGGGAGTAACCCGCTTTCTGCAAACGCTGACTTGCGCGGTAATGCAGACTGTCAGCCGGAGAAACAAGAGAACCGTTTCCGAACGCTTTGACTGAACCCGTGGCTATCATTTTCATGCTGACCATTTTTGCCCGGCTGTCGCCGCCCGGGTTCATTAACGGCGAAGCCGGCTTCAGATTAACCGTTAACTTCACCTGTTGATGAATAGCCAGCTCCCCCATATTTTGCGACAAGTGAACACCGATGACCGGACGGAAGAAATAATGCCTGTCACCCAGTGTCGAAAGAGCAACATGCAACCACTGACCATTGTCATTTCTCTGCGTAAACGTTATCTGCCCCGTAACTATGACATCTTGTTGAATTTTGCCGGCAGGGAGTTGCCAAGCCAGGTAGCAATGCCCTACACTTGCCATCCAAATCAATCCGGACATTATCCCGCTGAGTAAATACGGCAGTACACTAAACTGTTTTTTACTGCGCACGTACCAGTTTGTAACACCACATAAACGACATCCTGCTTTCAGGGCGGTGCGGATGTGCATTTTGACATTGTGTGTGTGGATAATGGAGACGATACAGGCAAGAAGTACAATCCAGATTTTTCCCGGCAACACCGGCCAGAACCTCGCAGACAGCGAAGTCAGGCAGAATGCCAGCAGCCATAGCGCAGCGTGTTGATGCATGGATTGGTTACTTCGGATGAAATGAAATACGGTTTATGCCAAAAAAATTTATACGACGTTTTTTACCAGACCATCAAACGATAAAGCACAATCGTGCGCTACGGATCTTCGGCACAGTTTTGCATGAGCCGAACCTGTGGCATCTGAACCGTCGTTCAGCAGCTAACGCGTTTGGTATTGGTTTGTTTTTCGCTTTCTGGCCTGTTCCGTTTCAAATGTGGTTGTCTGCCGCCACTGCTATTCCCTTCCGTGCAAACCTCCCCCTCTCTGTAGCAACCGTGTGGATCACGAACCCGTTTACCATGCCGCCAATTTTTTACGGTGCTTACAAGGTAGGTACAACGGTACTGGGTACAGAGCCCACACACTTTGAATTGCAGTTCAGCTGGAAATGGATAATTGAAAGTATCAGCACCATCGGCCCGGCCTTCCTCGTCGGCTGCGGGATCTGTTCAGTCATATTTGGTTTGCTGGGGTATTTCGGACTCAACTGGATATGGCGTTTTTCTGTGAGAAAATCATGGAATGCACGTAAAGAAGCCCGCAAACAACGGGCTTCAAAAGCATAAACCGGAATTAACAGTCTTCACTGATCTGTCGGCAAAATATTTTAGCAAATCAGGTCCGCACAAAAGCTTGCCGGTATCACAACACCGGCAAACTGATGGCAGATTTTAATTTATTCGCCGGAAAGATTATGTTCGCGAAGAAAACTGAGCAGCTTTTCTTCATCCCACACATCAACGCCTAAATCCTGCGCTTTGGTCAGTTTTGAGCCGGCTTTTTCTCCGGCTACGAGGAAGTGTGTTTTCGCTGACACCGAACCGGCAACTTTCGCCCCCAGTTGCTGTAGCAATGCTTTTGCCTCATTGCGTCCCATGGCCGTCATGGTACCGGTCAGTACGCAGGTCTGGCCCTCCAGAGGCAAGTCCCCTGCATCTGCAACCTGAATAGCCGGCCAGTTCACACCTGCAGCGACAAGATCATCAATAATGGCACGGTTATGATCTTCGTGCACAAAGTGATAAATGTGTGTAGCCACCACTTCACCCACATCCGGCACTTCTTTGAGGGCTTCAATGTCTGCGGCAAACAACGCATCCAGATCTTTAAAATGTGTGGCCAGATTCGACGCTGTCGCTTCGCCTACTTCCCTGATCCCCAGAGCATAAAGAAATCTGGGCAAGGTGGTGGTTTTAGCCTTTTCCAGTGAAGTAAGCAAATTCGAAGCTGACTTTTCTGCCATCCGTTCAAGACTGACCAGATCACCTAACGACAAATGAAAGAATTCAGCAGGACTTTTCACCAGTCCGGCATCCACCAGTTGATCAACCAGCTTATCGCCCAGGCCGTCAATATCGAAAGCTTTGCGTGAAGCAAAATGTTTAAGTGCCTGTTTGCGTTGTGCAGCACATACCAGTCCTCCGGTACATCTTGCTACGGCTTCGCCCTCAGCTTTCTCAACATGAGAATCACACACGGGGCAATTGGCAGGGAATATAATATCCGTAGCATCCTCAGGCCGCTTTGCCTCAACCACAGAAACAACCTGTGGTATCACATCACCGGCTCTGCGGATAACCACAACATCACCCACTTTGACACCCAGACGCTGTATCTCATCCTGATTATGGAGCGTGGCGTTAGATACTGTAACACCGCCCACAAACACAGGTTCCAGGCGAGCCACCGGTGTAATAGCGCCGGTCCGGCCAACCTGAAACTCCACATCCAGTAAGCGTGTCATTTCTTCCTGTGCAGGAAACTTCTGTGCAATTGCCCAGCGGGGAGCGCGGGCCACAAAACCCAGTGTTTGCTGCAAGTCTATGCGGTCAACCTTGAATACCACCCCATCGATGTCGTACGGTAACTGCTCACGCTGCTCAAGAATACGCTGATAATAAGCCAGACAACCCTTCGCGCCTTCAGCCACATCGACCTCAGGGCACAACGGCAGTCCCCAGCTCCCCAGTGTTTTCAGCCGTGCGCTGTGGGTATCTTCCAGTCCGAAGTCCTGTGGTGAAACGACACCCAGTGAATAGGCGTAAAACATCAGTGGCCGTTTTGCAGTAATACGGCTGTCCAGTTGCCTCAGACTGCCAGCAGCGGCATTACGGGGATTGGCAAAGACTTTATCGCCCTTTTCACGTTGCCGTTCATTAAGTGCATCAAAGCCGGCCTTTGGCATAAAGACTTCACCTCGCACTTCGATACGGGCGGGGAGATCTTTACCTTTAAGGCGGAGAGGCACATTACCGATGGTCTTGACGTTTTGCGTGATATTTTCCCCTGTCTGCCCGTCACCCCGTGTTGCAGCCTGCACAAGCACACCGTCTTCATACAGAATACTGACAGCCAGACCGTCCAGTTTAGGCTCACAACTGAACATCAGTGTTGAATGGTCTTTCAGGCGGTCACCAATACGTTTTTCAAAGGCGTTCAGTGAAGCTTCATCGAAGGCATTGTCCAGCGATAACATAGGAACTTCGTGGGTAACCTGCTCAAAGGCGGCAAGAGGCGCACCACCTACTTTCTGTGACGGCGAATCCGCTGTCAGCAGATCAGGATGGGCGGCTTCCAGCGATTTTAACTCCTGCATGAGCCGGTCGTATTCAGCATCAGGTACAGAAGGAGCATCTTCCACATAGTACTGGGTATTATAACGGGTGATAGTGTCACGCAGTGTCTCTATACGACTGGCAACGGAGGCTTTATCTGTTGACATAAAGTGTCTCTTGCAAAGCGCTGCTACAGCAGGGTAACAGCGCTGATGGATCAGTGGCGGGTAATCATTCGCTTGCGTTCAAATTCGCGGATTTTTTCCATGTATTGCTGCAATCCCTGTTTGGTCAGTACACTGCGGCGACCGTCCAGAATTTGCGCATTGAATTCGTCAGCAATTTTCCGGGCTGCATTATGCATCATGTTAAATACCTGATGGGCATCAACCCCGTCGATGGGCAGGATCATGAATAATGACACACCCTGAGTGGTAAAGTTCTCCAGGTTATCAATATCGAAAACCCCCGGCTTGAACATATTGGCCAGACTGAAGAGTACAGGTCCCTTACCATTTGAATTCACATGGCGGTGGAAAATATCCTGATCACCGAACTTAAACCCTAATGTGAGTAATAAAGGCAATAATGCGGCACCTGAAATGGGTGTGTCGTCCTGAGCCCGCACATTAACAACGAGCACCTCCTGCTCCACATCCTCTGAAGGAGCAGCGCCGGACTCTGCAGCCGGCTGGCTCTGACTGTCGTCGAAATCAATTCTCATCTGGTCATCACCGAAATTCGGTTCCTGACGACGACGCAGCAAGCCCCGTTTCTTAGCAACTTTCTTACTGTCAGTATCGATGTCATGGTCTGAGCTTTGTTCGTCAGACGCATTGTCTTTAACTGCCGGCTCAGCTTGCTGGGCATCCAGCGTAAAATCATCAGCCTGCGGTTCATCTGCGACGGCTTTTTGTTCTTTACGGATAAGAAACTCAGGCGGATCCGGGATGGGATCGTCGTCTGCCTGCTCCGGCGCAACATGCCGGCTACCCTGCATATGAGGTTTAGGGTTAGTCACCACTGAACCATACAGCTTGGTTGCCTGCGCCTGCGGTTCCGGCTTCGAAACCGTCTTTTCGTCCGCATCTTCATTAACGGGACGGGAGACTGGCGGCTCAGATTCTTTATCGTCGCCGGTGTCTGCCACAGGTTTGGCAGAGGAAACCACTCTTACCGCTCCCAGACCTAAATCATCATAACCTTTATGATCGTCGCCCTGCTCTGCAGACCAGTCGTCCTGTTCTTCTGAATTGTCATCCTGCCACTGGCCGGGTTCAATACGCTCTTTCTTGGTCGCATTGTTATTTTTTCTGATCTTCCAGATACCATGGGCGAGCACGCCAATAATAAAACAGGTACCCAGGATAAGGAGTGATAAACGTAGTTCATCCATTTAATTCGTTCGCCCTTTGTTATGCTTCGACGAAGGCCATGGCTTCATCAACATCTACGGCAACCATGCGGGAAACCCCTGGCTCTGCCATAGTGACACCTGTGAGGTGCGTTGCCATTTCCATCGCAATCTTATTGTGGGTGATATAGATAAATTGCACCGACTTTGACATTTCTGATACCAGTTTACAGAAACGCCCCACGTTGGCATCGTCCAGCGGCGCATCCACTTCGTCAAGTAAACAGAAGGGCGCCGGATTCAACCGGAAAATTGCAAACACCAATGATAAAGCGGTTAACGCTTTTTCTCCACCGCTTAAAAGGTGAATTGTACTATTTTTCTTACCGGGCGGCCGGGCCATAATTGTCACACCGGTCTCAAGCAGATCATCATCTGTCAGTGCCAGATAGGCAGAGCCGCCGCCAAATACCTTAGGAAAGAGTTGTTTCAGATCCTCATTCACCTGTTCAAAGGTTGCTGAGAAACGGGTTTTGGTTTCTTTGTCTATTTTACGGATAGCGCTTTGCAGCGTATCCAGCGCAGATACCAGGTCATCAAACTGCGTATCGAGATGCTGTTTTCGTTCCGCCTGCGTCTCATATTCTTCCACGGCCGCCAGATTCACCGCCCCCAGACGGGAAACCGCTGCGGTGGTTTTTTCCAGTTCCTGCTGCCAGCTCTTTTCATCAGCAGTGTCATCCAGTTCCGGTAAAATTTCTTTCAGAGACTGGCCGGTTTCCTGCAATAATTCGAGTACCGACATGGCCCTTACACGGGCGCCTTCGATATCAATTTTTAACCCGTCAATAACGGTATTCCGCTGCTGAATTTTTACAGCTACGCCATGATGCCCCTGCTGCGCTTCCCTCAGCAGAGCTTCCACATCGCTTAACGCATTCTGCTTGTCTATACGCAATGCTTCCTGCACTTCGCGGTCTTCGAGTAATTGCGCAAGTTGTGCTTCATGCATCGCCATAGGCTG
Source organism: Alteromonas sp. AWJ4_197 (assembly GCF_056160285.1). NCBI lineage: Bacteria > Pseudomonadati > Pseudomonadota > Gammaproteobacteria > Alteromonadales > Alteromonadaceae > Alteromonas > Alteromonas sp. AWJ4_197. The sequence continues at coordinate 355,565 of NZ_JBSWWW010000007.1, read as the reverse complement.
ACTAAGGGACTGTTTTTCCTGTGTTAACGCGTCTTCACGCTGACGGTATTCAGCCAGCTGGGTTTGGTTACGCGTTACCTGTTCGCGGTATAATTGCTGCTGATTTCGCTGCTGCTGTACAGACAGTTCAAGCTGATGTTTACGGGATTTCTGCTGATCTGCAGACTGCCTCGCATCCTGCTGTTCGTGCTCGAACCTTTCCCGCTCTGACGAAGCATTCTGCTCCTCTTCCTCCGCATCCATCAACTGCATTTCCAGCACTTCAAGCTGAGCCGTCAATGTATCAAGTTGCTCATCATCCCCGGCCAGAGTCTGCTGTTGCCGGGTAAGTTCATCGCGGATTTTTTGCTGCCGCAAGGCTAACTGGGCAACTTCCTGCTTCAGCATGGCTACCTGATGTGCAGCCTGCTGTTGTTGCTGAGCAGAGCGCACCTGTGCCTGCCTGGTGATTTCAAGATGATCTTCCGCCCGTGTTTTTTCTTCTGCGGCACTGTCTGCCTGAAACTGAAGTTCTGCAAGTTGTTCACTCAGGCTGTCAATTTCGCTCTGCAATTTCGCCATTTGCCCATGACGTTGCAGTGCACCTGCACTGTCTTCCTGTACGGTCCCTCTTAACAACCAGTCTGCAGATAACCATTCTCCGGTTTCAGTGACTACCGATTCACCGGCAGCCAGAGCCGGCAATAACTTCCTTGCTGCCGCCAAATCGGCGACAAGGCGGATACGGTAAAACAATGACGGGATATAGCCGTCATTCAAACATGACGCCAGTGTACTCTCTGCAGGTGGTCTGTCTGTATGAAGTGGCAGGATCCTGTGCCCCTGGGGAAAATGTTCTGCTGAGGCGATGAGGGTTTCCACTGGATACTCTGCTGCCACCAGCGGGTCGTTTAACCACACAGTGACTTTTTCAATCAGCGCCTCAAACCCCGGCTTTACGCTGATACTTTTCCACAGTAATGCAACACCCTCAGGAAGTTCGCCTGCTTCAGCTTCCGCCAGTTCCTGCAACGCTTCAAGGGCTGCAAAACGTGAAGCCGCCTGGTCCAGTTCCCGCTGACAACCTGCCTGAGCAGCGGTTGCCGTCTGATATTGTTCTGATGCGACATTAAGCGCATCTTTACTGATAATCACTTCATCTTCAGCAATAGCGGATTTTTCTGCGGCCAGTTCCTGCTCAGCCTGCGCTTCTTCGAGACGCTGACTCAACGTGTCATAATCCAGTGCCGCCAGCTCATCATTCAATTCACCGATGCGCTGTGTCGTGCGCAGTTGCATACTGGTCACCGACTGGATCTGGCTGTGTAAACCCTGCACCTTTTGCTTAAGAGAATGATAGTGTTGTTCCTGTTCACGACGCTTGCGGTTGTAGTCCCTTAACGCAGATTCCGCAGATTCAGCCCGCTCTTCAGCCTGGAAGATCGTTTCTTCTAACATCAGCAGTTCAGGCTCAGACTGTTCAAGAGACATATCAGCCTTCTCAAGTGCCTGCTCAGCTTCCTGAAGCGACGCCGCTAACAGTTCACGGCGCTGATGAAGCTCTTCCAGTTCAGCTGAAATCTGATTGTCACGCTGCTGACTGTGAAGGGTGTTCTGTTCAATGCGGGTAATTTGCGTGGAAATGGTGAACACAGCCTGCTGAACGTCATCCAGTGCCGCCTTAATGTCTTCCGACTGCGTGCGGTATTTCTCGATACCGGCCTCATCACCACGCTGCTGTGCAATCAGTGCATCCAGCTCATTTTGTTCTTTTGCCAGTTCACCTTCGATCTTTTCAATATGCTGCGTGTGTTTGAGCCAGCGGATGGCAGACAGCTCACCTTTCAATTTCCGTTCACTGGCCTTCAGGGCCTTATAGCGTTGAGCGGCAGCCGCCTGACGTTGCAACTTTTCCAGTTGCCGGCCAAGTTCACCCCGCACATCTTCCAGACGCTCAAGATTGTCCTGTGTGTGCCGGATGCGGTTTTCAGTCTCCCTGCGGCGCTCTTTGTATTTTGATATGCCGGCAGCTTCTTCAATAAATACCCGCAACTCCTGCGGCTTTGACTCAATCAAACGGGAAATCATGCCCTGTTCGATAATGGCATAACTGCGGGGGCCGAGACCGGTTCCCAGAAACAAATCGGTTACATCCCGCCGGCGGCAACGGGTGCCGTTAAGAAAATACAGAGACTGGGCATCGCGGGTTACCAGCCGTTTCACGGCCAGTTCATTATACTGAGCGAATTCACCACCAATTCGACCGCTGCTGTTATCGAAAACCAGTTCAACTGAACACTGACCGACAGGTTTTCGCGCTGAGGAGCCGTTGAATATGACATCCGTCATGGCGTCGCCACGGAGATTTTTTGCTGAACTTTCCCCCAGCACCCAGCGTACCGCATCAATCACGTTGGATTTACCGCAGCCGTTCGGTCCGACTATCGCTGTCATATCACCGGGAAAAGGAATGGTGGTAGGATCGACAAAGGACTTAAACCCAGCCAGCTTAATTTTTTTCAGGCGCACAAAAACCTCTCAGGGAAAAGGAGATTTAAGTTGCCATCAGCCAAGCTGAAGAATGCCTGAAATTGCAGCATAAATAACGGGTTACCGGTGATCAGCGCAAAGGAAAATTATTCTTATCCGCTGACTCTATCAAAACTCACACGCTGTAACAATTGGGTTTTCTCACCGCATGCGGATACAGGTATACTGCATGTGCATACTGGCCCGGCAATTTGAATCCGGTTCAGAACCCAATTTCAAGCGCAGCTTCAGGAGATGTAATGCAAAATAAAAGCGGACTCAGTTATTTTATGACCGGCTTTTCACTGATTAAAACAAAGGGCCTGAAACGGTTTGTATTCATCCCGCTGACGGTTAATTTGCTGCTTTTTTCCGTGGCATTTTACTTTCTGTTCGGCGAAATAGGAGAAGGCATTAGCTGGCTGATGAGCTTAATCCCGCAATGGCTGGACTGGCTTCGTGGTGTGATCAGCTTTTTCCTGTGGCCTCTTGCAGTCTTGTCAGTGCTGCTGATATTTGCATTGGTTTTCGGTACCCTGGCTAACTGGATAGCGGCTCCTTTTAACGGCATTCTGGCCGAAAAAGTTGAGCGTCACCTCACTGGTCAGTCAATCGGCGATGATGGTCTGCTGGACTTAATTAAAGATGTACCACGGATGCTGGGAAGAGAATTTGCCAAATTAATCTGGTACATCCCCAGAGCCATTGTGTTTTTAATCCTATTTCTGCTTATCCCTGTCATCGGCCAGGTGTTATGGTTTATGTTCAATGCGTGGATGATGGCCATTCAGTATTGTGACTATCCCTACGACAACCATAAAGTACCGTTTAAGGTGATGCGGGCGCACCTGGGAAAACATAAGACACTGTGTTTCTCTTTCGGCGTGGGTGTGAGCTTATTTTCCCTTATCCCGCTGGTGAACTTTATCGTTATGCCGGTGGCTATTTGTGGTGCCACCGCCATGTGGGTTGAACGTTTGAAGCCCGATTTACAAAGCCGCTGAAAACAGTTTTAAAACGGTAACGGTTCCTCGTCGTCTTCTTCAGGAACCGTTTCTTCCGGGTCTCCCCTTCCTGCTCCCAGAAAGTCATTGTATTTATCCAGCCATTTTCCGGCCTTGCGGGTTTGCCCTGCCTTTTGAAAAGACTGAAACAAATTCATGTATACCGGACGCTGCGCTTCAGGGCGGGTAAGTTGCTGGCGCCACAAAGCCATGTAAATTGGTGGAATATCCCCGCTGTCATGGTGTTCAAGAAAGGTAATATGCCCGGAAGGTTTATAGGCACGGATATCGGAACGGGCGCAGCTTTGTGCCGGCCAGATCCCGGCACCGGGCTGCAATGCCCGCCAGTTATCCAGTGTGGAGAGAGGTGAATAGGTAATTTTGCCGTCGAAAATCAGATTTGGTGCATCCCCACTGCCGCAGTACCGTTTGGCGGCATTTTTCCCCAGCGCATATTCATCAACAAATCCGGCAAAGTGCGCCAGCTCATGAACAAAAACCGCATAGGAGTCAATCAGGTCGAGAAACATTACACCGTTATTTACGTTGGCTTTACCCTGCTCTGCAATAATCACAGCATGGGTTAATCCCCGCTTTTCCACCGCATTGGCTAGAGGCCTTACATCACAGCCGAGGCGTCCCTGTCCTTTCCAGTCGCCACCACAGTTCAGACTGTCATCCGTGAGCCACACCGGCGCATCCAGGCAAATTGCCAGTGACTGCAGGCGCTTGTCTTTGCGGAATTCTGTTACGATTTCATCGGCTTTTACGATGGTCGATAACGAAGTAGCAAACAGACCTACTTTCTGGCTGCAACTTTCATCCGTTCTGGCTTTAGCCGGCACTGAGGCTGCGCTGTAAGGCGAATAGGTTGACAGAATACGTCTGACCTTCCCCGCCATTTCATGACCGCTGTCAGCTGCCTGAGCAATCCATTTACCGGCAGCCTTACGTTTACCGTCTGCCCACAGCAATCTGCCATACTGAAAGGCACTTTGCGGATAATCATTAGCGGTTACACGAAGCCACGGTCTCGCTTCTTCCGGCTGGGCATGCAGTAAGTACCAGTCAGCAAGTGCTGCCTGACCCGGCAAATAGCCTTGTCCGGCGGCCCGTTTAAGCCAGGTTTCCCGTTTTACCGGGTCATCCGTCGTCATGGCGAAGGCCAGCTGAGCTTCGGGCACATTGCCGATAGCAGCCAGACTCATCAACCGGTCACTTTTCGCATCATCGCCGACCAGTTGATACAGTGCCCAGGCCGCATCGGCGTTATCCAGAGCAACCAGCTTATTAAGCCAGAACGCTGAACCCTGCATAGTGGCCCAGGCCACAAGGCGGTCTTCTGCTACACCGCTGCCGTTTGAGGCTGCCAGCCATAACAGTGAAGCAGGGTTCGATGCGGACTCTGCATTGTGAAGGAGTTGACGGGTATCACGACCTGAGTCAGACCCTACCAGCAATATAGCCAGCAGTGCTACGATAAATCCACGCATACAGGATTCGGGTTATTCAGTATCGTCAGCGGGATGGCGCAAACGGTTCAGCTCAATTCTGGCATAACGGTGCTCCACATAATCATACACATTGGTACTGAGAGCCAGCTTGAAATAATTTGAAGCGATCCCCTTGTTTCCCAGCGCGCTATGGTATTTACCGAGATAGAAATAAGCCTCACAAAGACGATCTGTCAGCTCTTTCTGGCTGGAGATGCCTTCGATAAGCGAATTGAGTAACGCCGTTTCACTGGATGTGCCTAAAAACAAATCAACCAGTTTCACCGCCCAGTGTCCGGGATTAAGCCCCGGCCGCACGGCGACCAGCCAGGCCCTGGCATCAACCGGATCGATATCGTGTTTGGCAAAGAATGTCCACAACACTCTGAAAGGGTCTGTTTCGTCTTTGGTCTGAAAAGTAGTGAGATCGTCGATGGCCAAATCAGCGCGACCGCCGTAGTACAGTGCAATACCACGGTTTAAAAATGCGAAGTCATATTCCGGATCGATATCAAGGGTCGAATCAAATGCTTCGTATGCCTGAATAAAATCCAGCTGCTGCACAAAATGAATACCGATTGAATTATACGCTTCCGCCATGTCCGGCTTCAGTTGCAAAGCCTGCGTGTAATCATACTGCGCCAGACCTGCCAGGCCGACACTGTCGTACAACATACCGCGCTGATAAAGTAACTCAGCACGATCCCCGTCGGGAATAGTCGCATTCGCCAGTACCTGATTGTACCGCGCAATTGCCATTTGAGAGCGTGGATTGACCGGCGCTGGTTCTGCGAGTAACAGATTCCCCATTTCACCTTTAGGTTGCGCTTGTTGTGAACTGGCACAGCCGGACACAGAGACCGCCAGATAAGAAAAAAAGATGAGACTAATGACTTTACGCATGTTAAAAATGGATTCACTCGCTATGAAAATGACGTGGCGCGGGCAAACTGTCTTCCTGACAGTCATCCGATGGCTGACACCATCGCCGATTTGGTAAAAAAAGTAAAGCCTGAGCCACCAGAGAGATGTAATGGAAAATAAAAGAATAACACAACTGAAAGAAACAGCCCAGGCAGCAAAGCAACATGCCCATGCCCCCTACTCCGGTTTTCATGTAGGTGCCGCCGTGCTCACCACCGGTGACAGTATCTTTGCCGGCTGCAATGTAGAGAACGCGGCTTATCCGCTTGGTCAGTGTGCAGAAGCCACAGCCATCGGAGCAATGATTGCAGGAGGCGCCCGGCAAATTAAGGCCATTGTAATAGCCAGTCCCAATGACAGCTTCTGCTTCCCTTGTGGCGGATGCAGGCAAAAAATAGCTGAGTTTGCAGGTGATGACACACCGGTGATTCTGGTGACTGACGACGGTAAAACAGAAACCTATACTGTTGGCGATTTACTGCCCCATGCTTTTCGTTTCAGTAATTTACAGGCTGATAAAGAACACGCATAAAAAACGGCCTGCCGGCCGTTTTCTATTTTTTCTTCGCTTCCATGGCTGCGAGCTGCTCAGCGGTAGCCGGCAACTGGTGTTTTTCCTTCCACTCGCTGTAAGGCATACCGTAAACCGCTTCCCTGGCCGCTTCGTAGTCTACGTCAACACCTTCATCTGCCGCTGCCTTGCTGTACCATTTAGCCAGACAGTTACGACAGAAATCCGCAAGAATCATCAGGTCGATATTCTGCACCTGTTTATTATCATCCAGATGTTTCAGTAACCGGCGGAAGGTTGCTGCTTCAATTCTGGTCTGTTCATCGCTGGTCATATTCCACTCCTGATCATTATCCGTGTGCACCGGCGAGCCGGCAACGGACAGGTAAAAAACAAAAAGGGCGCCAGAAGCGCCCTTTTCAACAAGGTGAAAATAAAAGCTTATTCGCCTTTATCTTCTTTTGCTTCTGCAGGAGCCGGCTTTTCAAGCAGCTCTTTGATGCTCAGACGTACACGGTTCTGACGGTCAATTTCCATGACTTTCACGTCAACCATTTCGCCTTCTTTCAGGTAGTCGGTCACTTTGTTCACACGCTCGTGAGCGATTTGTGAAATGTGAACCAGACCTTCCTTACCAGGCAGTACTTCTACGAATGCACCGAAGTCTACGATACGGGTGATCTTACCGTTGTAGGTTTTGCCCACTTCGATTTCAGCCGTTACGCCTTCGATCATGCCGATAGCGATATCTGCTTTCGCACGCTCAGTCGCGAAGATCTTAATAGTACCATCATCTTCAATTTCGATGTTGGTATCAGACGCTTCAGTGATAGAACGAATCATCGCACCACCTTTACCGATTACGTCACGGATCTTGTCCTGATCAATCTTCATGGTGTAGATGCGCGGAGCAAATTCGCTCAGCTCTTCACGGTGACCGGTGATCGCCTTATCCATTACGCTCAGAATGTGTAAACGGGCTTCTTTTGCCTGTTTAAGTGCAATCTGCATAATTTCTTTGGTGATACCTTCGATCTTGATATCCATCTGCAGCGCAGTGATACCGTCGTTAGTACCGGCGACTTTAAAGTCCATGTCACCCAGGTGATCTTCGTCACCCAAAATGTCAGACAGAACTACGAAGTTTTCGTCGCTCTTAACCAGACCCATTGCGATACCCGCAACAGACGCTTTAATTGGTACACCGGCATCCATCAGGGCCAGAGACGTACCACATACAGACGCCATTGAAGATGACCCGTTAGATTCAGTGATTTCAGAAACCACACGTACTACATACGGGAATTCTTCTTCAGAAGGCATAACCGCCTGAATGCCGCGCTTCGCCAGACGGCCGTGGCCGATTTCACGACGCTTAGGAGAACCGATCATGCCGGTCTCACCTACACAGTATGGAGGGAAGTTGTAGTGCAGCATGAACTTGCTGTCACGCTTGCCCTGCAGTTCGTCAATCATCTGTGCGTCACGTTCTGTACCTAAAGTGGCAACAACCAGTGCCTGCGTTTCACCACGGGTGAAAACAGCAGAACCGTGAGTACGTGGCAGTACGCCAGTCGCTACGTCTAGTGCACGAACCATAGCAGGCTCACGACCATCGATACGTGGCTCGCCAGCAAGTATACGTGAACGTACTACGTCACTTTCCAGATCGTGCAGCAGGTCAGACGCTTCTTTCGCGTCCTGTTCAGGATTCGCTTCAAGAATTTGAGCCAGCGCTTCTTCAGTAACCTTAGTTACCGCATCTTTACGCTCAAGCTTGTCAGATATCTGGTAAGCCGCAGTCATGCCGCTTTCAGCCAGTTCTTTTACTTTCGCTTTCAGTTCGGTGTTTTCAGCTTTAGGCGCCCAGTCCCATGCCGGAGTATTTACTTCAGCAGCAAAAGACTTAACAGCTTCAACAACCGCTTGCGACTGTTCGTGACCGAACATTACCGCACCCAGCATGACGTCTTCAGACAGTACGCTGGCTTCAGATTCAACCATCAGAACAGCACTTTCAGTACCGGCAACCACCAGGTCAAGCTGGCTTTCAGGCTGCTCAGAGAAACGTGTATTCAGGATGTACTCACCATCTTTGTAACCAACACGGGCTGCACCAACAGGACCGTTGAAAGGAATACCGGAGATAGCCAGTGCCGCAGACGTACCAATCAGTGAAATGATGTCAGTCGGGATTTCAGGGTTCGCAGAAAGTACGGTAACAACAACCTGTACTTCATTGAAAAAACCTTCCGGGAACAGTGGACGGATTGGACGGTCAATCAGACGGGCTGTCAGTGTTTCGCCTTCTGAAGGACGGCCTTCACGTTTGAAAAAGCCACCCGGGATTTTACCGGCAGCGTAAGCTTTTTCCTGATAGTTAACCGTTAACGGGAAGAAATCCTGATCGGCTTTCGCTTCTTTTTTACCAACTACAGTTACCATCACAGAGGTATCGTCCATGCTGGCGATGACGGCTGCAGTTGCCTGACGCGCGATAACGCCAGTTTCCAGAGTTACAGTATGCTGACCATACTGAAAAGAATGAGTAATAGGAGTCACTATTTGTCCTTTATTTTCTTTAATATATATATTCGCTTTTGAACGCGGCGCATAGTATAGCCGCGATAATTACCTAATGCCATTATCAAATGCCTGAAAGCCGCTGACTGCCGGATTTATCTCCTTAAACTGCAAAGATTTTTTGATTTGCTGTTTGCAGGCGAATTAAACAACAAAAAAACTTGGCAATTGATTACTTTTTCATCATATTGAAATATAAAGCAGTATGCTATAAGAGTCACACATGAGGAGATGTCCCTGATGCTGGTATTAAGACTCAACAAAGCGGGTATGCCACAGGAATGGGTTTTGCCTGAAGAGGCTGCAAGGCTTTATTGTCAGGACAAAGTGTTGTTCGAACTTGGTGCGACCGCCTGTACCCTGCACGGTGGCTGGAATAATGCCGGAATCCGGAGCGAACTGACGTTATCCAGCATTATTGCCTGCGACGGAAAAGTGACTGATGTAAGCGGAAAGATTGCGTTATGTAACCGTTATCTTTTCCGCCGGGATGATCATTTATGCCTGTATTGCGGTCAGCGCTTCAGCCCCGGCCAGCTCACCCGCGACCATATCATTCCACGATCCCGTGGTGGTCAGGATAAATGGACGAATGTCGCCACAGCCTGCGGGCGCTGTAATCACGCCAAGGGAGCCCGTACACCGGAAGAAGCTGACATGCCGTTACTTGCCGTTCCTTTCAGGCCAAATCTTTATGAACGTTTCTACCTGATGAACCGGCGTATTCTGGCTGACCAGATGGCTTTTCTGAGCAGTCACTTTTCACGACAGCGTAACTGGCAGGAAGGCGTATAGCGCTATTCCTCTGCTACCGTTTTGCCGGACGGGCGATTGGCTGTGGCAATTTCACTGTGCCACAGCGCCATCCAGTCTTCTGATATTTTTTGCTGCAACGTATGGGCTTCATCAATGGGGCAGAACAAAGACACGGTGATGCGCAATTTAGCAAACTGATTGGTTTCAATTGCGATATCCGGATCGATATCAATAAACTCCGCTTCCATATGGCGTTCGATTAAACTTTTATAACGTCCGGCGACTTCACGGAAATGTTCGCAATGCTTCAGCGTCCGGGTTTTAAAAGCAGGCAGAATTGCATAGGGATTCGTCTCCGGCTCCATGACCAGAGTAAAACTGTGCAGGGTGTAGCGTCGCAGGAAGTTAAGATTTCTGATTGGCTGGGTAACCAGCTGGCTGTTCGGAATATACAAATGCTTACCGGTGTAGGTATGGGATTCGGGATCGACTTCCAGCAGCGCGGTTTTAGCCCAGTCCATTTCCACCACTTCACCACGAATATTATTCATCTCAATCCAGTCACCCACGCGAAACGGCCGGGCGCCGAGGTAATAAATAAATCCCATAAAACACTGAATGAATTCACGGGTAGCAAAAACAATGGCCACCATAAAAGCAGCAATGGAGATTGCGAGGTTCTGGATTTCGGTGGACCATACCATGATCAACAGCACCAGTAAGGTTGCGTTACCCAACTGTTCAATGATGTTGATGGAATGACGTCTGTCTTCGCCGGTTTTTTTACTGCGTTTTTTAAGCAAACGTAAAATGGCACGTTTAGTCAGCAAAAAAACAATGATCAGGACTGCAGACGCCGGCAGTTTGTGGGACTGGGAAAAATCGGCAACCTGTTGCCACCAGGCTTGAAAATCAACGCTGATGTCTATCATAAAACCTACGTAAGAACCGGATTAACATAAAAAAACACCGGGCTGTTGCCCGGTGCTTTGGATTATCGCAATTCAGTACTATAAGTACAATGCGGACCAGTGAAAAGTTACGATCTCACCTGCCCTGTTCCGTTAACGAGGAATTTCTCAGCGGTGAGCGATTCCAGACCCATCGGGCCATAGGCATGCAATTTAGTGGTTGCGATACCAATTTCTGCTCCCAGCCCGAGCTGACTGCCGTCAGAAAAACGTGACGAAGCGTTTACCATCACAACTGAGGCGTCGACAGCACGCTGGAAGTAGTTCGCTGCATCAGCGTTTTCGGTACAAATAACTTCGGTGTGGTTACTGCCGAAATCAGCAATATGCTGAATAGCGGCATCGAAGTCTTCAACCACACGTACGGCGATTTCCAGTCCAAGGTACTCTTCACCAAAAGCATCATCAGCAATAACATCTGCATTATTGAAGTACTGCGCACCTTTGTCATTTACATGCACTTTCACATTGTGCTCTTCAAAGGCTTTCGCTACCTGAGGTAAAAAGTCACCGGCAACAGCCTCATGCACCACCAGACCTTCCAGTGCATTACACACACCGGTACGCTGTGTTTTACCGTTCAGCAGCAGCGCCATAGCTTTATCCAGGTCAGCATCTTTATCTACGTATAAGTGACAAACACCTTTGAAGTGCTGGATTACCGGCACTTTAGAGTTGTCCGTTACGTAGTTGATGAGCCCTTCACCACCACGCGGGATAATGACATCAATGTAATCACGCTGCTCCATCAACTCCTGCATTAACGCACGGTCCGGATCAGGAACCACACTAATCAACTCTTTCGGTAACCCGTGCTTTTCAAGTACATCCTGCAATAACCCGGCAATTGCCAGACTGGTATCCAGTGCTTCTTTACCGCCACGCAGGATAACGCCGTTACCGGATTTAAAACACAGTGCACCAGCGTCAGCCGTTACATTAGGTCGTGCTTCATAAATCATGCACACTACGCCTAACGGGATACGCATTTTCTTAATTTCAATGCCATTCGGACGGGTACCGATAACACGTTCCTGCCCGACAGGATCGTCCAGCGAAATAATCACTTCAATGCCTTCCGCCATGGCTTCAATGCGTTCATCATTCAGCGTCAGACGGTCAATCATAGCTGCATCCAGACCATTCTCTCTGGCCCGTGCAACTTCTTCAGTGTTGACCTGTTTAATTGACGCTGTATTAGCACGGAGAGCCGCTGCCATGTCTTTAAGCACGGCATTCTTCGTGCTTTCATCCAGTACCGCTAATTTCTGTGCGGCTTGTTTGGCATTTTTTGCTAATGTCGTAATTAAACTCATTCTTTCTCCAGATTTGCTAAATTCTTTTTCGAAATGATGGGGCCGGTTTTTTCTTCAAACTCCGACGCAAACTCATCATTTTCCTGATTGGCGATAAAGTTAAGCAGGCAACTGCTGTAATTCGAGCGTGCCTTCACCAGTTTGGTCCCGTCATCTTTTCTGACGATGATGGTGTCTCCCACCGAGAACTCACCTTTAACGTCCACAATTTCTTTGCTGGTCAGCGATTCTGCATCTTCAGACAGGATCGGCGCAAATTCACTTTCTACGATCACCTCACCCTGCGCGCGGGTTGTGTGTCTCATCCAGTGCTCGTTTTCTGCCATCGGCTTCTCATGAGCAATGAAGTGAGTACCCGGATTTTTTCCGTCCAGCAGCATATTAAACGAAAGCTCGGTAAAACCATTAATAATGAAAGTATCTATACCATGCGATACCGCTTTCTCTGCTGCTTCAATTTTCGTGCGCATGCCGCCAGTACCCACACCGCCTTCAACAGCCCCACCAGCCATGTCATAAATTTGCTGATCGATATGCTCAACTTCCGACAGTAAAGATGCATCATCATTGGTATGCGGATTTTTATCATAAAGACCATCCACATCAGAACAAATAATTAATGCATCCGCATCAGCAGCTGCTGCTACCATCGCAGATAAGTTATCATTATCGCCAACTTTCAACTTGTCTGTTGTTACCGTATCGTTTTCATTTACGATAGGAAGAATGTTGTGATCAAGCAGACTGAAAATCGTGTCCCGGATGCTCACGTAACGCTCACGGTCACGTAAATCAGCATGTGTCAGCAACATCTGTGCCGAAGGAAAGTCAAATAACCGGTCCCAGGTAGCCATCATTTCTGTCTGACCCGCTGCGGCCATCGCCTTCTTCACAGTAATATCGGTACGTTCTCCATCAGGGAACTGATGTGCACCTGCGGCTACTGAGCCTGAAGATACCAGCACAACCTGTGTTCCCATCGCACGGCATTTCACAATGAACTGTGCAATACTGAGCAGATAGTGACTGCTGCAGCCTTTGCGGTTCGGTGAAATTAAAGCACTACCGACTTTAATGACAATGCGATTCCAATTTTTACGTATCATAATATCAATTTACCTTAAGATTGTTGATTCGCCAGTTCCCGGTTCGCTTCGCTGAACATCGCCGATACTTCAGACGACGGGGCCTTGCCCATAGCGGAGAACAACCACAGTGTTACTGTGCTTACAGCAAACCCGGGGATAATTTCGTAAATAACACTACTCAGTGTTTTCCCGTCTTCCAGGACAGGAACATAAATCCAGACCAATACCGTTGCCGCACCACTGATAATACCAGCCAGCGCTGCGTTATGTGTCAGGTCACGTTTATACAAACAAAACAATACCAATGGTCCGAAGGCTGCACCAAAGCCTGCCCACGCATTGCTCACCAGAGACAAAATTGTATTCGACGAGTCCAGTGCCAGTAGCAACGCTGCTATCGCAACCCCTGCTACACCAAAACGTCCAATTTTCACGGTGTCTGATTCACTCACCTGTTTCTTACTGACCACACGATAAATGTCTTCAGTCAGTGAACTCGCCGATACCAGCAACTGCGATGAAATCGTACTCATGATCGCAGCGAGAATTGCTGCCATCAAAAAACCGCTGATTAACGGATGGAACAATAATTGAGAAAACACAATAAATATTGTTTCCGGATCGTCAATCGCAAGGCCAAACTGATTAGCATAAGCAATACCGACAAACCCCGTTCCCAGTGCACCTGTGATTGTTACCAGCATCCACGACATACCAATATTCCGGGCAGTAGAAATTGCCTTTACTGACCGGATTGCCATGAACCGTACAATAATGTGCGGCTGGCCAAAATATCCCAGCCCCCACGCCAAACTGGACACCAGTCCAATCAAAGTGACGCCTTCCCAGGATGCGACCAGGCCAGGTATCGACTCATGAGCTGCATTATTCATTTGTGCAATACTGTCAAACTCTGTGAATGCAACAACCGGTACGAGTACCAGAGCGACAAACATAATGCATCCCTGAACGAAATCGGTCATGCTGACGGCTAAAAAACCACCAAGTAGAGTATAGGATACAACCACGCCCAGCGTGATTAATAATCCCCACTGGTACTGTACGTCGAAAGCACTCTCAAACAGCTTGCCCCCGGCCACCAGACCAGCAGACGTATAAAGCGTGAAAAACATCACGATGATGGCAGCAGAAACAATTCGTACTCTTGCGTCGGATTTACCGAACCGTTTCGCGAAAAATTCGGGCACAGTCAGTGAGTCATCTGCTACTTCTGTGTAAACCCTCAGTTTGGGTGCCACCAACAGGTAATTAGCCAGTGCACCGGCAACCAGACCGATAGCAATGTAAAGCGCATCAAATCCCGATAAATACATCGCTCCCGGTAATCCCATTAACATCCAGCCGCTCATGTCTGAGGCGCCTGCTGATAACGCTGTAACCTGAGGGCTGACCTGCCGGCCGCCGAGAATATATCCTGAGATATCGCTGGTAGATTGCCTGTACGCAAATAAACCAATTCCCAGCATTGCCAGAAAATACAGGGCTAAAGAGATGTAGCCTTCAAATTGCATAACCGGTATTCAGCTCCTTACTTTAAACAGATAAAGAAAAAGGCGCCGCATGCGCCGTTTTGTTTACCTGACCAATTAATTTGAGTTCTAACTATAGCAAAAAAACGCAATTACCTTCAAGTCTAATTATTTGAAACACTGACTTTACGGCTTCTTGCTGCCAATTTCTTCATTACCGGATTCAGCAACACTCCAACAATAAAAGAAAATTCAAATCATTGTTTTAGAACATATAAGCAACAGAAAAATAAATTAGCTTAGCTATCAGACACAGCAATTCATGCCAGTTATACGCTAAAAATTGTTTTTCAGATTAAAACTACCCTGTTCAGCAAGTTGACAGTTTTATGACACAATAATTTGAGCAAGACGCTGTTCAATCGCCGAAGTGAGCTTGTTGCCTGGTTTATTCTTTTCCAATATCCCTTCGATCTCCATCAGAGTCTGCTGACGATTTTCTTCCTCTTCACACAGAGAAATTAGTTTCGGGTGAATGTAATATTGCCGGCACACTGAGGGCGTATTGCCGAGCATGGAAGCAATGTGCTTAACAAAAGTCGTATCCCAGCGCCGGCGCTGGTTTTGCAGATACAAATTCTCCACATCCGGCAGTGACAAAAGACCGAAACGGGATGCCCCCCAAGTTCTGAAATCTTTGCAGGAAAAATCATCGCCAAGACGGGAGTGAATAAAGGCATTCACGTCACCACTGTCAACGTCCTGCCAGCGGCCATCATCACCGGTGTAACGAAAAATTGCGTAACCCTGCGCCTGCGCACTGTCACACACCAGGCTGGCTAATTTTGGATCTGAGATATCTACATGACGCTCCTTTCCGTGCTTTCCGGTAAAACTCAGCGACACCGCTTTACCCTCTTTCTCAAGATGCTGCCTGCGTAATGTGGTTAATCCGAAGGTACTGTTTTGCTCAGAATAGACCTTATTACCTGCCCTCAAACCCGTGTGGTCTAACATCAGGCAAACAAGGGCCAGACTCTTTTCGCGGGACCATCCTTTAGTGTCTACAGCACGCCAGCAGAATTGCCGGAATTCCGGTAAAGCGTCTGCAAAGTCGCTGAGTTTCGAAAATTTTTCCTGCTGACGTTGTTTATGCCAGTTGTCGTGATAAATATATTGTTTGCGACCCTTTGCATCGATACCGGTTGCCTGCAGAGGTGCGGAAGCGTCACCCGCAATGTGTACATCACGCCAGTTGGGAGGAATCACCATTTTACGGATGCGATTAAGCTTGCGCTTATCCTGCAGTTGCCTGCCACTCTCGTAGCAATAACTGAAGCCCTTACCTCTGCGCTGACGCACAATATTTAATTCACTTTTTTCCATGTTACAGTCCGGTCTAAAAAAAGATGGATGCTCTGGTGCGCCCTTTAACAACCCTAAGCAAATAAAAAGCCAGACTCCTTCGTGATGCTTGCAGGCAACTCATATCGCTGGCGTACGTTTTTTTGTCGCCGGAAACACTGCGGAAACACTGGTTGATGAGTCTGAATAATTTTCAGTAGTTACGAAAATTATTCAGACGAAACCATGAAAATCTTATATTCACCTCTCTAGCACTTAAGTAAGTACAATAAAAACAAGAACCTGCAAAAAGGAATAAAGTTTGAATATATCTGTTTGACCATGAGTATTTGAATATATTAATCAGGTCCGGTGTTAAGAAATAGTTTAAGCGTGACACGTGTTCTCTTAATCCCGCTCTGAAAGGAACGTAAAGGTAAGAAATATGAGTAACAAAGCTACATTGACTGACATTCATGCGATTGTACATGCTGAACACATTCAGGTAGCTGCTGTCTATGATTCACAGCAGGATGCGCTAAATTCGATAGCGTCTGTTATCGCTGAAACCGCAGTTGAAAAAGATCAGATTACTTTGATAAACCCTATGGACCCTCATTTCAGTGAGAAACTGGAAAGAGTCAGTAGTAAAATAGGCAAAACATTATGGTCGTCTCACCTGAAGCTGGGCTTTGCCGGGCTTGTTGCCGGCTTAATTGTCGCGGCTCTGCTCGTCCAGTTCGGACCGGCACTCACTAAAAACAATCCCTTATTCACGTACATCGCGCTAATCAGTCCGGGACTGTTTATCGGGCTGTTCATCGCAGGACTGACAGGATTACGTCCTGACCGGCACGAAATTATAGAAACTGTCAGATCGGCCATAAAGCGCAAGAAGTACGCACTTGTTGTGAACCTGAAAAAGGGTCAACAAGTTAACAGCATAAAAACGTTGCTGGGTTCGCGGGGACACAAGGTCACTGAAGCAATTCAGTAGTACGGATGACTGGACTGACGAATGTCTGGTCTCATTACCCTGTCGTCCCGGCTGCAATCAGCTCCCAGCAGCGGTTTTGCCTTCCCGGCCGTTGAGAAAGGCATCTGCGTAGAGACCAAGCGGAACCGTAACGGCCCATAGTGCACTGAGTATGCCGAGGGTTAATACCGTATCAGCCGGAAATACAACGGCACCTGCCTGTGCACCGGCGTAATAGCTCAGCGGACCTGACACGGCGCCCAACACTGCAGCAAGAGCATATCTGCCCTGTAAGTAATCGAGGCTGACACGCAACATTAAACCAAAGGCAATCCACAACGAAATAAGCCATATAGGTATCAGCCAACCTTCATAGTCACTGAATGCAAAAAATCCTGACCAGAGCAACGCGCCATCAATGACACAGCCATAAATGGCAATCCCTGCAGCCATTATCAGGTCCGTTTTTTTACGGGGAGACAGGATGAAAAACGCGGCAATAAGTAGCCCGATAATGGCGACATGCTCCGAGGTGTAAAGAATAGCCAGAAACCAGATAGTCTGAAACCAGACAAAGTACAACACTTTTCTTATCGCAGAGGCCGGCATAGGTTTCCTTCAGGTAATCAGGTTAAAGATAAAATGAAAGTGACAACAGCGAATATATTTCTCCTGTTGCTAACAGGATTTTTAACCGTTTTAGTATTTCATTACGTAATGACAGCAGCATAGTTCAATACAGGAAAGGAGACACTTTGTGAAAATGGTGAAGTATTATCTGGCCGGCGCGATATTAGCATTTGCACTGGGTTTTCTTATTCCCTGGTGGCCTGCAGTTGTTGTTTTTTGGTGGAGCGGATTTTCACTGGCAGCCGTTTCACTGGCGTACATCGTAAACTACCCTGCTCTTTTTCGTAAACGTGAAGACGGCTCTATCCCCTTCTACATCAGGTGGATATTCATCCCTTTTTTACTCGGTACGGGAACCTATAATGCATGGGCTAGAAAATACGACAAAGTACCTCCTATCCAAAGAATTGAGCCTCAGTTGTATCTTGCCTGCAGATTGTCAGGTAGTGATGTCGCGGCGCTGAAAGAAGAAGGCGTGGATGCCATTCTTGATGTCACGGCTGAATTTGATGGCCTTGACTGGTCTGCGTACCAGTATGACTGTGCTTATCTGAATATCCCTGTTCTTGATCATACCAGTCCGACACCGGAACAACTTACCACTGCCATAAACTGGATCCAGCAGCAAACGTCAGCAGGAAAAAAAGTCGTTGTACATTGTGCACTGGGACGGGGACGTTCAGTACTGACAGTTGCAGCCTGGTTACTGGCAAAAGATCAGACGCTCTCAGTGATGGATGCCATGAATCAAATCCAGTCTGTCAGACAAACGGCCAGGTTAAACAAAAAGCAACTGGCGGCACTTAAGAGTGTTAAATCTGGTGGCCGCCTCAAATTGACACGTACATTGTGCCTCATCGCCAATCCGGTCGCCGGTGGCGGTAAATGGGAGCAGGAAAAAGAACATATTCTTTCAGAACTAAACCCTCATTTCAGGGTAACGGTAAGTGAAACCACCCCGGAATACTCAGCAACGGAGCTTGCTGAGAAGGCGCTCAATCAGGGTACGGATATCATTGTCGCCTGTGGCGGTGACGGAACAGTCACTGAAGTAGCCAGTGTATGCACAGACAACCGTGCGGTGCTGGGTGTTATTCCTCTTGGCACGGCAAATGCCCTCAGTCAGGTATTCCATGGTTACATCAGCAAACTCATGCCCATTCAGACGGCCTGTGATGTCATTATCGACGGACACACACGGGCCGTTGATACTGCAATGTGCAACGGAGAACTGATGTTACTGGTTGCAGCCGTAGGCTTTGAACAGGAAATGATTGCGTCTGCTGACCGTGAAGAGAAGAACGAAGGCGGACAGATGGCTTACTTGCGCGGTTTATGGCAGGCAATATCTGCAAACACCGACATGAAACTGGAGGTCAGTTTTGACAATAATGAAACTGAGACCATTACTACTCCGAGCTTCGTTATAGCGAATGCTGCACCGGTGACCACAGCACTGGCTCAGGGCGGCGACGAACCGGACGTAACCGACGGAAAACTGGACATTACCTGGCTGACCTCACAGGAGGACAGTGAAACACAGTTTCTATCGCTGGCCGAACTTATCTTCACGACTAAAACCAGTAAGCAAAATTCAGGGCGAATAAAACACAGACAGGTAAAAAGTATCACCGTCACCCTTCCTGAGCAGGCAAGTTATGCCATCGACGGAGAAATACGTGAAGCAGATAAGCTGGAAGTACAAGCGATACCCGGCAACCTCACCGTACTGACTGCCCGCGATTAGTTCGAACAGGAAAAGGGAACGCCTGACTATGATAAAACCTGTCACCAGCTTTGCCAGAGCAAGATGGGAAGGAATACGTGCCAGTTACTGGTTTATACCAGTATGCATGATGTTTACTGCATTTTTGCTGGGTTACACTCTGATTTACTATACGCCGGAGGTAGTGTCTGAAGCGGTATTCAAAAACCTTATCCCTCCGGTACCTGCCGAAGAAGCCAGTGATCTTATCTCTGCAATTGCAACGTCTATCATTACTGCCACGAGCATAGCGTTCTCAATGACACTGGTCGCTCTGACCATGGCATCTTCTCAGTTCGGGCCCAGACTGCTGCAGACATTTATGGACGACCGCGGTACCCAGTGCGTACTGGGGATCCTCACCTCCACCTTTATATTTTGCTTAAGCGCACTCCACCGCATCAGTGTCAGTGACACCGATTTGGTTATATCTTCAGTACTCTCGCTGATTGTCCTTGCCATCGGTATTGCTGACACTCTGGTATTAATTTATTACATTCACCATATCGCCAGATTTATTCAGGTGGATGAAATCATTAACCGCTGTTACCGCGAGTGCACTGACAATCTGAAAAATTTATTTGCACTGACCGACGAGGAGAAGGGCCACCATCGCCTTGCACCGGCCCTGATCAACGATAGTCCTGTCACTACGCATCTCTCGCTGGACAAAGCCGGGTATATCCAAACCATAGACTATCTCAGCTTGTTGTCCGGTGACGGTATTGACGGCGTGAAAGTGTATGTTCGTGCCGGTGATTATGTGGTACCCGGTGAAACAATTATCACTGTGCACAGCAGTGAAAAGCTTAGCAACGACAGCCGTGATTTTTATCTTTCGTGTTTTGTGCCGGGTAAGCGCAGAACATCATTGCAGGACCCGGAATTTTCATTAACGCAACTCGTGGAAGTGGCACTCAGAGCTCTGTCACCCGGCATCAATGATCCGATAACAGCAATGACCTGTGCAGACCGTCTCACAGCCGTTTGCTTACTGATGTCCGAATGTGAATTTCCCTGTGACACGGTGATGAACAGTCATGTCGACGTGTGGATGCAACGAAGGACTTACACCTTTGAGTCTGTTCTTAACACTGCATTTGACCAGATAAGGCAGGCGGGCTCATCTCACGTGGATGTAATGTTGCATCTCCTTGGCTGTCTCAAAACATTGAAAGAAAAGTTGCCGGAAGAATACAAAGGGACAATTCAAAAGCAGGTTGAGGCTGTCAATGACCTTGCAGCCCTACATCTGCATTGCGAAAAAGACAGGAAAGATGTTGCGGCTGCCGTGAATGCAGCCGCAACAGTCTGAACTTAACGGGTTGCGATGATATACACTGCGTGAACGATTCCAGGGATGTAACCCAGTAACGTCAGCAGAATATTAATCCAGAACTGCACCCCGATGCCAACCTGTAAAAATACACCCAGCGGAGGCAGTAAAATTGACAGTAATATGCGAAGAATA
Source organism: Alteromonas sp. AWJ4_197 (assembly GCF_056160285.1). Classification (NCBI taxonomy): domain Bacteria; kingdom Pseudomonadati; phylum Pseudomonadota; class Gammaproteobacteria; order Alteromonadales; family Alteromonadaceae; genus Alteromonas; species Alteromonas sp. AWJ4_197. The sequence goes on along the minus strand of NZ_JBSWWW010000007.1, from coordinate 334,735 downwards.
TCCATAGTTTTCCCTTTCTGTTGACTAATAAATACAGTTACAAGGGATGAAGCCAGAATGATGCCAGAATGTTAAGGGCAAATATGAAAAGCCGCACTGTCCGCTGAGTGTTACCTCCGGCTAACCGCAAAGAAGGACAAATATTACAGACATAAAAAAAGCCCCGGCGTTTAAGCCGGGGCTTTCAGTTTGGTGCGGAAAGCGGGACTTGAACCCGCACGACCGAAGTCACCACCCCCTCAAGATGGCGTGTCTACCAATTCCACCACTTCCGCAAAACTTTTAGTTAGGAATATCACCTTCTGCTGAATCTGTTGCCGGTACGTCAGAAACCGGAACATCAGATGCATCTGCAGCAGGAACATCATCAGCAGCAGGTAATTCCTGTTGCTCTACAGGAACTTCAAGATCCTGCCAGCCGTCTTCGGCTTTTTCTGTGTTCGCTGTGATGTTACCTAAGAATAAACTCAATACAAAAAATAAGGTAGCCAGTACAGACGTGGTTTTGGTCATAAAATTACCAGAACCCGAAGAACCGAATACGGTATTAGAACCACCGCTACCAAACGAAGCGCCCATGTTTGCACCTTTACCCTGCTGGATAAGTACAAAACCAATAAGCATCAACGCTACAATCAAATAAGCGACTAAAAGCACTTCGTATAACATAATTACCTCGTCAATTTGCCGCCTGGCAGATTGCGTTAAAATCTGACGCTTTAAGACTTGCTCCGCCAATTAAGCCGCCATCAATATCAGGCTGGCCGAACAATTCTTTTGCGTTATCCGGCTTCACACTGCCGCCGTATAATATCTGCATTGAAGCAGCAAGTGAACCGTCATATGAAGCAATGAACTCACGAATGAATTTATGAACATCCTGAGCTTCCTGCGGCGACGCTGTAACACCCGTACCGATTGCCCAGATTGGCTCATAAGCTATAACGGCATTTTTCAGTGAAGAAACCGGAATCAAATCGAATACGGCTTTCAACTGTGCTTCAACAAACTCGTTAACTTGTCCGGCTTCTCTTACTGAAAGAGGTTCGCCACAACAAATTACCGGTGTAATTCCTGCTTCAATCAGCTTCAGGGCTTTTTCAGCAACCAGTTGACTGGATTCACCATGGTCATCACGACGCTCTGAATGCCCGACAATACAATATTTGCAGTCAAACTCTTTCAGCATTGTGACGGATAAATCGCCGGTATGTGCACCATTATCACATGCACTCACATCCTGAGCACCGGTGGCGATACCTTTACCTGAGAAAGCTGGAATAAGAATTGATGGCGGACAAATCACAACATCAATATTTTCTGCTGCAGTCCTGTCAAAAGACGCTGCAAATTCTTCTACCAATGAACGACTTCCGTTCATCTTCCAGTTTCCGGCAACCAGAAGCTTACGACTCACTGTATCCACAATTTATCCCTGCCCTGACCTGAAGCGGGCCTGATATTAACGATATCCGCCCTATTATACAAGCCTAAAAATGATAATATTTATGACGAATCAATCAATTGGCCACTTTGCGTACAGCATCGGCGATAAACTCAGCCCATTTCAGAGACTGCATTTCATCGTCGGATTCTACCATCACCCGGATCAACGGTTCTGTACCGCTTTTACGTAGCAATACCCGCCCTGTTTTACCCAGTGAACTTTCAGCTTCTTTCACTGCATCTGTAACAGCAGACATGGCCAACGGATTATCAGAGGACTCATCATAACGGACATTAATCAGTTTTTGCGGAAATTTATCAAACCCGCCGCTTAAATCGTGCAAATCCATGCCCGAACGTAACATGGCAGTGATGACCTGAAGACCGGCGACAATACCGTCTCCGGTAGATGCCACATTTAAGTTCAGCACGTGACCACTATTTTCACCACCGATAGCCCAGCCTTTCTGCTGCAGTAACTCCATTACGTAACGGTCACCTACAGCACTGCGGGCGAACGGAATGGATAATTTGCCCAAAGCCACTTCCAGACCCAGATTGCTCATGAGTGTACCCACTACACCACCGGATAAACGACCGGATTTAAGCGCATCGCGGGCGATAATATATAAAATCTGATCACCATCCAGCACGTTACCCAGGTGATCAACCAGCATAATTCGGTCGCCGTCACCGTCCAGAGCAAACCCCATGTCAGCGCCTGTCTCAAGCACTTTTTCCACGATGGCGTTCATTGAAGTAGCACCGACTTTGTCGTTAATGTTCAGGCCGTCCGGCTTAGTACCGATTTCGATAACTTCTGCACCAAGTTCTGACAACACATTCGGTGCTATGTGATACGTCGCACCGTGGGCACAGTCGACAACAATCTTCATGCCTTTTAACGACAGATCTGACGGGAACGTGCCTTTACAGAACTCAATGTAACGTCCGGCTGCGTCGTTGATACGGGTTGCCTTACCCAACTTATTGGAAGCAACGCATGTCATTGGCTTATCAAGCATGGACTCAATGGCAATTTCGATATCGTCATCCAGTTTGAAACCATCGGATGAAAAGAACTTAATGCCATTATCATAATAAGGATTATGAGACGCAGAAATCACAATACCGGCTTCTGAGCGAAATGTTTTAGTAAGATAAGCAATCGCCGGTGTGGGCATCGGACCTAACAAACCGATATTAATACCGGCTGCGGACAAGCCTGCTTCCAACGCAGACTCAAGCATATAACCTGAAATCCGCGTATCTTTCCCTATCAGTACTTTATTTGTACCATGGCCTGCCAGCACTTTACCGGCTGCCCAGCCCAACTTGGTGACAAACTCGGGATTAATAGCGCTTTCACCTACTTTCCCTCTGATGCCGTCTGTACCAAAATACTTGCGCTGACCCATTTCAGGCTCCTTGAATATTGTCTTTTATTTGTTGAATCTTATTCACGATTTTCATCGCATCCATTGTTTCTGCCACATCGTGAACACGGATCACTTTTGCGCCCATTTGCGCCGCAATAGTGGCAAGGGCAATGCTGCCCGCCAGCCGCTCTGATACAGGTTTATCCAGCAGTTGGCCAATCATAGATTTTCTCGACATACCAACCAGTAGCGGATAACCGAGATGTTGCACCCTTCCCATTTCAACCAGCAGTTGATAATTGTGGTCGAGGCTCTTTCCAAAACCAAAGCCCGGATCCAGAAGAATGCTGCTGTCATCAATACCGGCATGCTTACAGGCATCTATGCGTGACAGCAAAAAATTAATCACTTCGTCTGCCACATCATCATACTCAGGGCTCGCTTGCATGGTTCGCGGCTGACCTTTCATGTGCATCAGACACACAGGTACCTTTGCTTCTGCTGCGGCCTCCAGTGCCCCCGGTTCCTGCAAGGCGCGGACATCATTAATTAAACCCGCTCCGGCCTTCACGCTTTCCCGCATTACAGTGGCCTTGCTGGTGTCCACAGAGAGTACTACGCCTTCCAGACCGGCCAGTTTCTCTACCACCGGCACCACGCGGTCTAACTCTTCCTGTTCAGACACTTCCGGCGCCCCCGGGCGTGTCGATTCACCGCCTATGTCAATAAATGTCGCGCCGGCCTCTACCATCCGCATGGCATGTTCAACGGCTTTAACTACCGTATTGTGGGCTCCGCCGTCTGAGAAGGAATCCGGTGTGACATTGAGTATACCCATAACGCGGGCCTGATTGAGGTCGATTTCGGTATGTTTGAAATGCATAACGTATATCTGTCTTTATGAATATGGAGAGGAAAGCTGGCTTTATAAAGCACAAACAAAAAGCGCCAGTTGAAACTGGCGCCTGGAGATTTTAGCCCGGAAGGTCGCCGGGTTTACCTACCGGTGGCTTATCCAAACCATCGTCGGTAATTTCGCCCTCACGGGCCGGCTTGCCGCCGGGAGGATTGTCTCCACCTTTCGGCGCACGATCGTCCCAGTCCGCAGGCGGACGCACATCACGGCGTGCCATCAGATCGTCAATTTGCTTCGCATCAATGGTCTCGTACTTCATCAGAGCATCTTTCATCGAATGCAGAATATCAATATTCTCTTCAAGAATTTTATAAGCACGATCATAGTTTGCATCGATAAAAGATTTAATCTCTGCATCGATGGCGCGGGCAGTATCGTCAGACATGTGCGAAGCTTTAGACATGGATTTGCCCAGGAACACTTCGCCTTCGTCTTCTGCGTACAACATCGGACCCATTTTACTCGACAGGCCCCACTGCGTGACCATCTTACGGGCGATCTCAGTTGCACGTTCAATGTCATTAGAAGCGCCGGTGGTCACCATGTCGTCGCCGTAAATGATTTGTTCAGCAATACGGCCACCAAACAGACTTGAAATCATACTTTCAAGATGTTGCTTGGAATGGCTCACACGATCCTGCTCCGGCAGATACATGGTAACACCCAGTGCACGACCACGGGGAATGATCGACACTTTGTAAACCGGATCATGTTCAGGAACAAGACGGCCAACGATTGCGTGACCGGCCTCGTGATACGCTGTCATGGCTTTCTCGTTTTCCGACATCACCATGGACTTACGCTCAGCACCCATCATGATCTTGTCTTTGGCTTTATCGAACTCTTCCATCGACACAAGGCGTTTGTTAGCACGGGCGGCGAACAGAGCAGCTTCGTTAACCAGGTTCGCAAGGTCAGCACCGGAGAAGCCGGGTGTACCACGGGCAATTACAGAAGCTTCCACGTTGTCACCAACCGGTACTTTGCGCATGTGGACTTTCAGGATTTGCTCACGGCCACGGATATCAGGCAGACCTACAATAACCTGACGGTCGAAACGGCCGGGACGTAACAGTGCCGGGTCAAGGACATCTGGACGGTTAGTCGCTGCGATAACGATAATACCTTCGTGACCTTCAAAACCATCCATTTCTACCAGCATCTGGTTAAGTGTCTGTTCACGTTCATCGTGACCACCGCCAAGACCAGCACCACGCTGACGACCTACTGCATCGATCTCATCGATAAAGATAATGCAAGGCGCAGCCTTTTTGGCTTGCTCGAACATGTCACGGACACGGGATGCACCCACACCCACAAACATTTCAACAAAGTCGGAACCTGAAATAGTAAAGAACGGTACTTTTGCTTCACCGGCAATGGCTTTAGCCAACAATGTTTTACCTGTACCCGGCGGACCCACCATCAGAACGCCTTTAGGAATCTTACCGCCAAGCTTCTGGAATTTTGAAGGATCGCGCAGGAAGTCTACCAGTTCTACTACGTCCTCTTTCGCTTCGTCACAACCGGCAACGTCGGCGAAAGTGGTTTTAATTTGATCTTCACCCAGCAAACGGGCTTTGCTTTTGCCGAAAGACATGGCTCCGCGGCCACCGCCACCCTGCATTTGACGCATGAAGAAAATCCAGACTGCAATTAACAGCAGCATGGGGAACCATGAAATGAAGATAGACGTCAGGATAGACGGCTTCTCAGGCGGCTCACCTAATACACGTACATCCTTCTTCACCAAATCTGAAATGAGCTGATCATCAAAATAGGGAATATAGGTAACGAATGTTTCGCCGTTACGTTTCGTGCCGCGGATTTCGCGGGACTCACTGTCAATGCGAACTTCGCGGACATTGCCCTGATTCGCTTCTTTCAGGAATGTTGTGTAATCCGTTTGTGCACGTGTCGATTCACCAGGTGAAAAGCTCTGGAACACCGACATCAACACAACGGCGATAACCAACCATAAGATTAAATTTTTTGCCATATCGCTCAAGCTACTAACCTCTAAAAATACCGGAACACCCGGGATTGATGACAATTTACTGCCAACATGTTCATTTACCGCTCACTATGGTGAAACCGGCGTCCGGAACATGCTCCGCTCCCATTGTTTCCGTACGAAATGCGATCCTTACTTCGTCAAATTACAGCCTACTACAAATTATAGACCGTAGCCACCAATACACGTTCCCGTTACCACGTAAATTAACGCCTTGTAACGTTTTACGTGCAAGTGTGCAGTTCTGTTCAGTATTGCTTATATAATTGGTGGCATTATGCGACTTTTTTGTCATTCGCACATAATGTCGTTAGGATTGTAACGAAGATGGCGTTAGAATATGGCATTTCAAGGCATTAACTTAAAATAAATGGTTTTACGTTCAGTCAGTGACCACGTTGGCCCGGCGTTTAGGTTAAACAAATTTATCAATAGTAAAGAAAAACGACGAAATGAAACTTTCCAATAAACAGAAACAATTCCTTAAGGGCCTGGCCCACTCTTTGAAACCCGTTGTGCAATTAGGTGCTAACGGCCTCACAGAGGGTGTTGTATCTGAAATTGACAGCGCACTGGCACACCACGAACTGATTAAAGTGAAGGTGCCTACCGATGATCGTGAAGAAAAAACACTGATCATGGATGCTATTGTGCGGGAAACCGAATCTGTAAAAGTACAGTCCATCGGACACACACTGATTATCTTCCGCCCTTCCGAAGAGCGTAAAATTCAGTTGCCAAAACAATAAAGTCTTTTTACATCTTCTATTATGTAATCACTTTGTTAACAAACTCTGCCACGTTACACTTACGTTAACGTAAACCTGATAACGGGCAGAGAATGATGTCAGAACAAACCACACTTCCGCTTTCCTCCATCACAGCCGTCATTACCGGTGGCAGTTCAGGACTGGGTTTTGCTACCGCGCAGCATCTGTTGCAGCGTGGCGCGACCGTTGCTCTTTTTGATATAGACCGTGAAAAAGGGGAAAAGGCTGTCCGTGAGGCAGGTGGAAATGCACATTTCTACCCCGTCGATGTTTGCAGTGAAGACGAGGTTTCTGACGCATTGCAAGCTTTCCGGGAGAAAGCCGGACGTATTAACCTTTGTGTTTCCTGCGCTGGAATCGCACCGGCTGCGAGAACGCTTGATAAAACAGGCAATGCTGCCTCTTTTGATCAGTTCCGTAAAGTAACCGATATCAATCTTAACGGTACCTTCAACGTGAGCCGGCTTGCTGCTCAGACCATGGCCGCACAGGAAGCAGATGAAAACGGTGAACGGGGTGTCATCATTAATACTGCATCCATTGCCGGCTACGAGGGGCAGACCGGACAGACCGCCTACGCGGCCAGTAAGGCGGGCATTATCGGTATGACACTGCCCATGGCCAGGGACCTGGCCGCTGTGGGGATCCGTGTTAATGCAATTGCGCCCGGCGTAATGGGCACTCCCATGTTACTGGCCATGCCGGAGCACGTTCAGGCAGCATTGAGCGCCAATGTGCCCTTCCCTAAACGGCTTGGTCTGCCACAGGAATTTGCAGCACTGGTGGCGCATATTGCACTTAACACCTATATAAACGGTGAGACCATCCGTCTTGATGGCGCACTCCGTATGCCGCCTAAATAAATGATTTACTCTGTGGCGCGGGCACGTTGTTGTAACGCATAAACAGCAAAGCTGCCCAGCCAGTGTGTACCTTCATAATTTTCATCAACGATGGCGGGCAATGAATGGGCCACGTGCGTGTCTGCCAGCGCCCGCAGATGACCAAATTCATCGGGATATTCTGCTGCAAGGCCATACATCACCCAGGCACGGCTGAAATTAAGCCCGTCCAGATGCACCAGTTTACCGTCAGTCCGGTCACTTACCCGTGCCACATCAATGTGAAAGTCAGCATGATCTAACGCCGGCAGAAAACCTTCCGCCCAGTTCATGAAGGACTTCTTATCCATCACTTTTCGCATCAGATCCAGTTCTTCAAAACAAGGGGAAAGAAAATCGAAGCCGTTTGGCTCCCATGAGAGCGGACACTGTTTATCGCCGCCAAACCAGTGCACAGCCCGCTCTGTAATGAGCCTCTGCAATGCTTTGTCATCAGCAATCAGGGCATAATCCAGTGCCATCGACATTCCGAAAGCCGTATTCGGATGCTCGCCGGTGCGGACCGGATACACCAGCTTTGGTAAGAACTGATGATATTTGCCAACAATCAGTTCAGTCAGGGGAGACAGGTTCTGACTCAGTTCAGCAGCCCCGGTGTCATCCCAAAGTTTCAGTTCTGCGGCCAGAGCCAGTAACCAGGCCCAGCCATAAGTGCGCTCAAAACTGGCATTTTGTGGTTTTTCAAAATATGCCACTTCCTGAAGAATTTTATCTGCGGTCAGGTTTTCCTTAAGCTTTGCTTTAATTTCTGTCGCTTTGGCAAGATCAGGAAAATGGCGGAGCAGATTTACCAGCATCCAGTGACCGTGTACGCTGGAGTGCCAGTCAAAACACCCGTAAAAGGCGGGGTGCAGTGCAGCCGGTCCCTGCAAGTCCTGTGGACCGGATAATGTTTGATTTAACTTGTTCGGGTACTCTGTTGTTACACAATGCAGCGGCATCTCTGACAACCGCTCAGCTTCCTGCAGAGATAACTCCGGAGTTTCAGGTGCACTGAATGCGCCCGTGCTGAAGAGCGTCAGGGCAACTAAAGCTGTTAGTTTTCTACCCGTTACCATTCCGGTAATTATACTCCCCGCAAATAAACTCCCCGTAGATAACTTTTTCATCTTTCCTGCCACCTTCTGACGTTTTTTATTATGTGTTTATTCATCGTCGCCTCCGTTAACAATCAGTGCAATGTTATAAAGGCGGTTCACGGCATGATAGTTCACCGAATTTTTCGGATAACGCCCGCGGGACGTCATATTGCCGGCTTCTTTTTCCATCAACAGTGAAATGGCATCATCCACGGTTTCAGCAGTGTAAATATGGAAAAGCCCTTTTTTTACTGCATCAATAACTGCTTTATCCAGTACCAGGTTAATGGCATTGGATTTAGGGATAATCACCCCCTGACTACCGGTAAGCCCGCGGTGCTGGCATAAATCGAAAAAGCCTTCAATTTTTTCGTTCACGCCGCCTACTGCCTGTACCTCACCGTACTGGTTAATTGAGCCGGTTACTGCCAGAGACTGGGTAGCCGGAATTTCCGTCAATGCAGATATCAGTGCAATAAGTTCTGCCAGCGAGGCACTGTCACCATCAATGTGTCCGTAGGATTGTTCCAGCGCTATATTGGCTGACAAGGTCAACGGGAAATGCTGGGCATATTTGTTTCCAAGATAACCGGTTAACAGCATAACCCCTTTAGAGTGAATGGGTTGTCCCAGTTCAACTTCCCGTTCAATATCCACCACGCCGTTGGCACCGGCATACACCGTAGAGGTAATGCGGGCCGGCGTACCGAATGCTGTACCCCCGACTTCCAGTACGGTCAGGCCATTAACGGTACCTACTGACTTACCTTCGGTAGCGATTAGGACATGACCTTCTTTAATGTCGTTTAGCAGTGCATGACTCACCCGGCCGGTGCGGCGTTTTTTCGCACTCAGTGCAATTTCAATGTGCTCCAGTTCAAGATGCGTGCTTTGCTGCTGAGCCGCAAAATACCGGGCCTCATTGATAAGCTCTATGACTTCGGCAAAATGGGCTGAGAATTTTTGCTGATGTTCAGCCATACGCAGGGAATATTCCACCAGCCGCTGCATGGCTTTAGAGGAAATCCCGCTTAAGCCGCATTCGCTGAGGTGATGACGCACCTTTCCCGTAAAATCAAAAGTAGATTGACGGGTTACCGGTATTTCGTAATCGAAATCCACCAGCACTCTGAACAGTTCGTCAAATTCATCATCATAATCCTGCAGGGTATAATAGAGATCCCGTGAACCCAGCAGTATCACTTTCACATCCAGGTCCACCGGTTGCGGGTTTAATGTGATGGCGTTCACCATACCCACATCCTGCTGGGGAAGATCCATTTTCAATGAACCGGATTTTATCGCCAGTTTCAGTGCATCCCACACGAAGGGCTGCTCTATGACCTGATCAACATCCAGTAACAGATAGCCACCATTGGCACGGTGCAAAGCCCCTGCTCTTATCATTCTGTAATTGGTATAAACACTGCCATGCAGGTTGGTGTACTCAATTTTACCAAACAAGTTTTGATAGGTAGGGTTCGGCTCATACACCACCGGCGCGCCGTCCTGTAACTGATGACCCACCAGCACATTAGGCAAATAAAGTTCTTCCAGATAAAGCCGTCTGTCGAGTTCGTCGGGCTTGTCCTCTTTTGACTCCTCTGCCAGCAGTGACACGATGGTGTCTACCAGATGGGAACGCATGCGCCGCAGGGTTTTCAGTACGCCGAGATGGCCGGCATATTTATGTTCCAGTACTTTGAGTAAGGGTCTGATCCCCTGCTCTGCGGTTTTCTTATTCAGTTGCCTGATACGCTCAGAACTTTCACGTTTCCATACCGGCAACCCGAGTAAACTTTCACTGAGACGGTTTTCAAGTTCAGCAATCAAGTCATAAAAATACTGACGCTTGTCATCATCGAGTACGGCAAATTCTTCATCGGTAACGGGTTTACCGTTTACTATCGGGGCGAAGGTAATGGCGTTAGATTCGTCATAAAGGGCTACATCATGAGCCTGCGCGTAGCGTTCCACTGCATCGATGGCTTCATCATAACGGCGCTCAAATTCTCTGGAAATGGCTGACTTCTGACGCTGATAGCCCGGGTTGTCAAAAGCTGCCGGAAATGTATCAAGCAAGTCGTCAATCAGACCGTTTATATCTTTAACCAGATCTTTGCCTTCACCCGGCGCCATGCGCAGAACAAAGGGTTCACGTTCTTCATCAAAGTTATTCAGATAGACCCAGTCTTCCGGTGAAGGCAATGATGCCACCTGACGCTCAATGTAATCCTTTACCAGCGAGAACCGTCCGGTGGCCGGCTCCCCCATCACATAGAGGTTATATCCGCGGTTGCGTACGCCAAGGCCGAATGACAATGCTTCACGGGCACGCTCCTGGCCAATAAAGGTTGCATTAACGGCTTCCTCATCTTTTAAAGCCTGGTTTATCTGCCGCCGGTTCAGCGACGGTGTCAGTGCTGCGGGAGATAAAGCATATTTAGCGCGCAGAACGGAAAGGTCGGTCATAACTGCCTGTTTACCTTATATCATCAAACTGCTCCGTTAGCCGGCAGGTTTGATTTTGTGGAGATAAGATCAAGTGAAACGCGAAAAATTCCCACTGTCAAACCATAAAAAGGCTGTATCAGCCATTTTTCTCCACTTGTTTTGATAAATTGTATCAAAAAGCACCACATTACGGTTTAATGGGCATTATTAACCGTATTGCCAGCAAAATTTTAAGGATTATGAGCGTCCATGACTAAAACCACTGCTGCACTCGCCCTCCTGAGTTTAATTTTATCCTTTAACACCTCTGCCAAAGTGGAAAGCAGTGGTAACGGCGGCTTTATTGTTCTTAATACCGTTTCGGTGAACGCAGCGGCTGACACTGTCTGGCAAGCGCTGGTAAACGATGTCGACCGGTGGTGGCCCAAAGATCACTCATGGTGGACGGGCACCTTCAGTATTGATGCCCGTGCCGGCGGTTGTTTTTGCGAACGGGCCGGTGAACGGAGTGCTGAACACATGCGGATAAGTTTTGTTGACCCTGCAAAGCAGTTGGTAATGACCGGCGGACTGGGGCCGTTACAAGCTATGGGCATGACCGGCGCTCTGAACTGGCAACTGGAACAAACCGGCGCAGATACAAGAATATCGCTTCGGTATCACGTTCAGGGATACAGCGAAAGCGGATACAAAGACCTCGCGCCTGTTGTCGACCATGTCCAGGGATTACAACTTAAAGCGCTGGCAGATTTTTTAACCACTGCCAAAACTGACTAAAATCCCGTCAGATAAGGATAAAAGTAGCCCCCGCCTATTGTGAGTGCACTGCGCGCCGGGGTATTCTATGCGGCTAATCACGAAGTAATTAATACCAACGCGGAAGCCTTATTCACGATGGCCGAAAATCAGTACAACCCGAAACAAATCGAGCAGGATGTCCAGCAGTACTGGGAATCCAATCAGTCTTTCAAAGCAGAAGAAGACGCGTCTAAAGAAAAATTCTACTGCCTTTCAATGTTCCCTTACCCCAGCGGCCGTCTCCATATGGGACACGTACGTAACTACACCATCGGTGACGTAATCAGCCGTTTCCAGCGCATGCAGGGTAAAAATGTTCTGCAGCCAATGGGTTGGGACGCATTCGGGTTACCTGCTGAGAACGCAGCCATCAATAACAATACGGCTCCGGCAAACTGGACCTATTCAAACATTGAATATATGAAAGGCCAGTTGAAGTCGCTGGGTTTCGGTTATGACTGGGATCGCGAAGTCGCTACCTGTAAACCTGACTATTATCGCTGGGAGCAGTGGTTTTTCACCCGCCTGTACGAAAAAGGGCTGGTATATAAGAAAAACGCCACCGTTAACTGGGATCCGGTGGACCAGACAGTACTGGCCAACGAACAGGTTATCGACGGTCGTGGCTGGCGTTCAGGTGCTCTGGTAGAACAAAAAGAAATCCCTCAGTGGTTTATTAAAATTACAGACTACGCTGAAGAATTATTATCTGACCTGGATCAGCTGGAAGACTGGCCTGATCAGGTTCGCGCCATGCAGGCAAACTGGATTGGCCGTTCAGAAGGTGTAGATATTACCTTTAAACTGAAAACACCTGCCGGTGAAGTGGAAACCCTGACCGTTTACACCACACGCCCTGATACATTCTTTGGTGTTACATACCTGGGCGTTGCTGCCCAGCATCCTGTGGCAGAATTTGCTGCCAGACATAACCCTGCTCTTGCAACCTTTATCGAAGAATGTAAGAACACGAAAGTGGCTGAAGCAGAACTGGCCACCATGGAAAAGAAAGGGTGTGATACCGGATTAACAGCGATTCACCCGCTCACCGGCGAGGAAGTACCGGTTTGGGCTGCTAATTTCGTATTGATGGGCTATGGCTCCGGTGCAGTCATGGCCGTTCCCGGCCATGACCAGCGTGACTGGGAATTTGCTACCAAATACAATCTGCCGGTTAAACAGGTCATTACACCTGCAGATGGTAACAGTGAAACCTGTGACTTAACTGCGTCTGCGTATACTGAAAAAGGCACCTTAATTAACTCCGGTGAGTTTGATGGCTTAGCCTTCGACGCCGCTTTCAATGCAATAGCAGAAAAATTATCTGCCGCAGGTGTGGGTACTAAGAAAGTTAATTACCGTCTTCGTGACTGGGGCGTAAGCCGTCAGCGTTACTGGGGCGCTCCTATTCCAATGCTGAATCTGGAAAACGGCGAGTCTGTGCCGGTTCCCGCCAGTGAATTACCGGTGGTGTTACCGGAAGACGTGGAAATGAATGGTGTAACTTCGCCAATCAAAGCTGATCCTGAATGGGCAAAAACGACCTTTAACGGTGAACCAGCCCTGCGTGAGACCGACACCTTCGATACCTTTATGGAATCATCCTGGTATTATGCCCGTTACAGCTGCGCACAAAATGGCGATGCCATGCTTGATCCAACTCAGGCGAATTACTGGCTGCCGGTAGATCAGTACATCGGCGGTATTGAACACGCCATTCTTCACCTGCTCTACTCCCGTTTCTTCCACAAACTGCTGCGTGATGAAGGTCTGGTAGAGTCAGATGAGCCGTTTAAACGCCTGTTATGTCAGGGTATGGTGCTGGCAGATTCCTATTTCAGTGAAGATGAAAACGGCAAGAAAACCTGGTATTCGCCGCTGGCTGTTTCCACCGAGAAAGATGATAAAGGCCGGATCACGAAAGCCTGGCTGACCAGCGACGGTACGCCGGTAGAACACGGCGGCATGACTAAAATGTCAAAGTCGAAAAATAATGGTATCGATCCTCAGGCGGTTATCGATCAGTACGGTGCAGATACTGTACGCCTGTTTACAATGTTCGCCGCGCCACCTGAGCAAACCCTTGAATGGGTTGATTCCGGCGTGGAAGGGGCAAACCGCTTCCTGAAACGTATCTGGAAACTGGTCAGTGAGCACATTGAAGTTTCCGGCACACCGGGCAAGGTTGATGCACAAGCACTGAATAAAGATCAGCAAGCGTTACGTCGTGAAGTGCATAAGACAATTGCCAAGGTCAGTGATGACCTGGGTCGTCGTCAGACCTTCAACACTGCCGTAGCTGCGGTAATGGAATTACTGAATCATCTGCAAAAGGCACCTCAGGAGTCTGAAACTGACCACGCTATTATGCGTGAAGCGGTTGAAGGCGTGCTGCGTTTGCTAAACCCCATCACGCCGCATATCTGTCATCACCTGTGGCAGGCACTTGGCCATGATACACCTGTAGAATATGCCGGCTGGCCGGTAGCTGATCCTGCTGCCCTGGTAGAAGATGAGAAGCTGATTGTAGTGCAGGTTAACGGTAAAGTGCGCGCTAAAATGACCGTGGCAGCAGATGCGGCAAAAGAAGCCGTCGAAGCAGATGCCCTTGCCCAGGCCAATGTTCAACAGTTTATCGAAGGTAAAACGGTGCGCAAAATCATCGTAGTACCCGGTAAGCTGGTTAACATTGTAGCTAACTGATGAAGACGTTCTTCCGGCTGTTAACAGCAGGCGCAGCCGCACTGGTGCTTACCGGTTGCGGCTTTCATCTGCGCGGTAATGAAGCGTTGCCGCCATCAGTTAATTACGTTGCGGTAACGTCTGCGCAGGCCCATGCGCCACTGGCCAGAGCGTTGAAGAAAAAACTGGCAGTGTACGACCTCCACGGCGGTACACTGGCAGACAGCCCGTCTCCGGACATGTCGGTTCTGATCAACATTCAGCCGGAGCAACTGGAACGGCGTTTATTGTCCGTGTTTTCTACCGGTCAGGTAGCTGAATACGAGCTGATTTACGGTGTCCGTTATACAGTGACCTTCCCCGACAAGGCTCCCCTGCCCGCGTATTTTGAAGTATTGCGGGATTACCAGGATGATCCTGAACAGGTGCTGGCAAAATCGCGGGAGCTGGAACTGGTTCTTAGCGAAATGCGGGATGAAGCGGCAGACAAAATTATCCGTCGTATAGCCAGCCAGTCTTCTCAGGCAGTGGCGGAATAAACAACTGCCATGCAAATCTATCCAAACCGTTTTGAAGCGGAACTAGATAAAGGCCTCAAGCCTTGTTATTTGCTGTTTGGTGATGAGCCACAGCAAAAATTTTCCATGATCGAAGCGGTGCGGGAAAAAGCCAGAGCTCAGGGCTTCACTGAGCGGACAGTATTCGTTGCCGACAGTGGTTTTAACTGGAGTCAGTTAATTGAGGCCACTCAATCTCTGTCCTTATTTGCTTCGCAACAAATTATTGAACTGGAACTACCTACCGGTAAACCCGGTACTGAAGGTAGTCAGACCCTGCAATCGGTAGCAGCGAATCTGGGTAACGACATTCTGTTACTGATCCACGGTCCCCGTATTGGCAAAGATGTACAAAAAGCCAAATGGTTCAAGGTTCTTGACGATACCGGCATTCATTCCATTTGCTATGCACTGGAAGGTAATAATCTTCACACATGGATCCAGCAGACTATGCAAAAAGCCGGACTTAACGGCGATGCAGCCTGTGTCCGCATGATTGCAGATATGTGTGAGGGCAATATGCTGGCCGCTCATCAGGAAATCCAGAAGTTATCGCTGGTTTATGCCGGACAGGCCATTACACCTGAACAGGTAGAAGCGGCCATTGTCGATCAATCCAGATTCAATGTATTTCAGCTGGTTGATGTCATGCTGAACGGAGACCGGCAGCGCTGTATCCGCATGTTGTACCGTCTGGAAAGTGAGGGCATTGAACCTAATATACTGATCTGGGCATTTATTCGTGAATGGCAGACCTTAAGCCAGTTACACGAAGTCAGATCGTCCGGACAACCTGTCCAGTGGATGAAGTTCGGGATCTGGAAAAATCGTCAGGGCTGTTATCAGTCGGCACTGAACCGGCTGAGCGCTGCCCACCTTGACCATATCAGAGAGGCGCTGGAACAGGCCGACTTTGCTTTTAAACAAAATACAGTGGAAAGGCCTTATATCAAGCTTGCACACCTTTGTATGTTGTTCATGGGCATAGAGCTTAACGGATTAACTTTGATGCCGGACCTGCACTGACACCGGTGTGGGAATTGCGGTAAAATTCGCTATAGTTAAAATGTTGTACGTTAATTTTTTGTGTATTTGAGGAGAACTTTTGGACAGTAACCAGTTCAAACAATTCGTGTTAGATAAAATCGACGACATGAAAGCCCGTGATGTCATTCAACTGGACGTTAAAGGTAAGTCGACAATTACTGACCTGATGATTATCTGCTCGGGTAATTCCAAGCGACACGTGGTGTCTATCGCGGATAATCTGCATGTAGAAATGAAACAGGCCGGACATCCGCCTCTGAGCATTGAAGGCAAAGAGACCGGTGAATGGGTTCTTGTTGATCTCGGTGACATCATCGTGCACGTCATGCAGGATGAAGCGAGAGATTTCTACCAGCTTGAAAAGCTCTGGGGCTGAACATCAGCCATCAGTATGCCACGGCGTTGACTGTCAGCGGCGTTCCGGCAAGACTTATCACTTCAAATCGCTCAACCGGGAAGTTGTAAAACGGTGAAAATTCAAATCGTTGCGGTAGGAACTAAAATGCCTGACTGGGTTGCCAGAGGTGTTGATGAGTTTGTGCGCCGTTTTCCCGCTGACATGCCTGTCAGCTTTACTGAAATTGCCGCGGGAAAGCGTGGTAAAAATGCAGATATCCCGCGCATCCTTCAAAAGGAAGGAGAAGCAACGCTGGCGGCAATCCCGAAGGGAAACCGCATCGTCACACTGGAAGTCACCGGTAAGCCATGGGATACCCCCCAACTTGCCAGACAACTCGATGCCTGGAAGATGGACGGGCGTGACGTAAGTTTACTCATCGGAGGCCCGGAAGGACTCGCTCATGAGTGTATTGCCGCATCGGAACAGCGCTGGTCACTTTCTAATCTGACATTACCCCACCCTCTGGTGCGCATCATTGTGGCGGAAAGCTTGTATCGCGCCTGGTCTGTTACCCAGAACCATCCGTATCACCGGGAATAGTCATGGCCCGTAAACGTCAGGCGATTCGTGACCATACAGCGGAAGCGAACCTGTTTGCCCGCCGCGCCGCTGTTTCACTGCTTATTGTGTTTGCCATGCTCGGTATCGTGGTGAGTAACCTCTACGTACTGCAAGTGGAACAGCACGATGCTTATCAGACCCGCTCCAACGGTAACCGCATAAAGGTTCTGCCCATTGCCCCTAACCGTGGATTGATTTACGACCGCAACGGTATTTTGCTGGCTGAAAACCGGCCGGTATTCAGCCTGGAAGTCATTCCTGAAGAAGTCGACAGTCTGGACGACACCCTGGACAGCCTGTCTGCACTCATGGGGATCACGCAGGAAGAGCGTGACAACTTTCTTAAAATATACCGCGGACAACGACGGTTTAAGCCCATCGCTCTGCGCACCCAGCTAAATGAAGAAGAAGTGGCATTGTTTTCTGCCCAGCAACACCGTTTTCCGGGTGTTTCTGTGGAAGCCCGTCTTTCGCGCTACTATCCCTACGGTGAAACGCTGACTCACGTACTTGGCTACGTAGCAAAAATTAATAAGAAAGATTTACAGAAATTGCAGGAAGCCGGTCAGGAAGATAACTACGCAGCTACCTACGACATCGGTAAACTGGGTATCGAAAAATACCATGAAGAAGAATTACACGGCCAGGTCGGTTATCAGCAGGTAGAAGTGAACAGTCAGGGACGGATAATCCGTACGTTGAGTGTTGATCCGCCGGTGCCAGGTAAAGACATTGTGCTGAATATTGATCTTGCCCTGCAACTGGCTGCAAAAAAAGCGCTGGATGGTAAGCGGGGTACGGTGGTCGTTTCGGCGCCTGATACCGGTGGTGTACTGGCCATGTATTCCAGCCCGAGTTACGACCCTAACCTGTTTGTCCACGGGATCAGCAGCAAAAACTACAGTGCCTTACTGAATTCCCCTGACCGGCCTCTGATTAACCGCGCTACGCAGGGACAATATCCACCGGCTTCCACTATCAAGCCTCTGCTTGGTCTGGTGGGCCTTGAGGACGGTGTCATTACACCAAAGACCACTATCAATGACACCGGACGTTACAAGCTCCCCAACGTCAGCCATGTGTGGCGTGACTGGAAAAAATGGGGGCACGGGAAAGTGAATGTTGAACGGGCCATTATGATGTCCTGCGATACTTTCTACTATGACCTTGCCTACAAGCTCGGTATCGATCGAATCAGTGATGCGATGTCTGAATTCGGTTTCGGCGATTACACCGGCGTAGACTTATACGAAGAATCAGACGCCAATATGCCAAGCCGCGGCTGGAAACGTGCCCGTTTTAATCAGCCCTGGTACATCGGCGATACGATTCCTGTGGGTATTGGCCAGAGTTACTGGACAGCGACACCAATCCAATTGAATCAGGCAATAAATACACTGATAAACCACGGCGAACGGTTTGTTCCTCAAATTATGATGGGATTCATGAGTGAAAACGGCGAGGTCTCGCAGGAGCCTTTAAAAACCATGCGTCCGATTATGGTGAAAGAAAGGAAAAACTGGGATTTAATGCTCAGTGCCATGCACGATGTTAATCATTCCGATGAAGGTACAGGCCGCAAGTCATTCTCTGATGCCCCTTACCAGTCCGGGGGTAAATCCGGTACTGCACAACTTTTTTCAGTAGGCCAGAACGAGTCCTACAACGAAGAAGAGGTTTCTGAACATCTTCGTGATAATGCCATGTATGTAGCCTTCGCCCCTTATGAGCAACCTGAAGTCTCTGTGGCGGTTGTGGTTGAAAATGCCGGAGGCGGCAGTTCCAATGCCGCGCCGGTAGCCCGTCAGGTTATGGATTTTTTCTTCCGCGAAAGGGACTTTATGCAGCCTGATTATGTGCCGCCGGAGCAAGCATCAAAGGAACAGGCTGAATGAAACGTACAACGATAAAACAAAATCAGTCTACTCTGCTCGAACGGCTTCATATTGACGGCTGGCTGTTGCTGGGATTGCTGGTTTTAATGGTGGTCGGCCTGTATACCCTTTATTCGGCCTCCGGTCAGGATCCCGGCCAGATGGAACGGCAGTTCGCCCGTCTCGGTATTGCCATGGGTGTAATGTGCGTCATGGCGCAGGTACCACCTATGGCCTACCGGCGGTTATCCACTTATGCTTACATTGCCGGCTTACTGATGCTGATTGCTGTACTTTTATTCGGCGACGTGGGTAAAGGTGCCCAGCGCTGGCTTGATCTTAAATTTGTTCGTTTTCAGCCATCGGAACTGATGAAGCTTGCGGTGCCCATGATGGTGGCCTGGTATATCAGTAAGTTTACCCTGCCCCCCCGTCTTATTCAGATAGGCATTGGCTTCACTCTGGTTATCGTACCCACAATCCTCATCGCTAAACAGCCGGATTTAGGGACGTCGCTACTTATTGCCAGTTCGGGAATTTTTGCTATTTTTCTGGCAGGCATGAGCTGGCGTCTTATTGGCATTGTTGCCGCCATGGGCGGTGCGTTTGCACCGGTAATGTGGTTTTTTCTGATGCAGGAATATCAGAAGCAGCGGGTAATCACGTTTTTAAATCCTGAATCCGATCCTCTGGGCGCCGGTTATCATATTATCCAGTCTAAAATTGCCATTGGTTCCGGCGGCCTTCAGGGCAAAGGCTGGTTGCAGGGAACCCAGTCACAGCTTGAGTTTCTGCCGGAACGTCACACCGATTTTATCTTTGCGGTTTTCAGTGAAGAATTCGGTCTGACTGGCGTCATCGGATTACTCGCAATTTACCTGTTTATCATTATTCGCGGCCTGATCATTGCCAACCGTGCTCAGGACGCCTACAGTAAGTTACTGGCGGGTTCGATAACCCTGACCTTCTTTGTTTACGTGTTTGTAAATATGGGTATGGTGTCAGGCTTACTGCCCGTAGTAGGAGTGCCACTGCCACTGGTTAGTTTTGGCGGTACGTCAATGGTGACATTGATGGCAGGTTTTGGCATTCTGATGGCAATCGGAACACAAAAAAGATTCTTATCCCGATAACCGGTTATGTGCGCTAAATACTGTATCTTACTGCTATGTGCAGTCGTGTTATGCGGCTGCCAGTCTTCAGGTCGCTATGCCCAGCACAGCGATTCAGCCCCCACGTTTGTGTATGACGAACCGGATTACACTGACGCAGACCCGCAATACGAACCTTACCGTGAATGGAACAGCCGCCCCTACGAAGTATTGGGTAAACGATATTTTCCGTTGCAATCCGGCAAAGGTTTTGTGGAAACCGGGCTGGCTTCCTGGTACGGCCAGAAATTTCACGGGCACCTCACTTCTAACGGTGAAACCTACAATATGTTTGCAATGACAGCGGCACATAAAACCTTGCCGCTGCCCTCATTTGTTAAAGTGACTAACCTGAGTAATGGCAAGACAGCCATCGTGCGGGTAAATGATCGTGGCCCCTTTCATTCCAGCCGGATTATCGACTTGTCTTATGCCGCAGCGAAGAAACTGGATTACCAGCAGCACGGCACGGCAAAGGTGAAGCTGGAAGTGATTCATTTTGATGAGAACAATCAGGTGACTGTGGGCGATCAGCCTACTGTCAGCTATGAACAATATGCCGGCATTGTTCCGCTGCCTGAAGAGCCGGAAGCTGAGCCGGTTTCTGCTGCTGACGACGGGCTTTACATTCAGGTCGCCGCAGTGAGTGATCCTGAACGTGCCAAATCAGTATCTACCGTCCTGTCCCAACTTTATCAGGTGCCTGCTGAAATACCGTTAATTAATAATATCTACAAATTACGGCTGGGCCCGCTGGCTGACCGCTTTCAGGCAAAAATGCTGTTAGATGATTTGCAGAAAAATGGCTATCCCGGTGCTTATACCGTGGGCGGCAACCTGTAAATATGGCATTCATCTGCCGAACTTGTGGATTTGCCGGGTAAATCGGTCAGCAACACTGTAATCCGGTAGACTTTTAAGGTACAAATCAGCATCTGAATCACTTTGCTCTTTATATAAGGAACAAAGCTGCACTGACTCTGGTCCAGGCTTGTTGCTTACGTTAAAATTCAAAACAGTTTGTCTTAAATAAAAAACGGTAATTGATATTCCCATGCATAAAATTATAAATCGCGCTAAACCGTCTTTCATGCTCACCATGTTTATCATGATGTGCATGTCTTATGTTGCCAAAGTCCACGCCAACGTCGTGATCCCGCCGCCGCCAAGTGTTGCCGCTGAAGGCTTCGTGCTGATGGATAACGAAACGGGCCAGGTTATCGCAGAGAAAAATGCAGACATGCAGTTGCCGCCTGCAAGTCTGACTAAAATGATGACGACGTATGTCATCGGAAAAGAGCTGGAAGCCGGCAATATCAGCATGGACGATGAAGTAACCATTTCTGAAAATGCATGGGCGAAGAATTTTCCGGAATCATCAAAAATGTTCATTGAGGTGGGTACACAGGTAAAAGTGGCCGACCTGGTTCGCGGTATTATTATTCAGTCCGGTAACGATGCCTGTGTTGCTATGGCTGAACATATCGCCGGTTCTGAAAGTGCCTTTGCCAGCATGATGAATGCCCACGCGCAGGCGCTGGGTATGTCTTCTTCACATTTTGTGAACAGCCACGGCCTGCACGACCCCGATCACTACGTAACGCCGCGGGATATGGCGCTGTTGTCTCAGGCGCTGGTCGCTGAGACGCCGGAAATCTACGCGATTTACAGCGAAAAAGAGTACACCTACAACGGTATCAAACAGTACAACCGTAACAGCTTGCTGTGGGATCAGAGCCTGAATGTGGATGGCATTAAAACCGGTCACACTTCTGATGCAGGCTACAGCCTCATCACCTCGGCCAAACAAGGTGATATGCGTTTAATTTCTGTTGTGATGGGCACAGACAGTGAACGCGCCCGAAAAGAAGAAAACAAAAAATTATTGCGTTACGGTTTCCGTTTCTATGAAACTGTAACCCCTTATAAAGCCGGTGAAAGCTTCGTTGCTCACCGCATTTATATGGGTGACCGCGAAACTGTAGATCTTGGAATTAATCAATCTACCCCCATTACCATTCCCCGTGGCCAGGCAGGTAACCTGGAAGCCAGCTTTGAGTTAGATAAGAAACTGGAAGCGCCACTGGCAAAAGGCCAGGTGGTCGGCACACTTTACCTGCAACTGGACGGCGAAGACGTTGCCAACTATCCCCTTGTTGCTTTGCAGGAAGTGAATGAAGGTGGTTTCTTCGATCGTATGGTTGATTATGTCATGCTGCAGCTTGGCTGGGACGAATAACCGGTCAGTAGTGCTAGTTGATCAGCGGCCAGATTGTTATAATCTGGCCGTTTTGTTTATATAAAGAAGTAAGGATATCGTAATGGATACCCGTTTCGATGAGTTGCTGGATTTTCCCTGTTTCCAGACGTTTAAAGTAATGGGTGTAGCCCATGAAGAATTACCGCAGCAGGTGATTACCTGTCTGCAGAAGCATTCGCCGGGAGATTACTCTCCTACCGTTAAGCCCAGTGCTAAAGGTAACTACCATTCTGTGTCGGTGAGTGTCCGTGTGACCAGTAAAGAGCACATGGAAACCATTTATACCGAGCTGGCTAAAATTGAACTGGTCAGGGTTGTATTGTAAGTGACCGCAACACATCATCCTGTAATTGTCCGTCAGTTAGCCCGTCAGTCTTATTTGCCGGTGTGGCAAAAAATGCAGTCGTTCACAGATGAGCGTGACGCAGACACAACCGATGAAATCTGGCTGGTAGAGCATGACGCTGTGTTTACCCAGGGTCAGGCGGGTAAAGCCGAACACATATTGATGCCGGGAGATATTCCTGTAGTCAACGTAGACCGTGGCGGTCAGGTTACCTACCATGGTCCCGGCCAGCAGGTTATTTACCTGATGCTGAATATTAAGCGTCGAAAACTGGGTGTGCGGGAGCTGGTGACGGCGATGGAAGATGCAGTGGTTGCATTACTGGCAGACTACGGTGTAGAAGCCCGCGCTAAGAAAGATGCTCCCGGTGTGTACGTTGATGAACGGAAAGTGTGTTCCTTAGGATTACGGATCCGTAAAGGTTGTTCATTCCATGGACTCGCACTCAATGTTAATATGGACTTAGCTCCGTTCAACCGGATTAATCCCTGCGGCTATGCCGGCATGGAAATGATTGATACTGCGCGGTTAGCAGGGCCTGATTCGCTGGAAATTGCAGGCCCGGCTCTCACGCAACACCTTCTGAATATTCTAAATATTCAGGAAGTCATAAACAAAGAAGGTTTTGATGAGTAACGCACGTCCTAAAGCCGGGGTAAAACTCCGCGATGATGAGAAAGTAAAACATATTCCGATTACGATCGTCCCTACCGAAAAAGAGGAGATGCTTCGTAAACCGTCATGGATCAAGATTAAGCTTCCACGTACAACTGATCGTATTGACGAAATCAAACAGACGCTGCGTAAAAACAAACTGCATTCCGTATGTGAAGAAGCCTCCTGCCCTAACCTGGCTGAGTGTTTTAACCACGGAACTGCCACCTTCATGATTTTAGGTGATATTTGTACCCGTCGTTGTCCTTTCTGCGATGTCGCTCACGGAAAACCATTACCGCCCAGTGCCGAAGAACCGGAAAAACTGGCTAAGACCATTGCGGAAATGAAGTTGAAATACGTGGTGATTACTTCAGTAGACCGTGATGATCTCAGAGACGGTGGTGCTCAGCACTTTGTTGATTGTATTAATGCAATACGTGAACACAGTCCGTCAACCACCATTGAAGTACTGGTACCGGATTTCCGTGGCCGTATGGATCGTGCACTGGAGATTTTCAAAAGCGGTGTACCGGATGTATTCAACCATAACCTTGAAACCATTCCTCGCCTTTACCGGGAATGCCGCCCGGGCGCGAACTATCAGTGGTCTCTGGATCTGCTGAAGAAGTTTAAAGCTCAGCACCCTGACGTGAAAACCAAGTCCGGCCTGATGATGGGCATGGGTGAAGAGAACGAAGAGATTGAAGGTGTACTGCGTGATTTACGTGCTCACGATGTCGACATGCTGACTCTGGGTCAATACCTGCAACCGTCCCGTCACCATTACCCGGTGAAACGTTATGTGCACCCGAACGAATTTGATGCGCTTGGCGATTACGCGAAAGATATCGGCTTCGTGCACGCGGCATGCGGTCCAATGGTTCGCTCAAGCTATCATGCAGACCAGCAGGCAGCCGGTAAAGAAGTGAAGTAACTCTCAGCTAAGTATTATAAAAAACCCGGCAAATGCCGGGTTTTTTAATTCATTGAATGACTGTACTCATAAACCTGATTGCGGCCGAAGCGTTTAGACTGATAAAGCGCAAGATCCGAAGCCGAAAACAGGTTATCCAGACCATATCCTACC
Organism: Alteromonas sp. AWJ4_197; assembly: GCF_056160285.1. Taxonomy (NCBI): domain Bacteria; kingdom Pseudomonadati; phylum Pseudomonadota; class Gammaproteobacteria; order Alteromonadales; family Alteromonadaceae; genus Alteromonas; species Alteromonas sp. AWJ4_197. The sequence continues at coordinate 310,355 of NZ_JBSWWW010000007.1, read as the reverse complement.
TGCGATGAACTGCTGACTCCGAAACTGGCTGATACAGTAAACTTATGACCGGATATCCCGGAATCAATTTCTTCAATGGCCTGCCTGCAGCGTTCCGCCAGTTCGAATCCCTGCTCTGTTGTCATTCCTTCGGCCAGAATTCCAAATTCTTCTCCGCCCATGCGGGTGACCAGACCTTTCTCCGGACAGCAATTTTTAAGAACACGGGCCACTTCCCGCAAAACCCAGTCTCCCACCTGATGACCATAAGTGTCGTTAAGACCTTTAAATAAATCCAGATCCAGCAGTAACATCACCACAGACGTTTCATTTTTCTGGCAGCGTTTAAGTATTTCTGCGGCAAGGTCGGTAAAGTAACCCCGATTATAAACACCTGTCAGACTGTCGCGGGTTGCCAGGTAGCGCAGGCGTCTGGCAAGCGTGCGGCTGCGGTAGCTCCACAATAGCAAAGCAACACCCATTACTGACACCAGCGAGAGGGCCAGCACCGTGGTCTTCATTTTCTGGCTGCTGTATTTTGCTTCTGCCTGAAGTAACTTGTTTTGTTTGTCCAGCAGGAGAATTTCATTTTCTTTACTGGATACATCAAACATGGCTTTCTGAAATGCGAGTTCTTTTATGCTTTGTTCTGAATGCAGCGCATCTTCCATGCGTTGTTTATTGCTGATGTAATCAAACGCCTTATGATATTGCTGCTTTTCAACGGCTATCCCGACCAGGATACGGTATGCATCGCGCAGGGCCTCTTTAAATTCCTCACGGATATCCTTTTGAATCACACCCAGTGCCAGTGCTTCAGCATCTTCTACTTTTCCTTCGCTGAGGCGCATCTCAGCCAGCGATAAACTGAATCCGGCCATCAAATGATGAAACTGACTCTCGTTTACCCGCCAGGTAGCCTCCTTCTCGATAATGCGTGCTTTGTTGAAAGCCTCTTCATTTACATATAAATCAAGCAGATGGACGTAATTGAAAGCGATGTAGTAGTTTTGCCCTGCCCGTCTGCAGACATCAATCGCATGATTAAAACCTTTTTCAGACGCCGTGTTGTTATGGAGGTTTATTTCTTCACCCAGAGAGAGTGCGAAACAGCGCAAATCATCCCCTGCCTCTTTTGTTGCAAGGATTTTTCCCACCATATCAGACGCCATGTCATACAAACCGGCCTGGCTGTAAAATACCACCATGCCTTTCCAGGCGGATAAATTACTCTGTACGTCATTCAGCCGGGCGATTTGCGCTTCAAGTTCTTTTGCCAGGCCGAACGCATGGTCCCATTCGTTCAGATAAGCTTCCAGTGCCAGCAGAGATTTAGCAACTTTAACTTTCACCGCCTCATCCGGCAGCGTGCGGTAAAGCCCTTTATACTGACCGACAACAGTTTCAAGAGGCGTATCTTTCGTAGAAAGGTAAATGGATAAATAGCGGTAAAAATGTTTATCTGCCGGTGCAAGCACCTCCGGGTTAACTTCTTTCAGGAGGATTTTTGCCGTGTCCCAGTCAGACAAAGCGAGGGATTCAATGCGCTGCAGTCTTTCATGATCATCCGCTGCCGTGCAGACGAAAGGAATAAACACCAAAATGAAAAGAAAACAGCGCATTCAGCAATCTCAGTATTAAACAACTATCCGTTGCAGCAGTTACGCCACAATCGGGTTTCTGTCGGGCTCACGCTCCGGTTCCCGTGAAGGCTCGTCGGGATCATTAGGCTCCACGATAGCCATCAGCGGGTTCATTCTAACAGTTTCTGCTTTCAAACGTGCGATATCTGCCATTTCTTGCGGTGATAACTGATCGACCGAACGGGTGACATCCTCTGCCAGTGCAGCGAGTATTTCAATAGTCTTATTCATGATGTTGCTTCCTTGTCAGATGAGAGTGAGTTGAGTTTATTTAGTATTTTTTCGTTTTTAATTAATCGCTTGCATGGTGGTATCACCAGGGTGGTGATCAAGGATAACGCTGCTTCGTGTAACGTATTCAAAGGCAGCCATTCAATTCTGGTTTTATCCGTTATCACCACGGGGCATTCATACAACGCAACACGGTGCTCCGGCGGATAGCCATAATCATCAATTAACAGATCAGTAAGTACTTTACGCTGAGCCACCGACGTTGATTTTTTTGTGATGGATAAGTCCCCTGCCAGACCGACCTGCCAGAGGAAGAGATACGCGGTAGTATCGATATTACGTGAGAACATCATGAATTGAGTGGTTTCAAAATGTTGACTGCCATAGGCGCCGGGGTCGATGCCCATATCAGCATACAGGCAGTCTTCAGCAGAAATGCCCGGCTCCATATGCGCACGAAAGCCTGCCTGCTTTGCCTGAGCAATAGCCGTGTGAGGCACCTGAGCAAATACACCCGGATGCCCGTAGAATACACCGCACACCCGTTTGCCCGATGTCACTTCCGCCATTATCGCTGCGACCATTTCGCGATAAGTATCACGGCGATCTTTACCTTCCGCATAAAGTGGCTGTAAAGAACGGGTATCTTTGTTCATGGTGCTTACCCATTGCTCCATCAGAGGATGACAATTGGTAAAGACCACATCAGCGTTTTCGATGTGACTGCGGCAGCGCAGCGGCATATGAGCACCAAGGGTCATTCCCGGCCCCACGCAGACTAAACTTCCTGTGTTACTTTGCATAATAATAACCGTACTGCTGTATTTTTTATGATTTTATAAACGGTTTCAGACCAGCCTGTTAAAGGCTGTATATTGTCTGAGCGATCTATTCTAATTATGCCCTGATAATTTTGCGGAGCAAGCATGAATTATGTCCGTCTTACCTTTATTAATCAGACATGTGAGGCAAATCAATCACCCTACCCGCCTCTATTCGCAGCGGCACATGATGACTTGCCCTGCCAGCCTGTTACAATACGCCGCTAAAAACAGGAGTCCCTATGAGAAAACATATTTACATTGCCTATACCGGCGGTACTATCGGGATGAAACCCTCCAGACAAGGCTATGTGCCCGCAGCGGGATTCCTTGGCAACACCCTCGCCAACATGCCTGAGTTTCATCGTCCTGAAATGCCTTTATATACTCTGCATGAGTACGACAACCTGATTGATTCTTCTGATATGAATCCGTCAGACTGGCAGCGTATCGCTGATGATATCGCAGATAATTACGATAAATATGACGGATTCATTATTCTCCACGGTACGGATACCATGGCTTACACGGCATCTTCCCTCAGCTTTATGCTGGAGGATCTGAGTAAACCGGTTATCGTTACCGGCTCACAAATTCCGCTGGCAGAACTGCGCTCTGACGGTCAGGTTAATCTGCTCAATGCCCTTTACGTCGCGGCGAACTATCCCATTGCAGAAGTCAGCCTGTTCTTCAACAACCGCCTTCTGAGAGGAAACCGGAGCCGAAAAGTCGATGCTGACGGTTTTAATGCGTTTGACTCACCAAACTTTCCGCCGTTACTGGAAGCCGGTATTAATATCCGTGTCAAAGCCGGAGAACTGGCCAAACCGGCAGCAACACCACTGAAAGTCTGCCGTGTTAAATCACAACCCATCGGTCTGGTGAGCTTATACCCCGGGATTTCACCGGAAGTAATTAAAAACACGTTACAGCAGCCGGTTAATGCACTCATTCTGTTAAGTTACGGCGTAGGCAACGCACCACAACAGCCTGCTCTGTTACAACAACTCAAGTACGCGGCAGACCGGGAAATCGTTGTACTTAACTGCACACAATGCCTCCGTGGCCGGGTGAATATGGGTGGCTATGCAACGGGTAACAGTTTAAAAGAAGCCGGTGTACTGTCCGGCAGTGACATGACGCCGGAAGCAGCCCTTGCCAAATTGCACTATCTGCTCAGCCAGTCATTAAGTTATGAAGAGATTAAATCAAAGCTGACGACAAGTTTACGTGGTGAGCTAAGCGAATAAAAAAAGAGTAAACATGCAATCATTTACAGGCGCACTTGGCAAGATGAAGGTAACCGTTAATACCAGTCATCTTGTCCACTACACATTACCGCTGGGTGATGAGACGGTAGATATGAACAGTCTCATCGGGAAAGAAATTACGCTGACCACAGAAGGTGAAATCCGCTGCGTTCATTGTGATGCGAAAACCAAAAAAAGTTTCAATCAGGGTTACTGCTACCGCTGCCTGATCACCCTGGCTCAATGCGACAGTTGTATTATCAAACCTGAACTTTGCCATTACAAAGAAGGCACCTGCAGGGAACCGGAATGGGGAGAAACCCATTGTCTGAGTGACCACTTTGTTTATCTGGCGAATACCGGCAACCTGAAGATTGGCATTACCCGTCATGTATCTGATCATGTGTCCAGCCGCTGGATGGACCAGGGCGCCAGTCAGGCTATGGTTTTTCTTCGTGTCAAAGACCGCCTGACCAGTGGTCTGGTGGAAACTTTATGTAAAGCCCACATCGGGGATAAAACCAACTGGCGGACAATGCTGAAAGGCGAAGCGGAAGCGGCAGATTTACCGGCGCTGAAAGCCAGTCTGATGGAGAAAATCGCTGACGGTCTGGAAGATATACGCCGTGAACACGGGCTTGATGCGGTAAGCGAAACTACCGCAGAAGCGGTGTCTATTCACTATCCGGTGGATAACTATCCGGTAAAAATCAAATCAATAAATCTGGACAAAACCCCTGCATTCACGGGCACGTTGCATGGCATCAAGGGCCAGTATCTTATGCTCGATGGTGACAGAGTCATAAACATCCGCAAATATGCGGGTTACCGGGCAACATTATCTTTTTAATGCTTGCCGGAAAGCTGGCAGGAAAGAAAACGCATTAAAATAAATGGGAGCCGGAAAAGCCGGCTCCCTGTCTTATCCGGTCGCTTTATCAGCCGGAAAACTCTTCACCACCCATTTCACGGGCCAGATCGTCAAGCTTTGCTGCCGTATCATCAAATTCTCCGTCAGCATAACGGTAGCGGATCAACACATGCTGTGAAGTCCTGCCCCGTTTAACGATGAGATCTTTTGCAGCAAAATGCTTCGCTGTATTTAAGAAACGGTAAGCATCCGGTTCCGTATCAAACACAAATTCCAGTTGCACCTGCACTACACGACCTCTTTCAGTAATACGGCATTTTCCTGCACCTGACCAATAATTTGCAGTAACCGCCGGAACTCAGCATCACCGGGTTTTCCGTGACCAAGCCATGCACAAAGCGCCTCACTGAAACTGATATCATCGCCCTTTTCCAGTTTCGCAGTCATCAGTGCAAGCTGCACATCACGACGCTCCGCCTGCAAAGACGGTGCTGCATCAATATTTAATTTAAGCTCAAGCACATGGGTGTACCAGTCGCGGGATTTATCTGCAGCAGACTGACCTGTCAGTGCATTACGCCATGCTTTCGGTAATGATACCCAGGCATCACTGTCCACCGGTAAAGCATCATCCGCCAGCCAGCTTTTCAGCACATCATGTAATGACAACATGGCTGTTTTACGATCATCCAGCGCCTGTTCCTGAACCTGCTGCTGCGCGTTTTTGCGTAACCGGTCAATACGCTGCTGCACCACCGCCTGTTTCTTTGCGTCAAGGGTATGCATCGCTTCGACTACAGGTACCAGTGCCGCATCCATTTCTTCCGGATGTTGTTTCACTGATTTGCCAACTACTTTAACCTGTTCAAGCAGCGTATTCAGCTGTGCATTTTCTTCCTCTGCAACGGCATTTCGCTGCTCTTTGACCCGGGCGAACAGCTCATCATTGATGCTCTTAAAGGTTTGCCACATACGACTTTCATGACGCTTGCCGGCATGACCGGTATTTTTCCATTCCACTTGCAGTGCTTTAGCCTGTTCAGACACAGAAGCACTGTCTTCCTGAGACGCCAGAGATCGGGCTTGTTCAATAATGGCCTGCTTGCGCACACGGTTGTCATTAAACCACTGATTGACGCTGTCACTGAGTGGCGCCAGCGCAGTATCCCAACGTTTCTTAAGCGCCTCATACACGGGTTTATCTACAGCACCGGCATCGCGCCAACGCTGACGCAATTTATCCAGCTGTTTAGCCAGTGACGCGGGGTCATCACAAGCCGGTGTGAGTGATGATAACTCACTGATCAACCCTTCCCGTTTTTGCTGCGCAGCGAGTCGCTGCTGTTCCTGTTCAGCATAATGGGCACGACATGGCGCAAAAGCCTGTTCCAGCGCTTCGTCAAAGGCGATATCTGCTTCATCCTTATCCTGAGAGGTTGCCAGTGACAGCCATTGTTTACGCAGTTGTTTGATAGCTGCCGCTCTGGCAGCAATATCAGCAGGAGCTGTTGCAGCGAGCTGTCGTGCTTCTTCCAGCATGGCCGGTTTGCGCGGCGCAGCCAGATATGTTTGCCAGCCCTCAAGACGGGCTATCTCTTCAGTGAGCTGCCCGTATTTGCGCTCAACGGAGAGCCGGTTGCTCTCATCGAGTGCATCATATAAAGTCTGAAGTTCAGTGAACCGCGTCATGGCAGCTCTGAAACGTCCGGTTTCAATAAGATTACTGACTACAGATGATAATCTCCGGACCTGCTTCAGCGTATTGTTCTGAGCCACACGACGCTGAGTCTGTTCACGCTTCTTCGCTTTCGACAGTACACTCCAGCGTTGCTTTAACGCATCCGCTACAGGGAACAATAAGTCTTTGTGTTCTGCCCAGCGGCCTGCCAGCGCACGCCACACTTCATCGTCAATGTTTTCTGCGCCACCGGCATCAGCAGCGGCACGTTCAGCATCACTGAGCACCGCATTGAGCCGTATGGCGATCTGCTGTTGTGCTGAGAATGCATCCAGTTTACCGGCAAGGTCATTAATTGTATCTGCCAGTGCCTGTCGTTCCCCGGCAGGCTTTAACTGTGCGAAGCTGTCAGCTTTGCCTTCCAGTTCCCTTACCGCATCATTGACAGATTCGACATCAGAGAGTGTTGCTTCTGACAAACGCTCATTAAACAGCCAGGCAACCTTTTCTTCCGCTGCAGACAATGCAGCCTTGAATAACAACCACTCCTGCTGCAATGCCCTTTCTGCTTGTTGCGCATCCCAGTCGACCTTCAGACGATCGCGGTGTTGCTGCGCGCGTGCAAGTAAACGGGTTTGCTTTTCAGTGATCGTTGCAACAACATTTTCAGCGAGAACGGGTAAATCCGCTGACAGCGCATCTAAATCTTCAGCACAGGCCTGCAAACGTGCATCCACATCTTCATAATCAAAACGGTCAGTGACTGCCTGCAGCTTTGACAACACCAGCGTATAAGCCTGCTCAGTTCTGGCCGGCTTCTCTGCCGCTTCCTGTAAGGCGCTCAGCTTATCCTGAATAAACGTTTGTACCTGCGTATCGTCCGCCTTTTTTATTAAACGGCCCAGCAATACTGCATCATCGCATTGTTCTGCGATACGCATTTGCAGCGACACAGATGCAAATGCTCCAAAGAATTCCCGTGTGTAGTCACTGCGGCCGATTTTTTCCAGCAACGCAAAAATCTGAGCCTCCGTCAGGGTTTCCCGGCGGGGAGATTCCACTAACTTGCGTGCCAGTTCAGCAGGGGCCTGCTTCAGCACATACTCATACTGGTCGTCAGTAGAAATATCAGCACTGTCAGCATCAATAATGGCGGATTCAACCCGTGCAACCGCACGGCGCCGGATTTTGTCATCACGGGCTGTCTGTGACATTTTCATCCACAGAGGAAAGGAATCCAGTTTTTCCAGTGCGGCCAGACTCACATCGCTGTTGCTGTCGTTGAAAGCCAGTTCATGCAACGCCGAGCGTTCTGCTGGTTTACTTACCGATAATCCGGCAATGGCCTGAAGTCGTTTTTGCGGGTCTGAACTGGTGTGCGCCGGGGAAAAAAGTCGACTAAATATCATCCTGTTTGAACCGCGCTATGGTGTTTTCATCCTGTTCCGCCTGCAACGCATCACGGAATTCTCTTTTACTTTTTTGCACGATCTCTCCCTGCGCATTTATTGTCATGTGCTCGGAGGATTTTTCGATTTTGGACTGGTACAACAATACCGCCTGCATGCAACTGTCCCGCTGCTCTTCAGACAGTACAGTGCCATCAGGCCATTTGCCGGTTTCAACTGCCTGACGCAGACGTGCGTACACATCGGGCGTCATAGCGGCAAGTAATGCATCTATATTCATGAGGAAAAACGTTTAATAATGACTAATCTGACACGGTTCACAACATACCACATAAAGCCGGCCACAGCGGCTAAAATCGCCAGGTTATGCTGAATATCACCGGGCTTTGTGCCGCCCCAGTACATAAAGCCGAATCCGGCAACAAACAACAGCACTGCCAGCAGTGACTGATTTTGTATACTTTGTTTTTTCTTGTAGCGCTGCAAACTCTGCTTTCTCAACACATCTTCAGCTGAAGCATCACCCACTCTGAACTGGCAATGGGGGCACTCTTCAGACTTATCGGATATTTTTTTATTACATGACGGACAATCTGTTAATGCCATTATTGCTCCCGGACTGTTTTACTGGTATTTAAATAAGTTTCATTGCGGAACCCTGCGTGTGGCCCGCTTATACAAAAAAGGACACCAATGTGTCCTTTTCAATTCGACGGCTGACATAAGTGTCAGCCGGAATACGCTGACGGTTTACTTATCGTCCCGGACTTTGGCCCAGTACTCGTTCACCGTCTGCTTCATTTCCTTGCTCAGCATCATAATACCAAACAGGTTAGGCAGTGTCATAACAACTATTGCGACCGCCGATAAAGCCCACACCAGCGTGGTATCTGAAAACGAAGCCCAGATAAAACCAGCCACGTAAATCACCCGGTAAGGCATAACAGAACGGGGACCTAACAAATAGGTCATTGCCCTGTCACCGTAATACGACCAGGCAATAGCGGTGGAGAAAGCGAATAACATCAGACCAATAGATACAATGTACTGCCCGTAGTCACCGAAATACCCACGGGTGAAAGCAATGGTAGTCAGTGCGGCAGAATGCACCAGCGACTTGCCCTGCACTTCCAGGTTGTCTTTAACCGGTTTACCATTCTTAATTTGCAGCGTGCCGGTGTAAGCGTCGTCGTCACCCAGTGAATAGGTTACGTCTTCCGCAATAGAACGGGAGTTAATCAGGGTGAAGCCCTCACTGACTGCCGTACCGTTAACCACTGAAACCGGGCCGGTATAAGCCTCAACGCCACTGCCGTCGACACCGTTTAAGTATTTGTAAAGTGCTTCACGATCCTGCGGCTGTTCATCAGAATAGACGCCCTGTACGAAATACATATCTGCGCGGTCAAACACGTTTTCATGCTTTTCTTTCCATACACCTGAAGACAGGATAACCAGACCGGTTACTGTACAAATCAAAATGGTGTCGATGAAAGGTTCAAGCAGAGATACCATGCCCTCAGATGCCGGTTCACTGGTTTTCGCAGCGGCGTGAGCAATTGGTGCTGAACCCTGACCAGCTTCGTTAGAGAACAGTCCCCGGTTTACACCACGGTTAAATGCATAAGCCAGTGATGCACCAAGGAATCCGCCTGCAGCAGCGGAACCGGTAAATGCATCTCCGATAACAGCAGCGAATGACGGCCCGATATTTTCCAGGTTAGCAAAAATTACCGCCAGCGCACCAATCAGATACACCATCGCCATAATGGGAACAATTCTGGCTGTAAATGCTGCAATACGTTGAATACCGCCTAAGATAACCAGTGCCAGCAGGATACCCAGCACGCTACCGACGATAACCGGATCAATACCGAAAGTGGCTTCGATACTCTGTGCGATACCATTACTTTGTGGCAGGTTTCCGGTACCGAATGAACTGATTACCGTCGCAATAGCAAAGGCTACGGCTAACCATTTCATGTTCAGACGACGGTCCATGTAATACATGGGACCACCGGCCATGGTCCCGTCTTCCGTTTTCACACGGTACTTGTGGGAAAGTGTCACTTCTACAAATTTAGTGGTCATACCCAGAAAGGCTGTTGCCCACATCCAGAATAACGCCGCAGGACCGCCAAGAAAGATTGCGAAAGCAACACCACTGATATTACCTGTACCCACTGTGCCGGAAAGTGCAGTGGTTAACGCGCGGAAGTGAGTGGTATCCCCTTCCTCGCCTTCTTTATCATACTTGCCGGTGACGACCAGCCAGGCATGCTTAAAGAAGCGGATTTGCGGAAATTTAAGGTACACGGTAAAGAACAAACCGACACCCAGCAGAACGAAGGGGAACCAAGGTGCTCCCCCGAGCATGCCATCTAATGACACAAGAAAATTATACAAGCCTTCCAAGACGAGTTCCCCTCAATACTTTGTTGTTATTTTGCGTGTTTTTATTATCGTAGTTTTGACACTACCGCACGCACGGCAATCAAAAGGTCTTCTCCCAGCTGGCGGCAGCGTTGCACTGACCATCCATACACAGGATCAGGTAAATTATTATTATCTTTGAACGGCATTTCCAGCGTGTAGGCAAGGCAATCAAATTTCTGACCAACAGCATTGGATGCCACGGTCAGGTTTGCTTCACCCGGCTTGTCTTTTGGATAGCCATATTCGTCCTGAAATTCCGGCGTAGCAGACAGTAATGCTGCTTTAAACGTGTCCTCCAGATCTTTCAGGCGTGCAGAATAACAAGGGATCCCCTCGCTGCCTGCGACAAAATTGTACGGTAATGCTTCGTCACCGTGAATATCAAGATACATGTCTACACCGGTGTCTGTCATGGCATTTAACACATGCAAGACTTCCGGGCTTTTCTCTGCGCTGGGCTCAGCCCACTCACGGTTCAGGTTAGTACCCGCCGCGTTCGTACGCAAATGGCCCCGTGCAGCGCCATCCGGATTCATGTTCGGCACAATATAGAAAACAGCATCGTCCAGTAATTGTCTGGACAGACCGTCCTGTTCATCCAGCAGGCGATAAAGCAGTCCTTCTGCACACCATTCGGCCATGGTTTCGCCGGGGTGTTGTCTGGCTGTGATCCAGATTTTCTTTTTAGCCGGCTCTTCGTCACCGATAACTAACAGGTTAATGTCACGACCATCCAGCGTTTCGCCTAACAAGCGGTGTTCACAGCGCAGAGACATTTGTGCATCGTGAACCAGATCCAGATGCCGTTCATAGCTGTAAGGGATGAAATAGGCAAAATAGACGGCTGGCTGTTCCGGTGTGAAGCTGAATGATAGATTATCACCGTCAAATTCGCTGTCTACGCGAAACCAGTTCTGGCGGTCATAAGAAGCCAGTACATTGTAATCTTTCCAGCCATCGGGATACGCAGATTTAGCCAAATCAGTGAGCGTGATGTGATGGGTTTCGAATACTTCCCCGAATAAACGGAAATGGAACCACTGATAAAAATCCGACTGATTGTCTTTGTTGATGCCAAGAACGATTTTTTGCGGAGAGGTGGCTTCGATGACACGGATATTTCCGCTGTCAAACTGTGCTGAGATATGCATGGATCTGTCGTGTCCTTCTATTTTTGCCGCTAATTTAGCATAGTCGGGAATGTAAATACCATGTTTAACACATCCGTCCGGTGGTTATGCCCGGGAAATGAACAGCACGAAGGTTTACATTTCTGCAGACAAAAAAACCGGTAACGCCGAAGCGATACCGGTAATAACGCCTGCGCTAACAATTATGCAGGTAACGTTGGGAAAGTGATCCCGGCCATGTCGCGCACTACACGCATCACCTGGCAGCTGTATCCGAATTCATTGTCATACCACACATACAGCGTCAGACGGTTATCAGCGACGATTGTTGCCTGTGAATCCACCACACTCGCAGCACGTGAACCCACCAGGTCAGTTGAAACGATTTCTTTACTGGCCGTATAGTCAATCTGATGCTGCAGCGATGAGAACAGAGCCGTATCCCGCAGGAACTCATTCACCGCCAGCTTCTCGGTGGAAGTTTTCAGGTTAAGGTTCAGAATAGCCATAGACACGTTTGGTGTAGGCACACGAATCGCGTTACCAGTCAGCTTTCCGGCCAGTTTAGGATAGGCTTTTGCTACTGCTTTCGCAGCGCCGGTTTCAGTGATAACCATATTAAGCGGTGCACTGCGGCCACGACGGTCAGCTTTGTGGTAGTTATCAATGAGGTTCTGGTCGTTGGTAAAACTGTGTACGGTTTCCACGTGACCGGAATCAATACCATACTCTTCATCCAGCGCTTTCAGCACAGGCGTGATTGCATTCGTTGTACAACTGGCGGCTGACAGGATTGTGTCTTCTGCCAGAATGTCTTCATGATTAACGCCGTGAACGATGTTTTTAATGTCACCTTTACCCGGAGCAGTCAGTAATGCCTTCGCAGCACCTTTGGCTTTAAGATGCAGACCCAGACCGTCGCGGTCGCGCCACATGCCGGTATTGTCAACGACGATAGCATTATCGATACCGTATTTGGTGTAGTCCACTTCATCCGGGCTGTTTGCATAGATGATTTGAATAAAAGAACCATTAGCTTTAATGGCCTGGCGCTCGTGATCAATTGTGATACTGCCATTGAACGGACCATGTACCGAATCACGACGAAGTAAGCTTGCGCGCTTTTCCAGGTCGCCGTCTTTGCCGCCGCGCACAACAATTGCACGCAAGCGCAACTTGTTCGCTTTACCCTGTCTTTCTATCAGCAGACGGGCAAGTAAGCGGCCGATACGGCCAAAGCCGTAAAGTACCACATCCTGAGGCGTCTGCTCATCGTCTTTACCGGCTACATCAGCCAGCTTTTCCTGCAAATAAGCATTCAAATCGGTCTGATCGACGGCACTACCATAATGGAAATCAAAAGCCAGTTTACCAATATCAATTTGTGCCGGTGCGAGGGGCATTGCTGTTAACGCTTCAAGTACAGGAAAGCTCTCCCGTAAACGCAGTTTAATGCCTTCATGTAAACGCACTTTGCGGTGTGCTTTAACGATATCGATGACACTGGCACCCAGTAACGAACGGCCATACACAGACACTTCTACTGAATGATTTCTGTAGAGCTTACCGATGAGCGGCATCATCATTTCCGCGTATTCCTGACGTTCCTGCCAGCTACTTTGCAATTCCTGTTCAAACTGTTGATTCATGCCTTTGCCTTAACCATTTGAAATTAACCGGACAGTCCACGCAGAAAGCTTCATAATTGTAGGGTACACTAAGGTGTAAAAGTCGTTGTCTGCGTGGAACGGACTTATTCTAAGAAAACCATCAAGGAAGACCAAACTGTTGAAAATTTTCAGTATTTCATCATTTAAGCTACAAACACCCCGATCCTTTAGTAATTTTCCAACACAACTGGCGAAGTGCCTGCCGTTACTGATTGGGACAGTGGTATTGCCCGGTTGCGGTGATATGTTTGCGCCTAAAGTCGCCACAATTTGTCAGGATAATCCGCAAATGTGTAACGATCTCAACAGCGATGAATGGTGCCGCGGGGAAAAAGCAGAAATTATCAAGCAACGCTACCGCCACCCTGACGACGGTGAAGGTGAAGACATTTATCGCCTGATGCTGATGTTTGAAGACTACCAGCGTTGTATTGTTAACGCCTCCGGCCTGACCCACAAAAAATACCGGGACAAAGAAGCAGACCGGATGAAAGGTGTGCTGACAGCACGCAAAGAACTCGATCGTCTCAACCGTAAAACCCGCAATAGCAGTGAGCCCCTTCTCGCCTGGTATCACTGGTCCCGTTCCGGTGATGAAGACGCATTGAAACGGTTTATGTCTGCTGCCAGTGCCGGTCACCTTAACACGCCGGAACAACTGATCGCCCTGGCGTCAATACAGGCGCAAGATGACATGAACCGCACCCGAGACACCCTGTACCGCGCGTTGAGTCTTTACAAAGATGATGAAAATGTGGATGTCTCTGTATTTCATACGCTGACAACCATCAGCATGGAACAGAAGAAGTACAAACTTGCCTGGATCTGGTCAAAAGTCGCCAGTCACTACTCCGACTCAATCAATACGCATCAACTGGAAGCAATGGCAACAAAGTTTCAGTTACCGGCGTCACTGATGAATAACGTAGCAGATGAAATAACCGGCGCACTGGAAGACGGTGAATTCGATGCAAAGGCGCTTGGGCTTACCAAACTGTAACCGTCAGACTTCAGCATTTACCGGGGTCGCTTTTTTCAACGGATCCTGTAAGTCACTTTCACAGGAAATTTCAGTATTTCCACCCGTTATGACGAAGTCACAAACAAAAACACCGCTTTACAATAAAGCGGTGTTTATTTTTTAACCAGAAGTGAACATGTCAGCCGCGGACGACTTCATCCTCAGCAGTTTTCAAATTCAGTGATAACGAATTTACACAATACCGCTGGCCGGTCTCTGTGGGTCCGTCAGGGAAAACATGGCCCAGATGGGCGTCACAGGATTTACAGATAATTTCCGTTCTGCGCATGCCGTGACTATTGTCTTCACGGTACAACACATTACCGTCATTTGTTTGCTGATCAAATGAAGGCCAGCCACAACCAGAATCAAACTTAGCATCCGAACTGAAAAGCGGCGCACCGCAACACTTGCATATATAGGTTCCCGGACGCTTCTCGTCCAGTAATACACCGGTGTAAGGACGCTCTGTACCAGCCTGACGGGTGACACGATATTCGTCAGGTGACAGCGTTGCTTTCCAGTCTTTATCGACAGCCATGTTTGCTCCTGTGTTCGTTTACACGATTACTTTTTGATAGCAATCTGAGGACGCGCCGGATCACTCCAGTCAAGGTGAAACTTCTTACCCGACGGTTTATCTACACGCTGATACGTGTGTGCGCCAAAGTAGTCACGCTGGCCCTGAAGCAGGTTGGCTGGCAGTACTGCGGTGCGGTAAGAATCGTAATAACTTAACGCTGACATCATTGCCGGACAGGGAATACCTGCCAGAGCAGCCTGTGCCAGTGATTCCCGCCAGTCAGACTGATATTGGGTGATTTGATCAGCAAAGAAAGGATCAAGCAGCAGGTTCGCCAGATCTTCGTTGTTTTCGTAGGCTTTGGAAATAGATTGCAGGAATACCGCACGGATAATACAGCCGGCACGCCAGATTTTCGCAATACCACCGAAGTCCAGTTCCCAACCGTGCTCTTTAGAAGCAACAGCCATCAACTGGAAACCCTGCGCGTATGCACAAATCTTTGAGCAATAAAGCGCATATTCCAGCTTGTCGATAGCCGCAAACTTCTCTTCGTCAGAAAGGACTTTGACTTCCGGTCCCTGCAGAACTTTGCTGGCTGCGACACGCTCGTCTTTGAGACTGGACAGACTGCGGGCAAATACCGCAGAAGTAATCGTCTGGGCAGGACTTCCCACTTGCAGCGCGCTGACGGCGGTCCAGAGACCCGTGCCTTTCTGACCAGCCTTATCAAGAATGACATCTACCAGTGGTACACCGGTTTCAGGATCCAGCTGCTCCAGCACTTCTGCACTGATTTCCATAAGGTAACTGTTCAGCTTGCCTTTATTCCAGCGACGGAAAACCTCTGCAATCTCAGCAGCAGACATGTGTAAAGCGGTACGCATGACCTGATAGGTTTCGCAGATAAGTTGCATGTCGGCATACTCAATACCGTTATGCACCATTTTAACGTAGTGACCGGCACCCACAGGACCAATGTACGTGGCACAGGCTTCCCCTTCCAGCACCGGCTTACCCGGGGTGAAAGATTCAATCGGCAGACCTGTCTCAGCATCGACTTTTGCTGCAATAGCTTTCAATACCGGCTCAAGGCGTGTCCACGCATACGGGTTGCCTGAAGGCATCAGAGAAGGGCCGAAACGTGCGCCCACTTCACCGCCGGAAACCGCAGTAGAGAAGAAGATAAACTTACTTTTGTACTTTTCTTCCCGTTCGACAGAATCCGTCCACAAGCTGTTTCCGGTATCCACAACAATGTCATCGGCCTGGATGCCGGCGTCAATCAGGTGAGAACAAACATGGTCGACAGGTTCGCCGGCAGGCACCGACAGAATAACCATGTGAGGTGACTTCAATTTGCTGAGTAATTCGGTGTATGAGCTGCAGCCTTCTACACGGGCAGCCGCGTCGCCACGCTCTTCAGCATCTTTAGCAATAATTGCATCGACTTTGGTTTGATCAAGGTCGAAACAGGCTACGCGATAACCATGATCGACCAGGTTAAGCGTCAGGTTGGCGCCCATTACGCCTAAACCAATAAAACCGATATCACACTTAGTTTCAGTGTGCTTTCCATCTTCTTTTTGCATTGGGTGTCACCTCAAGTTACAGATGGCTGCGGATCATACCACCCGATAATAGTGCGAACACTAACTTATGACTGATTTTCTGCGAATTATGCTCAAATCATGACTGATTGCTTACTTGCCGTGCAGCAGTAAACCCTTTACGGCACTATCTGGCTTTGTTTAAACACGGCTACGCTTCTGCCCGCCTGCAAAAACACTCTCTGAATACAAATATCCGGTTGTTCCGGTAAAGAACCGTACCGGGTATCGACCATCAGTTGCCAGGCACACTGAGGCGAGATCCCGGGCAGATTAAAACGCTTGTCCTGCAGGCTGGCATTAAAACACAGGAACCAGTGTTCAGGGTCGTTTTCATCTTTGGTTGTACCGCGGATTTCAACGCCGAATGACTGACTGTCCGGTGACTGCCAGTCTTCTGATTCTTTATCCTGTCCGTCAGGTTTATACCAGCGGATCACCGCTACATTCGTATCAAGCTGAAATAAATCGTCGTCGAGCAGTAAATGACTCAGCAACTCGCTGCTACGACGCAGTTGAATCACGTGCTGACAGAAATGCAGAAAATCAGACTCCCGTTTATTCAGCTCCCAGTCATACCAGTTAAGGGAATTGTCCTGACAATAGGCGTTGTTGTTTCCGTTCTGGGTTTTACTCAGCTCATCACCGCCCAGAACATGAGGGATCCCCTGTGACAGCATCATCGACAAAAACATATTTCGTTTCTGACGCTCACGAAGCTGGAGAATTTTCTCGTCCTGAGTGGGTCCTTCCACACCATAATTGGCTGATAAATTGTGACCATGCCCGTCGCGGTTATTTTCACCATTCGCCTCATTGTGGCGTTCGGTGTAGCTCACCAAATCGTGAAGGGTAAAGCCGTCATGGTAGGTCACATTGTTTACCGATGTATAAACAGGCCGGAATCCCTTATGGAAAATATCCCGTGACCCCATCAGCCGCGTTGCAAACTCCGCGGTGATAGCGTGATCACCCCGCCAGAATGCTCTTAAGGTGTCACGGTAACGGTCGTTCACTTCCAGCCACGGATACGCAAAAGCGCCTAACTGATAACCGCCCGGACCAATATCCCAGGGTTCCGCCACCAGCAAAGCCTGTTTCAGCACCGGGTCCTGCGAAATTGACTTAAGCAAACCGGAGTGAGGCGAAAATTGTTGCGGATCTCTGCCCAGACACACGGCGAGATCGAAACGGAATCCGTCAACGCCGATAACCTCAACCCAGTAACGCATGGCATCCATAATCATTGTCGTCATGACCGGACTGGCAGTATTTACTGTATTTCCGCATCCTGAGTGATTGCTGTAAACAATCTCACCGGTTTTGGTTTGCTCATACAAATAAGCCTGATGGGGAAAGAAGCCTTTGAAAGACAATACCGGTCCGCCATCTCCGCCCTCAGCGGTATGGTTGTAGACCACATCAATGATGACTTCCAGGCCGGCTTCATGATAGGCATCCACCATGGCTTTCAGTTCACGGACAGCATCCGCTTTTCCGTACCGGGGTTCAGGTGCAAAGTAGTTTACCGGATTGTAACCCCAGTAGTTGGTCATGCCTTTTTCTGTAATGTAAGGTTCCGGCATGAACGCTGACAAAGGCATAAACTGTACCGTGGTCACACCGAGATCAACCAGATGTTTTATGACATCCGGATGGGCCGCCCCTGTATATTTACCTTTGTCCTCGCCGGGCACAGCCGGGTGCAGCATAGTCAGCCCTTTCACATGGGCTTCGTAAATAATCCGCTGATGGGGCTGAAAGGCAGGTTTCGGCGGCCGGTCATGATTATCATGACGCACCACGACACATTTCGGCACCATAAATTGTGAGTCATGTTCATAGTGTCTGGCATTCCAGTGCAGTGGCCGGCTGAGTTTATGCGCGTAAGGGTCGATTAACAGTTTGTCTGTCGGCACATGGTGAAGGGATTCTTCACCTCGCTCCACCCTGTATGCGTAATGCTGATTCTCGCCGGCACCTTCCACTTCGCAATGCCAGACTGAACCGGTTTTGGCCGGCATCACAATCTCTGCAACCGGTTCCTCTGTATCACTTTGGAAAAGGCACAGCACGACAGCTCTGGCGTCCGGCGATTCAACAGCAAAATTGCAGCCGTCGCCGGTGACAGTCGCCCCCGGCGGATACGGCACGCCAGCCTTAACGTTATAGTTTACAAGTGAGTCTTGCTTCACCTTTGCCGGTTCTCCTGTTATTCATAAACCCAGTAAAGTGTTGCCAGTGGCGGTAAAGTGATTTCAATAGAATACGGCTGATTGTTCCATTCCACCGCGTCAGCAGTAACAATTTCAGGTGCAGGGTAATCACTGCCCCAGAACTCACCGCTGTCGGTATTCAGTACCAGTGAGTAAGTGCCCGGGTCTTCCACGCCAATGCGGAACTTCTCACGGGGAGAAGGCGTAAAGTTATTCACCACATAGACTTTTTGCTTGTCGTCTTTGGCTTTTCTTACGAAGGACAACATACTTAGTTCAGCATAATTATGGTCTATCCAGCTGAAACCTTCATAATTGTGATCCTGCTCATACAGTGCAGGCATAGTCCGGTACAGATGGTTAAGCTTACGGTAAAGTGCCTGCATGCCTTTATGCTTGTCGAACTCCAGCAACCACCAGTCAAGCTCACCATCGTGATTCCATTCCCTTGACTGGGCAATTTCATTACCCATGAAATTCAGTTTTTTGCCCGGATGACCATACATGAAACCGGCATAGCAACGCAGGTTTGCCGCCTGCTGCCATTCATCTCCCGGCATTTTACCAATCAGACTGCCTTTTCCGTGTACGACTTCATCGTGGGAAATCGGCAATACAAAGTTTTCATCGAAGGCATACACCATGGAAAAGGTGATTTCTCCGTGATGATAGCGGCGATACGCCGGATCTTTACTGATGTAATGCAATGAATCGTGCATCCAGCCCATATTCCACTTAAAGCCGAATCCGAGACCGCCTTCGCTCACCGGTCTGGATACACCCGGGAATGAAGTGGACTCCTCAGCAATAGTCATTGCACCCGGGAAGTGCCAGTAAACCTCTTCATTCATCCATTTCAGCAGACTGATGGCTTCGTAGTTTTCATTGCCCCCGTGCACGTTGGGGATCCACTCCCCTTCATTACGGGAATAATCCAGGTACAACATGGACGCCACTGCATCCACCCGCAAGCCGTCAATGTGAAATTTATCCAACCAGAAAAGTGCGTTGGCAACCAGAAACTGGCGAACAGTATCTTTACCGAAATCGTAAATGCATGAATTCCAGTCCGGATGCCAGCCACGGCGGGGATCGTCATATTCGTACACATGGCTGCCATCGAACCGCGCAAGGCCATGGGCATCTTCCGGGAAGTGCGCCGGTACCCAGTCAATGATGATGCCGATATCTGCCTGGTGGCACTGATCAACAAAGTATTTAAAATCATCAGGTGAACCGAAGCGGCTTGTCGGTGCGTAAAGCCCCACCGGCTGATACCCCCAGGAACCGTCGAAAGGAAACTCTGATACGGGTAACAATTCTATATGGGTATACCCCATCTCTTTCACGTAGGGGATCAGCGAATCTGCCAGTTCATGATAACTGAGATAGCGTTTCCCGCTCTCTTCAGAAGGCCGGCGCCATGAACCCGGATGCACTTCATATACGCTCATGGGGTTTGCGTATTTGTCTGCCTGCCGCTTCTCCATCCAGGCACTGTCATTCCACTCATAGGCATTGTGATCGAACACTTTTGAAGCGTGAGATGGATACTGCTCAGCAGCAAAGCCTAACGGGTCAGCCTTGTGAGGTAAATCGTTACCCCAGGCATCTTTTAACTGATATTTATAGCGCTCGCCGGCAACGAGTCCCGGAATGAAGAGTACCCAGTAGCCCATGTCAGTTTGTTGCATGGGATGAGTACGGCCATCCCAGCGGTTAAAATCACCGATGACGGAAACCGCAGATGCGTTAGGGGCATAAACAGCAAAACGTGTTCCGGTAATGCCATCTGTGGTTAGCAGTTGTGCCCCGCCCTGCCGGTAAAGATTTTCAGGCTGATGGTCGATAAAGTGCACAGCATGAAATGCTTCTTCACGGAACTGGTAAGGGTCGGTGAAGCTGTATTCGCTGTCTGCCGTTGTCACCTGCAGTTCGTAACGCTGCGCAGGCTTTAACTTTTTTGATAATGCAGAAAACAGAGCTGAGTCGCCCTGTTTTTTGAGTTTGATGATTTCTTTGCGGGTTTTTAAACAGCGGACTGACACTGTTTTGGCTTCCGGGATATAGGCGGTAACCGTTACGCCATCTTCGCTTTGCTGATTACCAAGTACGGAAAAAGGCTGACTGCACCGCGCTTGTGCCAGTTGCTGCTCTACTACCATTTGTTACTCCTGCAAAGTCTGCCGCACAATACGGCAGACTGCAGAACATCCCTAATCTGTGCTGGCCTGCTTTCTGACAGCGGTCAGCTTAGCAGCCAGGTTAGTGATGTCCTGATTTTCAAAAATAGTCTCTAAAGGCTGAGATAACTTCCTGCGCCAGTTAGGATATTCGTTAAACGTACCCGGTACATTAACAGGCTTATCCATTTCCAACCAGTCTTCAAGTTGCAGACTGAGTAACGCACTGGAACCTGCCGCCATATGCAATTGCATACCGCGGTTAAGTTCTGTAGTCATTCCCGTCACATTCACATCACGACTAATGTTGTCACTGATGGAATGGTGACCGTGCAAGGTATCCAGTATCGCCTGTTTATTCTTATGCCTGTCGTGATACAACACAGACAATATTTCATCAGTAGGATACAAACCAAGCTCTTTACCCAGCTCAAGATCCAGGCAATGCCAGAAGCCGGTCAAAGTTGGCATATCGTGGGTTGTCAGTGTCGACATAGATTGCACGGGGTAATGGGCCGGTGAATAAAAGCCGCCGTCTTTAGCCTGCTCAAAGAAGAATACACGGTACGAATGGACACCGTTATCCGCCAGTTTTTCACGGATTTCTTCCGGTACTGTACCCAAATCTTCACCAATCACGAGGCTCTGATTCCGGTGGCTTTCCAGTGCCAGAATGGCCAGCAGATCATCGACAGGATAATAAACGTAACCACCGTCTTTTGCATGGTCACCTTTAGTCACCCACCACAGACGAAGCAGTGCCATAACATGGTCAATACGCAAAGCACCGGAACCGGCCATGTTGGAAGCAAACAAGTCTATGATTGGCTGATAGGCCTGTTCGTAAAGCTTGTAAGGGTCCATAGGCGGCAGCCCCCAGTTTTGTCCGAGTGGCCCTAAAATATCCGGCGGCGCCCCCACAGAGGCACCGGTACAGTACAAGTCTTTGTTACCCCAGATTTCTGCACTGCCTTCACTGACACCTACGGCGAGATCACGGTATAAACCGATAGCCATGCCGGCATTAGTTGCCACATCACTGGCGGCCTGTAATTGCAACGCAGCCTGCCATTGCAGGAACAGGTAAAAAGAAACCCGCTTTTTATTCTGATCTCTGAATACCGCTACATCAGTTTTGTGGTATTCACGGAATTCCTCAGGAAATACCGGCCAGCCCCAGGAAGGCTTACCTTCTTCAGCCAGCTTTTCCTGCAACGTATCGTACACCGCCAGCATATCAAGGCTTTCACCACCGGCTTCCACGAACGCTTTAAATGCTTTGTTCTGTTTTGTATTTTTAGTCAGGTACTTGTTGTAGTACACGTCGAACAATGCGGAGAGTGCAGGCAGTTTAAGTGACGCAACGGCAGCATAGTCAACCAGGTCAGCCGCTCTTGCTGCTGCAAGTTTTTCCTGAAAAGCCGCATCATTCACAATGGTCTGCACACTGGCGTCGTCAAAACAGGGCATGGCTGTCACATCGAGGTATAAATAATTCAGCCAGCGACGTGAAGACGGTCCGTAAGGGCTGCAGGCATCAGGGTTCGCCGGATACAGCGCATGAATAGGGTTCAACCCGATAAACTCTGCTCCGGTGGCAGCGGCCTTTTCGGTTAATAAAGCCAGATCTGAGAAGTCGCCCATACCCCAGTTTTTCTGACTGCGTACACAGTAAAGTTGCACACTCAGGCCCCAAATCTTTTTACCGGCAGCAATGGATTCAGGGATGAAGCAGGCTGAAGGTGCAATAATAACCCGCATACTGCAAAGCGGTTCATCGTCCCCTTCCACCGATAAGCTCAGTGTATGATACCCCGTGGGCGCCTGAACCGGCAGTGTGACAGCGTATTCGTGATATTCCACGTCTTCCAGCTGGGCGACATTTACCAGTGTTTCGTCAACCGGTGCAAAAGTGTGGACGAATGTCTGTCCATCTTCAAAAGAGAGCGCTACAGTATACTCATCGGTTACCAGCTCTATCGGTAACCGTACAGAAAACGGAACGGTGTCTGATTGGCGTAAAACCTGTACCGGGTTGAGCGGAGTCTGCCAGATTTTTCTGGCTTCTTCTGAAAGCTGTTGTTCTATAGCAGCTTCATTGCTGGTGTCGTAACCCAGTGCATTAAGTAATTTGGTCTGGCTTGATTCTGAAATCGTGGCAGGTTTGCCCCACGCATCAACATAGTGGGTCTCTATGCCGCGCATCTCAACCAGCTGTTGTAAAACGGGATTTGTCATTTTATCTATTCCTGTTTCCCGTGTTGATAATGTTAAGGCAACGGCCGCGCATTCTCATCAACACATAATTTTGAGCATTATCAGTTAAAGACCCGATACGACGAAACTGAATACGTTTGCATAGCTCATAGTTGTAATTTTGCAACATTTTTTGCTTTTTACTTTGCCAATTATGCCATTTTGATCCATACTTTACGTAATTTTTTTTCACTTGTACCAAAATACAATTAGAGGTATGACATGACTATTCGCATCGGTATCAATGGTTTTGGACGCATTGGTCGTTTGGTAATGCGCGCTGCACAAAAGCGTGACGACATCGAAGTTGTTGCTATCAACGATCTGCTGGACACAGATTACATCGCTTACATGCTGAAATATGATTCAACCCATGGCGTTTTTGATGGTGAAATAAAGGTAGACAATAACCAGCTGATAGTAAATGGTAAAACTATCCGTGTTACATCAGAAAGAAACCCTGCTGACCTGGCATGGAACGATGTAAACGTTGACGTTGTTGTTGAATCTACAGGTTTGTTCCTGACAAAAGATACTGCTTCAGCTCACCTTGAAGCCGGCGCAAAGAAAGTGGTGATGTCTGCACCATCTAAAGACGACACGCCTATGTTCGTTATGGGTGTTAACCACGGTGAATACGATGGCCAGACTATCGTTTCTAATGCGTCGTGCACCACAAACTGTCTTGCGCCTCTGGCGAAAGTACTGAACGACAAATTCGGTATTGTTGACGGTCTGATGACGACTGTTCACGCGACGACAGCAACACAGAAAACTGTTGACGGTCCTTCTCACAAAGACTGGCGCGGTGGTCGTGGTGCGAGCCAGAACATCATTCCATCTTCTACCGGTGCTGCGAAAGCCGTTGGTAAAGTTATCCCTGCACTGAACGGTAAATTAACCGGCATGGCATTCCGTGTGCCTACTCCGAATGTTTCAGTTGTTGACCTGACAGTAAATCTGGCAAAGCCAACCACTTATGAAGCTATCTGTGAAGCAATGAAGGAAGCGTCTGAAGGTGAACTGAAAGGCATTCTGGGTTACACCGAAGATGCTGTTGTGTCTAATGACTTCCTGGGTGACGCACGCACTTCAATCTTCGATGCAGATGCAGGTATCGCTCTGACTGACACGTTCGTTAAAGTTGTATCCTGGTACGACAACGAATGGGGTTACTCAAATAAAGTACTTGATTTGGTTCAGCATATTTCAAAATAATGCGAACACGCCCTAACCGGGTGATAAGCAAGATAAAAATGTAAAAAAAGGTGCGATTTGCTATCGCACCTTTTTGTTTTTGGATGCACAATAATAACCGGACTTTATTTTGGCAAGGAGATGTCACATGAGTATTCCCGACTCTGTAACTGTTGAAGAATCTTCAGGGATTACCTTTTTAAACGTAGACAATCAGTTTGCCAGCAGCCGTATCAGCTTATTTGGCGCGCATGTACTGTCATTCATTCCAAAATCTGATGATCGTGACCGTTTATGGCTCAGTCCACATGCGTTCTTAAACGGTGAGCGCCCGATCCGTGGTGGAATTCCTCTTTGCTGGCCCTGGTTCAGTGATGATCATGGCCGTGAGAAAGGTGAACTTCCTTCTCATGGTTTTTTGCGCACCCAAAGCTGGCAGATTCAGTCTTCTGAAGACACCGGAGACGGCACGCGCATTGTTCTTACCCCCACATTCAGTCGTGGTGAAGGCTTTGAATATGATTGCAAAGTCAGCTACGAAATTCTGGTGGGTAAAACCCTGTCGATTACACTGAAAACAGAAAACACCGGTATCGTGTCGTTTTCATTCAATGTAGCAATGCACACCTATTTTTCAGTGGCAGATATCGCGCATACCAAAATTACAGGTATTGAAGGCGAGTATAAAGACAAACTGGAAAACTGGGCATTAAAGCCTGCCCCGTCTCCGTATACTTTCAGTGGTGAAACAGACCGCATTCATCAGCATGCTGCTCCTGACGTAACCGTTTATGTAGAAGAGAAGCCATTTACCCGCGTAACGTCTATGGGACACGATTCTCTGGTGGTCTGGAATCCCTGGCAAGGGGCTGCTTCTATCGCTGACATGGACGCGTTTGGTTTCAGACATATGTTATGTATTGAGACAGCCGTGACCAATGGATGCACGCTAGCACCCGGTGAAAGCCGCAGCGTCACGCAAATTGTTTCCCCCCTTTAGTCAGCTATTGTCACAAGCGGGAAAAACACACCATCAGGCATAAGCATTTAAACAGACATAAAAAACCGGATGTTATACAACATCCGGTTTATGAGCAAAATCAGAGAATTTGTACTCAGGATTTGGCACCGTCACAGGCTTCTTTTGCCAGTTGGGTGATCTTGTCCCAGTCGCCGCTTTCAATGGCATCATCAGGTGCAACCCATGAACCGCCAACACAACGAACGTTAGACAGAGCCAGGTAGTCGTTGTAGTTAGCCGGACCGATACCGCCTGTAGGACAGAATGTCACATCAGGGAAAGGACCGCCGATAGATTTAAGCGCCTTCACGCCACCTGATGCTTCAGCAGGGAAGAATTTCAGGTGGTCATAACCCGCATCCTTCGCTGTCATCAGATCAGAAATTGAAGAAATACCCGGAATTAACGGAATATCGTAGCCTTTACCGGCTTCCAGCAGTGCTTCTGTAAGACCCGGGCTGATAGCGAATTTCGCACCTGCTTCAACAACCTGTTTAAGCTGCTGTGCATTGGTAACAGTACCCGCACCGATAATCGCTTCAGGTACTTCGTCTGCGATTTTCTTAATCACATCCAGAGCAACAGGTGTACGCAGTGTGACTTCCAGCACCTTAATGCCACCTGCAATCAGTGCTTTTGCCAGTGGCACAGCTTTGTCCAGGTCCTTAATTACCAGTACCGGGACTACCGGGCCAGCAGCAAAAATGTCTGCCGGTGTATAGTTAGCGTTCGTTGTCATAGTTCACTCGCTGTATGTTGTTTCAGGTATGCAGATGCACCTAATAATCCGTGGTCGGGCTCTGCAATCAGATAAGTTGGAATGTCTTTCACGTAATGCTTCATCTGACCTTTGGCCTCGAAGCGGGCACGGAAGTCACTCTCTTTTAAGAATTCTGCAAAACGGTTCGCAATGCCGCCGCCGATGAAAATACCACCGGTGGTAGCCATGTTCAGTGCCAGGTTACCGGCAAAACTGCCCATGATACGGCAGAACTGAGTCAGAGTTTGTACGCACACATCGCATTCGCCGGACAACGCACGTTCAGTAACCTGAGACGGTTCTGTGTGTGTTACCGGTACGTTATTGTGTAATGCCAGCGCCTTATAGATGTTCATCAGTCCGCGACCAGACATCACCTCTTCGGCAGATGCGCGACCGTGTTCATTTTGCAGGTAGCGCCAGATCACCACATCTGTTTCATCAACAGGGGCGAAATCAACATGACCACCCTCGCCGTCCAGAGTTTGCCAGCCTGAAGACGTCATGGTGATGTGTTCTACACCTAACCCGGTGCCCGGACCAAATACAGCGATATTGCCGTTGGTTTTCGCCGTGCCGGTTCCGATTTGCACCACCTGATCATCACCTAATACCGGTAATGAATGCGCCACGGCTGTGAAATCATTGATCACGAACAGATTGTCCAGCTTCAACTGACTACGTAATGCAGTTTGTGAGAATGCCCAGCTGTGGTTCGTCATCTCTACCTGGTCACCCAGTACCGGACAGGCAATAGCAATACAACCTGACGTAAAGGTGAACTGAGGTAAATCTGCGAAATACTGACCAATAGCCAAATCAATACTGGCAAAATCTCTGCACTGGTATTTGATGATATTGTCTACACCGGTATCAGTTACACGGGCAAGACGAATGTTCGTCCCGCCGACATCTGCAACAAAAAGTGCCGTCATAGCGCCTGCTCCTGAGTTACAAACAATGAACACGCGCCTTCTTCAGCACCGGACAGAATATTTCTGTAACCGGAGAACAGTTCACGTCCCATACCTTCCTGATGATGCGCCAGGTCCGCTTCTTTTGCGGTACGTGCAGCCAGAGTTTCGTCATCCACCAGCAGTGTCAGTTCACCGGTTTCTGTATTCAGTTCGATGAGGTCGCCGGATTCCACTTTCGCCAGCATGCCGCCTTTATAGGCTTCCGGGGTAACATGGATAGCAGCGGGTACTTTACCTGACGCACCGGACATACGTCCGTCTGTTACCAGCGCGACTTTGAATCCGCGGTCCTGTAACACACCCAGAGGTGGTGTTAAGCGGTGCAGTTCAGGCATACCAATCGCTGACGGGCCCTGGAAACGCACAACGATAATGCAGTCTTTGTCCAGCTCACCGGACTTAAACGCCGCATCCAGTTCGAACTGATCTTCGAACACCACAGCAGGTGCTTTAATGTGGCAAACCGGCGACTTAAGCGCAGACGTTTTGATAACGCCACGACCCAGGTTACCGCGAAGTACGCAAACACCACCGTCAGGCTTAAAGGGTTTCTCAATAGTGGCCAGTACCTCTTTATCAAGAGATTCAACCGGACCGTCACGCCATTCAAGTTCACCGTCTTTCAGAACCGGCTCTTTGGTGTATAAATCCAGACCGTCACCACAAATTGTCTTAACGTCATTGTGCAGCAGACCTGCATCCAGCAGCTGTTTGAACAACAGCGACATACCACCGGCAGCGACAAAATGGTTAATGTCAGCGTGACCATTCGGATAGATACGGGTAATTAACGGTGTGGCATCAGACAGATCTGAGAAGTCGTCCCAGTTAACCAGAATACCGGCTGCACGGGCAATCGCCACAAGGTGCATGGTGTGGTTAGTTGAACCACCGGTCGCCAGTAATGCAACGATACCGTTAACAATGGCTTTCTCGTCAACAATATGACCAATCGGCGTGTAGTTGTCGCCCAGGTCAGTGATACGGGTTGCCTGAACGGATGCTGCTTTTGTCAGTGCATCACGTAGTGGCGTGCCCGGATTAACAAACGATGAACCCGGCAGATGCAGACCCATAGTCTCAACAACCAGCTGGTTAGAGTTCGCTGTACCATAGAAAGTACAGGTACCGGCAGAGTGGTAAGACTGAGATTCTGCTTCAAGTAATTTGTCGCGCCCGACTTTACCCTGTGCAAATTCCTGACGGACACGGGCTTTTTCTTTGTTTGGCAGACCTGAAGGCATTGGTCCGGCAGGAATGAAAACAGTCGGTAAGTGACCAAAGGCCAGTGACCCCATCAGTAATCCTGGGACAATTTTGTCACAGATCCCCAGCATCAGAGCGCCGTCGAACATGTTGTGAGACAGACCCACTGCCGTCGCCTGGGCAATAATGTCACGGCTCATCAGGCTCAGATCCATGCCCGGGTTACCCTGAGTAACACCATCACACATGGCCGGTACACCACCGGCGAACTGCGCTACGCTGCCCACCTGACGGATGGCTTCTTTAATGATTGCCGGATACGCTTCGTACGGCTGGTGAGCCGACAGCATATCGTTGTAAGAAGAGATGATTGCGATATTGGCTTTCGTCATTGAACGCAAATCGGCTTTGTCATCACTGCCACAAGCGGCGAAGCCGTGAGCCAGGTTACCACAGGACAGCACACCACGGTGCGGCCCCTGGCGGCGGGCCTTTTCTATTTTTTCCAGATAGGCCTTACGGGTTGCTTTACTGCGTTCAATAATTCGCTGTGTTACTTCAGCAATTTGAGAATTCATGATCTGCTCCTAGGGTGCCCACATCAGCGTGACATCAGCACGGTTGACAACTGCGGTAACGGGTTTTTCCAGCTCAGTTGCATTAGCAATGGCGTCTTCTAAAACCGCTTTTTTCTTTTCACCGGTGAGGTGAATAAAGATATTGCGACTGTTTAACAGCGCAGGCAGTGTCAGTGAAATACGTTGGTGAGGGGCCGTGGTGGGTTGGGTAGCGATACAAATTTTACCACTCGCCAGATCCAGACCATCCGCAACCTGCTCCGAACACGGAAACAGTGATGCTGTGTGGCCATCTTCGCCCATACCGAGAATAAGCGCGTCGAAAGGCTGGCTGAAACTGGACAGGCGGTTTTCCGCCTCGGCGATACCATCATTGGCATCTGCATCATTCGTTTTCAAAGTGACAAAATTAGCGGCTGCTGCTTTGTTCTGAATCAGGTTTTCACGCACCAGCTTTGTATTGCTGGCGTCGTCATTTTCACCAACCCAACGCTCATCAGCCAGCGTAATGTCAACTTTATCCCAGGCAAGGTCAGTCTGGCTAAGCTGTTTGAACAGAGCCAGAGGTGTTCTGCCCCCGCTCACTACCAGACTGGCGCGGCCACGTTCTGCAATGCCTTTTTCCAGCAGTGAAATAAGCGTGTCTGCAAATGCACTGGTCAGTGCATCTGCATTGTCAAAAGCATTAATTGTCAAAGCCATCTTATTTCTTCTTCCGTATTGTTTTGCTTTCATACCAACTACGGTTAGCGCGGGCTAATAACCCGATAGAATCTACCGGTCCCCACGTACCAGCCTGATAAGGCTCCGGTGGCTCATTAGTTTGCTTCCACGCTTCAAGAATTGAATCAACCCAGTTCCACGCCTGTTCAATTTCATCACGGCGAACGAACAGAGCCTGGTTGCCCAACATCACTTCAAGTAACAGCTTTTCATAAGCATCAGGAATGCGGTCGTCGCCGAATGCATCCGAGAAACTCAAGTCGAGTTTTGACTTTTGCAGGTCCATTGAACCTGAGCTGGTCAGACCCGGTACCTTATTCATTACGGTGATTTCAACACCTTCGTCAGGCTGCAGACGGATAACCAGTTTATTAGGCGGCAGATTCTGGAAGCTGTCACCGAACAGGTTGTGTGGCTGGCGTTTGAAGTAAATCACAACTTCAGACACTTTGGTCGGCAAACGCTTACCTGTTCTTAAATAAAACGGCACGCCGGCCCAGCGCCAGTTGTCGATGTCGGCCTTGATGGCAACGAAGCTTTCAGTACGGCTGCGGGTGTTGGCACCCTCTTCTTCCAGATAGCCAGGTACTTCTTCACCCTTAACGAAACCAGACGTGTACTGACCTCGAACTGTTGATTCGTTGATATTACTCAGGTTAATCGGACGTAAGGCTTTCAGCACTTTCAGTTTTTCATCACGGATACTGTCGGCATTCAGGTTTGCCGGCGGTTCCATGGCAATCAGACTGAGAATTTGCAACAGGTGGTTCTGCACCATGTCACGCATTTGACCAGCGTCATCAAAATAGCCCCAACGGCCTTCAATCCCTACCGACTCAGCAACAGTGATCTGTACGTGGTCAATGGAGTTGTGGTCCCAGTTGGTAGCAAATATGGAGTTAGCAAAACGCAGGGCAATCAGGTTAAGAACGGTTTCTTTACCCAGATAGTGGTCAATGCGGTAGATTTGCGATTCTTTAAAGTATTCTGAAACTTGGTCATTAATGACTTTAGAAGATTCAAGATCGTGACCGATTGGTTTTTCCAGCACTACACGTACGGAGCTGTCGATAATATCGCAGCTGTGCAGACCACGGCAGATGTCACCGTAGATAGCCGGCGGAGTCGCCAGATAGCAAACCATAATGCGGTCTGCATCTACTACTGAATCAAAAACGCGGTAGCTTTCAGTATTCTTCATATCCACACAAGCATATTGCAGACGGGCTTCGAGGCGGGCCCAGGTATCTTCGCAAACTTGTTTGGAACCAAATTTTTCGATGTTGTTACGGACTTCTTTCTTGTAGTCCTCAGTGCTCAGGTCCTGACGCGCTACACCAATAATTTTGGTATCAGGGTGAATGAGCTCAGCTTTTTCCAGCTGATATAAGGACGGCAATAGTTTCCGTCGTGAGAGATCCCCTAACGTGCCAAACAGCACAAAATCACAGGGTTCAAAGGAATTATCCATTACCATATTTCGTCGACCTTCTTAATGATAATCCAGATAACAGTTCGATACTGTCAGGCAACGCAGATGAACTGTCTCGTCGTTGTTAGCACATAGTTAACACCAAATGTAGTAAAATTACAACTTGAGTCATCTATGACACGTTAAAGAGGTATTTATTCGCTGAATACCCGCCATTCTGTTGCTTCGATTGTCAAAAAATTACATTTTTCTTGTCACCCGAGTCACTTTGGGTAGTATAGAAAGCTGGAATGATTATAACTTTACCTTACTTTTCGCTATATCCGTATGAATATTCTTGAGAAAATTACGCAAAATAAAGCCGCTTTCAGCAAGTCTGAGCGCAAAGTTGCCGAAATAATATTGGCCAACCCGCAAACGGCAATTCATTCGAGTATAGCAACGCTCGCTAAAATGTCTGATGTCAGTGAGCCGACAGTAAACCGTTTTTGCCGCCGCCTGGACACCAAAGGCTTCCCGGATTTTAAATTGCATCTGGCACAAAGCTTAGCGAATGGCACGCCGTATGTTAACCGTCATGTAGATGAAAGTGACGGCCCGGGTGAATACACCAACAAAATTTTCGAAAGCACCATGGCTTCCCTCGAAGTTGCGCGGCAATCCATTGACGTCAATGTAGTTAACCGTGTTGTTGATCTGTTGACGCAGGCACAAAAAATTTCATTTTTTGGCCTCGGCGCCTCGGCCTCTGTGGCCCACGACGCGCTGAATAAGTTTTTCCGCTTCAATGTGCCCGTGGTTTACTTTGAAGATATTCTGATGCAACGCATGAGTTGCATGAACTGCACAGACGGCGATGTGGTTGTATTGATTTCCCACACCGGCAGAACCAAAAGCCTGGTCGAGATTGCCCAGATTGCCCGCAGTAACGATGCCACTGTTGTTGGTATCACCTCTGCAGACAGCCCGCTGTCACGTGAATGCAGTTACGTGTTGTCTCTGGAAGTCCCGGAAGACACTGACATGTACATGCCCATGGCGAGCCGTATAGCCCAGCTTACGTTAATTGATGTACTGGCCACCGGCTTCACCCTGCGTCGTGGCAATAAATTCAGAGAAAATCTCAAGCGGGTCAAAGACACCCTTCGTGGCTCCCGTTTTGACAAGCGTGATTTATAACAGTTCATTCCATCTGTTTTACTGAAGACCGCTTTTACCAGCGGTCTTTTTTTAACCATTTTTCTTCTTTCTGCGTTCAGATTAGTTCACACCTCACTGGTAAGGCCAGTGAGGAAAAAAGTTCTTTGCATTCACATTTTTGTCAGATTGCTCTACTATTCTGTAATAAAATTACGTAAAAGCATTACAGCAACATAAATCGAACATTTTTTCGACATTATTGTCAATGTAAGTAACGTGTGTAGAAGCCTCCCTGTTAACGACGAAGAACAAGCGACGAATCATATGACCAGAAGAACAAAGATACTTGCCACATTAGGACCAGCAACAGACACCATCGAACGCATTGAAGCCATCATCGCAGCAGGTGCAAACACAGTGCGGATGAACTTCTCTCACGGTCAGGCTGAAGATCACATTGAGCGTGCGAAGAAAGTACGTCAGGCAGCAAAGAACTTAAATAAATATGTCGCCATTCTCGGTGATTTGCAGGGCCCTAAAATTCGTGTAGCCCGGTTTAAAGAAGGCGCAGTAAATCTTGATGTAGGCGCACCTTTTACCCTTGATGCTGAAATGGCAAAAGATGACGGTGACGTGAATGCAGTAGGCATCGACTATAAAGCGCTGCCTGACGACGTAAACACCGGCGACATTCTGCTACTCGACGATGGCCGTATTCAACTGGAAGTTACTGAAGTAGCCGGTCGTAAAGTGCATACAAAAGTAACCGTAGGCGGAAAACTGTCTAACAATAAAGGCATCAACCGTCAGGGCGGTGGTCTGTCTGCCGAAGCTCTGACTGCGAAAGACAAAGAAGATATTAAAACTGCCGCCAAAATC
This sequence comes from Alteromonas sp. AWJ4_197, assembly GCF_056160285.1. Taxonomy (NCBI): domain Bacteria; kingdom Pseudomonadati; phylum Pseudomonadota; class Gammaproteobacteria; order Alteromonadales; family Alteromonadaceae; genus Alteromonas; species Alteromonas sp. AWJ4_197. The sequence continues at coordinate 277,515 of NZ_JBSWWW010000007.1, read as the reverse complement.
GGCGTTGATTATCTGGCAGTGTCCTTCCCCCGTTCAGGTGCAGACCTGAACTACGCCCGCGAGCTGGCCCGCGAAGCCGGTTGTGAAGCACTAATCTGTGCCAAAGTAGAACGTGCTGAAGCCGTTGCTACCGATGAAGCCATTGACGATATTATCAGTGCATCTGACGCCGTTATGGTTGCCCGTGGTGACCTGGGTGTGGAGATCGGTGATGCAGAGCTGGTAGGTGTTCAGAAGAAACTGATTGCCCGCTCTCGTCAACTGAATAAAGTTGTCATTACTGCCACGCAGATGATGGAATCAATGATCACCAGCCCGATGCCAACCCGTGCAGAAGTGATGGACGTGGCGAACGCCGTACTGGACGGTACGGATGCAGTGATGTTATCGGCGGAAACTGCTGCCGGTAATTACCCTGTTGAAACAGTGAGAGCCATGGCACGGGTTTGTGAAGGTGCAGAAACACACCCCAGCGTTAAACTGTCCAAGCACAGAATGGATACAGTGTTCTCTACGGTCAGTGAAACAGTGGCGTTGTCTGCAGTTTATGCTGCTAACCACCTGCCAAGCATCAAAGCTATTGTTGCATTAACTGAAAGTGGTAATACGCCTAAGCTGATGTCACGTATTACCACCGGTTTACCTATCATAGCTATGTCACGTCACGAAGCCACGCTTAATGCAATGGCACTTTACCGTGGTGTGAAGCCGGTATTCTTTGATTCCCGCGACAGTGAACCGGGTCAGCTGAAACACGATACCATGGCAGCACTGAAAGCCATCGGTCTGGTGAAAGAAGGTGACAGTGTGATCATGACTTACGGCGATGAAATGGAAAAAATCGGTGCGACCAACGCGCTGAAAATTGTTCAGGTAGATTAATACTGACTCAATTTAATGTCCGTTCAACGGATACAGGAAGGCCGGCAATGTTGCCGGCCTTTTGCTTTGTGCTTATCACTGATGCGGTCAACGCCGGTCAGGATTGAAACGATCAGCGCCAGTAAGTGAAAAACGGCGTGCTGTCCGGACGTATTACCGGCGGCGTATCGATTGCCGGTGTGCCTAAATATAAAAATCCGGCTATTTCATCTTCTTCATTTAACGACAATGCCTTTCTCACCAGCTCACAATGGGCGTAGGCGCCGGTCCGCCATATTCCGTTAAATCCTTGCGCCTGAGCAGCCATTTGCATGGCCATTACCGCACAGGCTGTCGACGCGACCTGCTCTACACGGGGCACTTTTTCATGCTCTTTATACGTTGTGATGGCCACAATCACCATAGGAGCTCGAAGTGGCAACTGCGGGGCACGTTCTATTTCTTTGGCGGATTTGTCGTTTTCAATAGCAGACTGCTCAAACACAGAACCGAGTTTTACCAGCCCCTGCCCTTCACACACAATAAAACGCCATGGCGTAAGCGCCGCATGGTCCGGCGCACGTAAAGCGGCCTGAAAAATATTTTCCAGGGCATCGCCCTCCGGCGCAGGGGCTTTGAGTCTGGGTTGGGAACGACGGTTTAACAGCAGGTCAAGAGCTTCCAATTGCGGTTCTCCTTATACACATCGGGAAATACATTGATGAAAGCACAATGTATCAGCGGCGTGGTGCAGATGAAACAGCTTTTACCAAACTTATCCCTCAATGATGTATATTCACAGTAAATCAGGCCTGTAGCGCTTGTTTACCGCTATCACAATTCATTACAATTTAAGTTAGCTATCCTTCGTGGTTCCGTTACCATGAACTAAACATCCGTCTGAGGTACAAAGCAATATGGCAGCAAAAGGAAGCTGGACGAAAGCATTATTCACAGGACTATGGACAGTACTGAATTTCGCCAGAAAACTCGTATTTAATCTTATTTTTCTGGTTCTTGTTATTGGCGTCATTATTGCCATCAGTAGCAGTGAAGATCCCATCTCGGTAAAACCTGACAGTGCATTATTGTTGCAGTTGAACGGTAACCTGGTCATTGAAAAAGAACAGGTCGACCCGTTTTCACAATTCATGCAGGAAGCGTTTGGTGAAGAACCGGAAAACCCGGAAGTGCTGGTACGTGATGTGGTTAAGGTACTGGATAACGCCAAACAGGACTCCCGCATAAAAGCGCTCATTCTGGATTTGTCCGGGTTACAGGGCGGCGGACTGGATAAACTCCGCACCGTAGCCGCTGCCATCGATGACTTTAAGACCGAAAAACCGGTCTACGCTATCGGCGACTACTACAGCCAGAATCAATATTACCTTGCAGCACGTGCTGATCATATTTACCTGAATCCAATGGGCGGTGTGATGTTTGAAGGTTACGGCCGCTTTGGCATGTACTTTAAAGACATGCTGGAGAAATTGCGCATTACGACACATATCTTCCGTGTTGGTACGTACAAATCTGCCGTAGAGCCGTTTATCCGTAATGACATGTCTGACGCGGCAAAAGAAGCAAACAAGTTGTGGCTCGACACTTACTGGTCACAATACAAAGCTGATGTGGCTGCTGCCCGTGGTATTGATGTCAGTAACTTCGATGAAGAACTGGACGTTCTGCTGAACAAGTTTGAAGAAGCCGGTGCAGATTTCGCTAAATATGCACTGAACAACGGCTGGGTGGATGCCCTTAAAACCCGGGAAGAAGTCCGTCAGGAACTGGTTGCTTTAGTCGGAACGGATGAAAACAAACTGGGTGTCAACGTTACCCCTTTTAATACTTACCTGAAAGCCGTTAATCCGCCGTTACCCAAAATTGGTAACACGAAGGATAAAGTCGCAATTGTGGTAGCCAAAGGCGAAATCCTCGACGGTAATCAGCCCGCCGGCACAATCGGTGGGGACAGCACAGCACGCTTATTACGACAGGCCCGTCTGGATGATACGGTGAAAGCTGTCGTTCTGCAGGTCGATTCACCGGGAGGCAGTTCATTTGCATCCGAAATTATCCGTCAGGAAGTGCTGGAACTGCAAAGCGCCGGTAAACCTGTCGTTGTGTCTATGAGCACCTATGCAGCGTCCGGCGGTTACTGGATTTCTGCACCGGCAGATAAAATCATTGCTTCTCCCAGCACTATCACTGGCTCCATCGGTGTGTTTGGTATGTTTCTTACCTTCGAGGATTCACTGGAATACCTTGGCATTAACACCGACGGTGTTGCATCTACCGAAATTGCCGGTATGTCAGCACTGCGCAAGCTGGATCCCCGCTTTGGTGAAATCCTCCAGCGCAATGTGGAAAGCGCTTATCGCCAGTTCATCACCATGGTGGGTGAATCCCGCGGTATGAGCCCTGAAGCGGTTGATAAAATTGCCCAGGGCCGTGTATGGATTGGTAGTCAGGCACTGGAACTGGGTTTGGTAGACGAGCTGGGCGACCTTGATGATGCTGTCGCATCCGCTGCTGAAATTGCCGGTCTGGAAAGCTGGGACACCCAGTACGTTGAGCGTATCCTGTCTCCTCAGGAACAATTCTGGAAAGAGTTTTTCGGCCAGGCGCTGGTGTGGGGTGCAAAAATGCAATTCGCTGATAACGACAGTCACCTGATGAAAATGGTGAAGAACCTGTTAGCAGAAACCGGCACGGTAACCAACCTGAATGATCCACGCGGTGTATACACCCTGTGCCTTCAGTGTAAGGTGGACTAAGACCCGGTGACACTTAATCACTCTGAAAAAGAGGCGGTGATCCGTGAGGTTCACCGCCTCTTTGCTGTTGCAGAACGTTATTTTAACCGCTCTTTCCCTTTGCCGGATGTATCTTTCAGGCGCAGCGGTAAAAACGCCGGCACCGCCTTTTTACAGCAGAACAGGGTTAACTTTCATCCTGTATTACTGGCTGCAAACAAAGCGGCATTTTTCAGTGATGTGATCCCACATGAAGTCAGTCATCTGATAACGTGGCATACAGCAGGCAAACGACGCAGAGTGAAACCTCACGGTCCGGAATGGCAGACTGTCATGCAACATGTTTACGGCGTATCCCCTTCAACGACACATGACTTCGACTTATCCGTACTGGGCCTGACAACCTTTAACTACCGCTGTGGCTGCCAGACTATAGAATTGTCGGTGAGAAGGCATAATAATGTGAAAAAGGGCATGACTTATCGCTGCAGACGATGCGGGGAAAATCTGGTATTCGTTAAGAACAGCGAAGCAACGTAAGCTGACTGAAAATATAAGAAGGCTTAAAAAAGGTTTAAAAACCTGGCAGTCAGGTGACGCAGTAACACGTCACCGGTAGCAGAAACGGGTTTCAGTTAAACCATTTTTGCGTGAAAACGCGGTCGAGTTCACTGAATGCTGTTTTCAGCGTAGCCGCCAGTTCACGATATTTAGGCTGAGAACGCATTGCCTGCAATTCACAACCTTCTGCTGCCATTTTACGGTGAACTTCCTGATACCAGCTTTTAATTTGCGGCGGCAGAGTCTGATTCGAGCGGTGCCCCAACCAGAGTAAGCCCTGTAATGGCAGGCTGATAAAGAACAACCCAATTGCCATCGCCTGCGGCAGGTATGCACTTCCCAGCACATTTAACATCATTCCCGCGGCCACAATGGCCAGAGGCGGCATGGCTTTGATAGCCAGCTTTGTAGCACTGACGACACGGCACTCCGGAAAGAAAGCATAAAGCTCCCGTTTTACCGGCCAGGTATTCATATAGTCTTGTCCGTCACGCAGAAGCGTAATTACTGATTGTGACATGCCTGCTCTCCTGCCGGTGCTGACCCCGGTCAACGTCTGGATTTTGTTTTATTAAACTACAAATAATCCCGGATGTATTCAGCATTCTATACTAAATATACTGCGGTTTGGTTTATTATAGCCCGGTTAACGGCTCAGGTTACATTACTGACATATATTGTAATGAAAAGTCATACTCAATTCAGGTTGAATATGCGATATTGACCCACATAAAGATACCATCATTTAAAGGCTCGTTGTCAGCGGCGATGAGTGAAAGCATTGGAGATAGAAATGGCAGAAAGCAGACACGTCCGTCTACTTATTCTGGGCTCTGGCCCGGCAGGATATTCCGCAGCAGTCTATGCGGCCAGAGCAAACCTTGAACCTGTACTGTTAACAGGTATTCAGCAGGGTGGACAGTTAACAACAACCACAGAAGTTGAAAACTGGCCGGGCGACCCTGAAGGACTGACAGGTCCTGATCTGATGGTACGCATGCAAAAACACGCAGAGAAATTCAATACAGAAATCATTTTTGACCACATCAACAAAACTGATTTCAGTAAGCGCCCGTTCACCCTTTACGGTGATTCAGGCACTTATACCTGTGATGCACTGATCATCGCAACCGGTGCTTCTGCGAAATACCTGGGTCTGGAATCTGAAGAAGCGTTCAAAGGTAAAGGGGTCTCTGCCTGCGCAACCTGTGACGGATTCTTCTACCGTAACCAGAAAGTAGCGGTTGTGGGCGGCGGTAATACTGCCGTGGAAGAAGCACTGTATCTGTCGAACATCGCGTCTGAAGTTCACGTTATTCACCGTCGTGACACTTTCCGCAGTGAAAAAATTCTTGAGCAGCGTCTGCTGGACAAAGCAGAAAACGGTAACGTGGTTCTGCACCTGAATAAAACGCTGGACGAAGTGCTGGGCGATGAAATGGGCGTAACTAAAGTCCGTATCGCTGACACGCAGTCTGATGCCAAAGAAGAAATCGATGTAATGGGCCTGTTTATTGCCATTGGCCACAAGCCGAACACGGATATTTTCGAAGGTCAGCTTGAAATGAAAGACGGCTATATTGTTGTTCAGAGCGGTCTGCAGGGTAATGCCACACAAACCTCGGTGGAAGGTATTTTTGCTGCCGGTGATGTGAGCGATCATATTTATCGTCAGGCAATTACCTCAGCCGGCACCGGTTGTATGGCTGCACTGGATGCAGAAAAATTCCTCGACGGTTTCCGCCCGGAACAAGGCTGATAACTGAGGTACGGGGCAGCTTCCCTGCCCCGTGATTCCATGATTGAACTTCCTTACCTGAATGTTGATACGCCTTTTCCGCCTGTTTCAACTGCACTGAAAGAACCTGACGGCCTGCTGGCTTACGGCGCAACACTGGACGCTCCCCGGTTATTTCAGGCTTACTCCAACGGCATTTTCCCCTGGTTCAGCGATGATGAGCCGGTACTCTGGTGGTCGCCGGATCCAAGAGCAATCATTGAGCTGGATGGCTTTCACGTATCTAAAAGTCTGAAAAAACTGGCAAAACGAAAACAGTACCGCGTCACGCTGAATGAAGATTTCTACGCGGTTATCCGTGCCTGCTCATCCATTCCCCGCTACCGGCCTGACAGTAATGAACTGTCGTCGGATACCTGGATCACCGGTGACATGATTACCGCATACGAAAGACTACACCGAGCCGGCATTGCCCACTCTGTTGAAGTATGGAATGAAGACAATCAACTGGCCGGCGGCTTGTACGGTGTGGCAGTAGGTGGTGTTTTTTGTGGTGAATCCATGTTCCACAAAGAACCGAATACATCCAAGCTGGCCATGCTGGCGCTGGTAAAACACATGCAAAACCAAAATCTTGCATTTATTGACTGCCAGTTACCTACGGAACATTTGCAGTCCCTCGGGGCGCAAACCATTCCCAGAAGCACATTTATTGACCGCTTACGTCAACATAATGCTACAATAGACGAAGACGGCAGAATAACTGCCTCATACCGTAGTAGTTGGCAAGGTGGAAATATAACGCCATGAAGTTTGGGCTTACGCAGTCTTTCGCCTGCAGTTATTTACCGGATAAGAATGAACAGTTACTGGTATTTGCAGAAACTGAACAGGATCTCCGCTATCGTTACGGACAGCTGATTCAGGCTGGATTCCGTCGCAGCGGCGATCAAATTTACCGGCCCCACTGCCCCACCTGCGAAGCTTGCCAGTCGGTACGTATTCCTGTGGCACAGTTTTCGCCCTCAAGAAGTCAGCGACGTGTGCTGAAGCGCAACAGTCACCTCACCACTACGCTGTCATTAACACCGAAAGACGAATACTACCCTCTATACGAACGATACATTAATGAGCGCCATACCGACGGCAGCATGTATCCGGCTAACAGAGACCAGTATAACAGTTTCATTTTCTGCAACTGGAATCCCCCCGTATTTATTGAAGCGCGGGACGGAGATGAGCTGGTTGCAGTGGCCGTTACCGATGACATCCGTCATTGTGACGGTACAGCTTCTTTCTCAGCGCTGTATACGTTTTTTGCGCCTGAGTTATCGTCCTCGTCAATGGGCACGTGGATGATATTACAGCAAATCGCCCATGCTAAATCCGATGCCCGCAATTTTTTGTATCTCGGTTATCAGATAGACGAGTGCAATAAAATGAATTACAAAACGAAATTTTTGCCCCATGAACGTTTATTTGACATGAATTGGCAAAAATTCAGCTCAAATAAAGCCTGAACCCTTTACACACGGGCGTTTATTGGTTAATGTCTGCGCGGCAAAATTTTGACTTACTGAGGTAACTGCTTTTCATGGCAAAAGAAGATTCTATCGAAATGGAAGGAACCGTGGTTGACACACTTCCAAGCACACAATTCCGCGTTGAACTTGAGAACGGTCACGTTGTGACTGCACACATCTCCGGCAAAATGCGTAAGAACTATATCCGCATTCTTACTGGTGACAAGGTAACCGTAGAGATGACGCCGTACGATCTGACTAAAGGTCGCATCGTTTATCGTGCAAGATAATACTCAGTAGTCTGTAGAATCTTAAAAAAAGCCCGGTGATGTCACCGGGCTTTTTGTTTTTAAGTTGGGTTGAGTGCGAAATCCTTAGTTGGATTCCGCCTCTTCATTCCGGGTTTCCGCACCGGAGAAAGAGAACTCCAGTTTGTTTTCACCCAAATCGACTTTCACACTGCCACCTTTGCTCAACTCTCCGAACAACAGTTCGTTAGCCAGCTCTTTCTTCACTTCCTCTTTTATAAGGCGTGACATAGGCCGTGCGCCCATAGATTTATCGTAACCTTTCTCAGCAAGATACGCCCTTGCAGCCGGCGTGACTTCAAAGGTAACACCTTTGGTATCCAGCTGCGCTTCCAGTTCCACCAGGAACTTATCGACCACTTGCAGAATAACGTCGGTGCCAAGGTGATTGAACCAGATAATACCGTCAAGACGGTTACGGAACTCAGGGGTAAACACCTTGTTGATTTCCGACATGGCATCATGACTGTGATCCTGTTGCTGGAAGCCGATAGATTTACGTACGGTTTCCTGCACACCGGCATTGGTGGTCATGACCAGTACCACATTACGGAAATCAACCTTACGGCCGTTGTTATCCGTCAGCGTACCGTGATCCATGACCTGCAGCAGAATATTGTAAATATCACTGTGGGCTTTTTCGATTTCATCCAGCAGTACTACCGAATACGGGTTTTTAATGACTGCATCGGTAAGCAGACCGCCCTGATCGAAACCGACATATCCCGGAGGCGCACCGATTAAACGGCTTACCGCGTGGCGCTCCATATATTCCGACATATCGAAACGAATAAGCTCCACACCCATGATTTTTGCCAGCTGCTGTGTGACTTCCGTCTTACCTACACCGGTAGGACCGGCGAACAGGAAACTGCCGATAGGCTTCTCTTCACTGCCCAGACCGGCACGGGATAAGTGAATCGCGTCTGTCAGCGTCTCAATGGCTTTGTCCTGACCAAATACCACCATTTTCAGGTCACGGCCAAGATGTTTCAGCGCCTGACGGTCGGAGGCAGACACGGACTTCTCAGGGATCCGGGCCATCTTTGCGATGATTTGCTCGATATCAGCCACATTGATGGTTTTCTTACGGCGGGACACCGGCAACAAACGCTGGCTGGCGCCTGCTTCGTCCATGACGTCAATGGCTTTGTCCGGCAAATGGCGTTCGTTGATGTACTTGGCAGACAGCTCTGCAGCAGCCTGAAGTGCTTTCTGGGTAAAACGAACGCTATGGTGCTCTTCGTAGCGGGACTTCAGACCCAGCAGGATCTTGGTCGTATCGCTCACTGAAGGCTCCACCACGTCGACTTTCTGGAAGCGACGTGCAAGTGCCCTGTCTTTTTCAAAAATGCCCTGGTATTCCTGATAGGTGGTAGAACCGATGCAACGCAATTCACCGGAACTCAGTTTTGGCTTCAGCAAATTAGATGCATCCATCACACCACCGGATGCCGCACCGGCACCGATGATCGTATGAATTTCATCAATAAATAAAATGGCGTTTTCGTCTTTGCTGAGTTCTTTAAGAATGGCTTTTAACCGTTTCTCAAAGTCACCGCGATACTTGGTACCGGCCAGCAAGCCGCCTAAGTCCAGAGAATACACCGTACTGTCAGCAATCACGTCCGGCACGTCATCGTTAACGATGCGGTAAGCTAAACCTTCCGCAATAGCCGTTTTACCTACGCCGGCTTCACCCACCAGCAGCGGGTTGTTTTTACGGCGACGACACAGAATTTGAATTGTACGCTCAACTTCCGCATCACGTCCGATTAACGGGTCAATTTTTCCGTCCTTCGCCTGACGGTTCAGATCAGTAGAATATTTGCTCAGTGCAGAACCGGACTCTTCGCCCTCTGCTGTCTCTTCCTGACTTTCAGCACCGGCAGGACTTTCATCTTCATTTTTACTGACACCGTGACTGATGTAATTCACCACATCAAGACGGGTGACGTCAGCACGTTTGAGAATATAAACCGCCTGAGATTCCTGCTCGGAGAAAATAGCCACCAGCACGTTCGCGCCGGTGACTTCGTCTTTGCCTGATGACTGCACATGAAAAACCGCGCGCTGAAGTACACGCTGGAAACCTAAAGTTGGCTGCGTCTCACGGTCATTTGCCTGCTCATCCATGATGAGTGGCGTGGTATCTTTAACAAACTCGATAAGCTCGCTTTTGATTTGCTCGATATTGGCACCACACGCTTTAAGTGCGTCCCGGGCGGCAGAATTATCCATCAGCGCCAGCAACAGATGCTCTACCGTCATGAATTCGTGACGATGTTCTCTGGCAAACACGAAAGCTTCGTTCAGCGTTTGCTCTAACTCTTTATTCAACATATCGCTCGCCCTCTGTTAATAGACCTATGCCTGTTCCATGGTGCACATAAGCGGGTGTTGATGCTTACGCGCATACTGATTGACCTGCATCACTTTGGTTTCTGCAATCTCTGCAGTAAATATGCCACACACAGCACGTCCCTGATAATGTACGGTGAGCATAGTCTGATTGGCCTTCTCAGCATCCATATTAAAAAAATGCATGAGTACTTCGACCACGAAGTCCATCGGCGTGTAATCGTCGTTGTTCAACAACACTTTATACATTGGCGGCGGCTGCGTCTTCTGTCGCTCCGCAAGCCTCTCTTTTTCTCTGTCTATACTGATCGCGTTGTCTTTACTCATAGTACAATAATAGTGCCTTAGCGCAGATTAGCCGATTTTTTTGTAAATAAATAATCTTTAATTTACGCTTGACATTCAATGGTTAAAATATCTACAGTTTTAACTATGGCCATGCGAGTGACGCGCATAGCCATCGTGCTCCTCATATTTATATTGTGGGGGCATAGTATTATGAGTTCAAGGATTAAGAGGAAGTCGATGTATGGCGGTTGGTAAAGTTAAATGGTTTAACAATGCTAAAGGATTTGGATTTATCGTTCCTGAAGACGGCGGAGAGGACATTTTTGCCCACTACTCCACCATTCAGATGGATGGATATCGTTCTCTCAAGGCAGGCCAGGAAGTAACGTTTGATGTACAGCAGGGTCCTAAGGGCCTTCACGCAGAAAACATTGGTGTTGTCGAAGAACCTGAACGTTAAAATTCAAAAAAGCATCTCAAAGGGCTTTTTACTGCGATTCGGCAGTCGGTAGAAGGCCTTTTTTATGCGCCATTTTCAGCGGTGTCTTCAAATTTACCGCTACCAAATAAAAAACCCGGCGAAAGCCGGGTTTTTTGGTTCTTGCTTAAACGCTTACTTAGACAGGGACTCCTGCAGCGTTTTGCTTGGAGACATCGCTGCATACAGCTTGTCTTCGTCAGGGAAGTAGTAACCGCCGATATCCTGTGGCTGACCCTGAGACGCATCGATTTCTTCGATGATTTTGTCGATGTTCGCAGTCATCGCTTCCAGAGTTGGCTTGAACAGTTCAGCCAGCTCTTTATCTTCAGTCTGCTCAGTCAGTGCTTCAGCCCAGTACAGCGCCAGCCATACATGGCTGCCACGGTTATCCAGCTGACCCACTTTACGCTCAGGTGACTTACCGGTGTTCAGCAACTTCTCAGTCGCTTTATCAAGGGCAACCGCCAGTGCTTTCGCTTTAGAGTTGCTGTGCTTGATAGCCAGCTCTTCAAGAGACACTGCCAGTGCAAGGAACTCACCCAGTGAATCCCAGCGTAAGTGACCTTCTTCAACGAACTGCTGAATGTGCTTAGGTGCAGAACCACCCGCACCGGTCTCGTACAGACCACCACCAGCCATCAGAGGCACGATAGACAGCATCTTCGCACTGGTACCCAGTTCCAGAATCGGGAACAGGTCAGTCAGGTAGTCACGCAGAACGTTACCTGTTACAGAGATGGTGTCCAGGCCGCGGATTGCACGTTCCATTGAGAAACGAATCGCGCGTACAGGTGACATGATGTGGATTTCCAGACCATTCGTGTCATGGTCTTTCAGGTACTTCTCAACTTTCTTGATCAGCTGTGCATCGTGGGCACGCTCATCGTCCAGCCAGAATACTGCCGGCATGCCAGAGTTACGTGCACGGGTAACGGCCAGTTTAACCCAATCCTGAATCGGCGCGTCTTTCGCCTGACACATACGCCAGATATCGCCTTCTTCAACATTGTGCTCAATCAGCACATTTCCGTCCTGATCGATGATTTGCACAGTACCGTCAGCTTCCAGTTCAAAGGTCTTATCGTGTGAACCGTACTCTTCCGCTTTTTGCGCCATCAGACCAACGTTAGGCACTGTACCCATGGTAGTAGGATCAAATGCACCGTGGGTCTTACAGAAGTTAATCACTTCCTGATAGATAGTCGCGTAAGTAGACTCAGGAATAACCGCTTTAGTGTCGTGCGCCTTACCATCTGGTCCCCACATCTGACCGCTGTTACGGATCATTGCAGGCATAGACGCGTCAACGATAACGTCTGAAGGCACGTGCAGGTTAGAAATACCTTTGTCTGAGTTAACCATTGCCATAGGCGGACGGTCAGCGTAACAGGCGTTGATGTCTTTTTCGATTTCAGAACGCTGTGATTCCGGCAGAGAAGCGATTTTGTCATAAACGCTGCCTAAACCATTGTTAGGGTTAACACCCAGTTCTTTAAACAGTTCGCCGTGCTTATCGAACAGTTCTTTATAAAACACTTTTACACAGTGACCGAATACGATGGGGTGAGACACCTTCATCATGGTCGCTTTCACGTGCAGTGAAAACAGAATGCCGGTTTGCTTCGCATCTTCGATTTGTTCTTCGAAGAATTTGCACAGGGCTTTCTTGCTCATGAACATACCGTCGATAACTTCACCCGCCAGCAGATCTACACGTGGCTTCAGGGTTTTCTTGCTACCGTCTTTACCGGTAAATTCGATGCTTACGTAGCCGTCTTTCTCAACAGTAGTAGATTTCTCACTTGAGTAGAAATCACCGCCGCGCATGTGCGCAACGTGAGAGCGTGAAGCCTGGCTCCACTCACCCATTGAATGCGGGTGTTTCTTCGCGAAGTTTTTAACCGCTGTAGGTGCACGGCGGTCTGAGTTACCTTCACGCAGAACCGGGTTAACAGCAGAACCCAGTACTTTTCCGTAACGCTCACGAATGTCTTTTTCTTCGTCCGTTTTAGGATCTTCAGGGAACGGAGGAACGTTATAGCCTTTGGCGTTTAATTCTTTGATTGCTGCACGCAATTGGGGAATAGATGCACTGATGTTAGGCAGTTTAATGATGTTTGCTTCTGGATCCTGCGTTTTTTCACCCAGGTCAGTCAGTGCATCAGGCACTTTTTGATCGTCGTTCAGGTAATCCGGGAAGTTGGCGAGAATACGCGCAGCCAGTGAAATATCGCTTAACTCGATGTCGATGTCAGCAGATTTAGCAAATTTCTCAATGATTGGCAGTAAAGAGTAAGTCGCCAGCATTGGCGCTTCATCTGTTTTTGTGTAGATGATAGTCGACTTAGCTTTGGTCATTATATACCTCAAAGTTGTCGGTAAAGAGCTACCTGATTTATTCCATTAACCCCGCGTGGAATCGCTATAATATGCAGGGCATTCCGGTAATATCGTAAGATTCTGATCACGATTACTGAAATAACCTTTCAGTCTGGTCTATATCTGTAGTTTACAGATCACTGTGTAATGTCCTCTCGCCCACGAACACTACACCCAATTCGTCATTTTTGCGGGCCCGCCTTGCAGACGCACCCTGTCCTGCCGAAATTACCGCGCTCAATAGTATAGGGTCGAACGTAGGAGTTACAAGTCATACCATTGTCTTAAGCGTGAAGATCAATCTAATTTTTGTCAATTTCCTGATCTTTTTTTGCAATTTCGTTTTTTTTCTTCAAAAAAGTGACACTGACAGTCCGCCCCGCCGGCATTTTTGCGGTAGCATGCGCACCGGTTCTGACTATTTTCCGGGAGTGACAAATGCCGGCGGGCAAAATTCTGCTGTTCAATAAGCCATTCAACGTACTGACACAGTTTACCGATCAGGAAGGCAGACAAACCCTGAAAGACTTCATTCCCGTTCCCGGCGTGTATGCAGCCGGCAGGCTCGACAGAGATTCCGAAGGGTTACTGGTACTCACTGACGATGGCAAACTGCAGCACCGTCTGGCAAATCCTAAAGCCAAAACCAGTAAAACCTACTGGGTGCAGGTTGAGGGAGAGCCCACAGATGAGGCCATACAACAGCTGTGTGATGGTGTGGAACTGAAAGACGGCCTTACGCGGCCGGCAAAAGTACACCGCATGGATGAACCGGCACTGTGGCCGCGCAATCCGCCAGTGAGGTTCCGGCAGCACATTCCCACCAGCTGGTTATCGGTGACCCTTACCGAAGGCAAAAACCGTCAGGTCAGACGGATGACAGCCCACGTGGGATTCCCGACGCTCAGACTGATCCGGTACCGCATCGGCAACTGGACCATTGATGGCATTGCTAACGGCGAATACCTGCAAATCCAGTAATTTGTCATTGACAGAGCCTGAGGAAAATCCGTACCGGCAATTGTGCAATAGCAGCAGGCTTCTATACTTTTTACAAAAAGGCACAAGTTATAGCTGAATTGCCGGGTTACTGCCGTGCCATAGCCAGATAATTCTGGTAGAATCCGCGACCCTGAGTCAGCCAGATAAATTGGAAATCCACTAAGAGTTAATATGTCATCAAATTCAACACCTTCACCTGCATCTCAAAAAGTCATTGTCGGTATGTCCGGCGGTGTAGATTCTTCTGTTTCTGCGTATCTCTTGCAGCAGCAGGGTTATCAGGTAGAGGGACTTTTCATGAAAAACTGGGAAGAAGATGACAACGACGAATATTGTGCAGCTGCAGAAGATTTAGCTGATGCACAGGCCGTGGCTGATAAACTGGGCATTGAATTACACACGATCAATTTCGCCGCTGAGTACTGGGATAATGTATTTGAGTACTTTCTGGAAGAGTACAAAGCCGGCAGAACGCCCAACCCGGACATTATGTGTAATAAAGAAATTAAATTTAAAGCCTTCCTGGAATTTGCAGCTGAAGACTTAGGTGCAGATTACATTGCTACCGGCCACTATGTTCGCCGCCGTGAGAAAGACGGTCACTGGCAAATGTTACGTGGCCTGGATGGTAATAAAGATCAGAGTTATTTCCTTTATACGCTGGGCGAAGAACATGTCGCTAAAACGTTGTTCCCTGTTGGCGAACTGGAAAAGCCCCGTGTCCGTGAAATCGCTGAAGAGCAGGGACTGGTAACGGCTGACAAAAAAGACTCCACCGGCATATGTTTTATCGGTGAGCGTAAATTTAAAGACTTCCTGTCTAAATATCTTCCTGCACAGCCGGGTGTTATCGAAACCGCTGAAGGCGAAGTTATCGGCGAACACGAAGGCCTGATGTATCACACACTGGGTCAGAGAAAAGGTTTACACATTGGTGGTCTGGCGGCTCATGGTGACGATCCGTGGTACGTGGTAGACAAAGACGTTGAACGTAATGTGCTCATCGTCGGTCAGGGTGCTGATCATCCCCGGCTGTATTCCAAAGGACTGATCGCCCGGCAACTGCACTGGGTAGACAGAACCCCTGTAACTGAAACGGTGCGTGCCGTCGTTAAAACCCGTTACCGTCAGACAGACATCCCCTGCACTATCCGTCCGCTAAATGATGATTTGATAGAAGTGCTCTTCGATGAGCCGCAAAAAGCCGTGACGCCCGGCCAGTCTGCGGTGTTTTATCAGGAAGAAGTCTGTCTGGGTGGCGGAATCATTGAGAGTTACATACGGTGATGCTGGATCCTAAAATAGAGCAACATATTGCGCTGGCAGGCGTTTGTCAGGCCGCAGCACTGGTGCAAAAAGTCGCACGCGCAGGCACAGTGGATACCGAAGCCTGTGAGGCCAGCCTGTCGAGTATCCTGGTAACCGACCCCGAATCACCACAACATGTTTTCGGGCAGTTAAGCAATTTGAAGATGGGTTATCAGAGCATTGTCTCCCAGCTCTCCGGCCGCAGCAGTCATAAAGATGCCGAACTCACCCGTTATGTTGCCAGCCTGCTTGGTCTGGAAAGAAAACTCAGCGCCAAACCGGCAGCCCTGAATGAATTGAGCCAGCGTATTTCCCACGTTCAGCGACAGCTGGCACATGTAGATTTTGACAACAGTCAGATCATTGCCTCCCTGGCCAGTATTTACAGTGATATTATCAGCCCGCTGGCACCGAAAATTCAGGTAGCCGGCAATACAGAACATTTAAGCCGCCCCCTTAACCAGCAGCGGGTCCGTGCCCTGCTGTTAGCGGGTGTGCGTGCTGCCGTCATGTGGCGGCAAATGGGCGGCCGGCGCCGCCAGATACTCTTTAACCGCAAACAAATTTTACACAGTGCAACCCTTGCACTGAGATTAATCAATTAGTTTAGGAGCTAAAGGTGGAACTGACTCAGTTAACCGCAATTTCCCCTGTCGATGGCCGCTATGCAAGTAAAAGTGCAGAGCTGCGCAGCATTTTCAGTGAATACGGCTTATTGAAATACCGTGTTCAGGTAGAAGTAAGATGGTTACAAATGCTGTCTGAACAGGCATCAATTTCTGAAGTTCCTGCTTTTAGCGATGAATCCCACGCACTGCTGAACGACATTGTTGCTTCTTTTTCTGTTGATGATGCAATACGCATTAAAGAGATTGAGCGCACAACGAATCACGATGTGAAGGCAGTTGAGTACTTCTTAAAAGAAAAAGTAGAAGGCAACAGCGAACTAAACGCTATCAGTGAATTCATTCACTTTGCGTGTACCTCAGAAGACATCAACAACCTGTCTCACGGCCTGATGTTGACTGAAGCCCGTGACACCGTGCTTCTGCCTTATTGCGATAAGCTGATCAGTGAACTTACCCGTCTGGCGAAGGAATACAAAACCATTCCGATGATGGCCCGTACTCACGGCCAGCCTGCATCGCCTACGACTATGGGTAAAGAAATGGCGAACGTTGCCATGCGTTTACACCGTCAGCGCGACCAGATTGCTGCGGTCACTCTGCTGGGTAAAATCAACGGTGCAGTGGGCAACTATAATGCTCACCTGTCTGCGTATGCAGATACTGACTGGCACGCCTTGTCAGAAAAATTTGTTACCAGCCTGGGCCTGACATGGAACCCGTACACCACACAAATCGAACCTCACGATTACATTGCTGAGCTGTTTGATGCCGTGGCCCGTTTCAACACCATCGTGCTGGATTTTGACCGTGACGTCTGGGGCTATATTGCGCTCGGTCACTTCAAGCAAAAAACCATTGCCGGTGAGATCGGTTCTTCTACCATGCCACACAAAGTCAATCCAATCGACTTTGAAAACTCAGAAGGTAATCTGGGTCTGGCAAACGCAATTTTCGACCACCTGGCTGCCAAACTGCCTGTATCACGCTGGCAGCGCGACCTGACTGACTCTACAGTTCTGCGTAATCTGGGTGTTGGTGTGGGTTATGCGGTTATTGCTTATCAGGCGACCCTGAAGGGGATCAGCAAACTGGAAGTTAACGAAGCCAGCCTGCTTGCTGAACTGGACAACAACTGGGAACTGCTGGCTGAGCCGGTACAAACCGTTATGCGTCGTTACGGCATTGAAAAGCCTTACGAGAAGCTCAAAGAGCTGACCCGTGGTAAGAAAGTCAATGCAGAAGTCATGGCTGAATTCATCGACGGGCTGGCTCTGCCTGACGCAGTGAAAGCAGAACTGAAAAACTTGTCTCCTGCTAACTACATCGGTGATGCAATTCGCCTTGTTGATCAGTTGCCGGAATAAATGTCACGGTATACTATTTAGTCACCGGTATGAATATTAGGGCTGCTGTGCAGCCCTTCTTCTTTTCAGGATACTTGTGAATTCACATGCTAGCAAAACCAGTGTTTCAATGCTTTCACTGGTACGGACATTATCACTTGCGGTTTTAGCCGGTCTGGCTGCCTATACACTGATTGTTGTTTTTATTCTTGAAGACTATTCAGTGTCGATTCTGTTGCTTATCGCCACTCATGCACTCCTGTTCAGCAGCACCCTCGCACTGACTTACCGTAATCAACCGGATGCCGCAGATCGCGCGCGGTTTATTTTTGTCACCAGTTGTATGACCCTCATCACGCTACTATCACTGATGTGGGAAAAAGACACGGGATTACAACAGCTCCTGCTGGTCGGTATGATCACCAGCGGCTTTATTTTTCCCCGCAGCGAACAGCAACAACGCCGCTTTGCTGAATATACCTACGGCCTGTTGTACATCATCGTGGAAGGCGTAATTGTATTCAGTGAAACCCATACCTGGGCCACATTGCGCCTGTCTAATGCCATCATTCTGGTTTCCGGCGGTCTGGTCATGCTCAGGCTGGTCAGGGATAAAATTGAAAAGCAGGCAGAAGCCTTGTTGTTGTCTGAACGCCGCAACACAACCTTGCTGAAAAGCATGTTGCCCGCAGCGCCGGACGATAAGAGCAAACACTGGCCCTTAGGGCACACAGAAAAAATCACCAATGTTTCAGTACTTTTCGCAGACCTTCAGGGTTATACCAAGCTCAGCGAAAAATACGATGACATTGGCATTGTTGCTATTCTGGACGATCTCTACCGCCTTTTCGATGCCCACGCCCTGCGCCTGGGTATTGAAAAGGTAAAAACCAACGGCGATGAATACATGGCCGCTACCGGTATCCCCTCCACCATTACTGTACCTGAATATATTCAGGAGAATACTGCGGTGACACTGTGTACCTTTGCCAGCGCAATTTTAGAAAGCTTTCATGAACTGGCAAAAGAAAAAGACCTTGGCTGTAATATCCGGATAGGAATCGCAACCGGCTCTGTCACAGGCGGGATAATCGGTGCCCATAAACCCCATTTTGATATCTGGGGAAAAACGGTGAACCGCGCTGCAAGGCTTGAACAGGCCAGTCAGCCCGGCTCAATCACCGTGTGCGCCAGAACCCGGGGACAACTTGTCGATGCCGGTGCCTCTCAATTTGAATTCTCTAACAGCTTTGTCGTCGGCGACAACCTGGTTGCCCATTCATTGCGATTACAAAAAGATTAACTATTTATGTACACCTTAAATACTGATTTTAAAACTGATCAGTTTCTCGCCACTTACTGGCAAAAAGCCCCGTTAGTTATCCGCAGCGGCATTATTGATTTCGATGATCCCCTTGATGAACATGACCTCGCCGGCATGGCGATGGAAGCTGACATCGACAGCCGCATCGTCAGCCGGACCGGTGACAAGTGGGACGTTGCCCACGGCCCGTTTGAAGATTTCGACCAGGTATGCAACGGCAAATGGTCGTTGCTCGTACAGGCGACAGACCGTTACAGTGATGACGTGGACGAATTAATGTCGCTGTTCAGCTTTATTCCCTACTGGCGAATGGATGACGTAATGATAAGTTTCGCTGTAGAAGGGGCCGGCGTGGGTGCACATACCGATCAGTACGATGTTTTTCTTATTCAGGGTAAAGGTTCCCGCCGCTGGCGCGTTGCGCCTCCAGACAATGCTGAAGTGTGCCGCCCGCACAAAGATTTACAACAGGTTGCCTCTTTTAACCCCGACATCGATGTGGTACTAAAGCCCGGTGATATTCTTTATATCCCTCCGGGCTGGGCCCACGAAGGTACTGCACTGGAAGACTGCCTCACTTATTCCATTGGCTTCCGTGCCCCTGATCAGAACGATTTACTGCAACAACTGGCAGACCATCTTGCGGCAGCGCCGTCAGTAGCCGGTGTTACACCACGACGATACAGCGACCCGCACCTGTTGCCGCAGGAACATCCCTCCATGGTAAGCAATGATGCGTTATCAGGTTTACAACAGCTAATGATTGATTACCTGCAATCTGACCAGGGTCAGGATGGATTGCTCAGTATTTTGAGCGCTCAGCACCTGCCGGAAAACGTGCCGGGAGAGCCCTATACCCTTGCTGAAATCACTGAAGCGGTTGAAACAGGATGTGCTGTTTTCCGTGCGCCCGGCTGCAAGCCGGTATACAGTGAAAATCAGGCAGATGAAGAGTTTGCGTTTTATGTTAATGGTGAAAGATTCAGTGCTCCGTCCTCATTAAAACCGTTATTACTGCCCGTTCTCGCAGGCCAGCCGTATCCGCCGGAACACCATGTTGCTGACGCAGATGACATTGCGATGATTCAACTTTTGTCTATACTGATCAATAAAGGTTACTGGGAACTAAGGAACTAGTCCTTTTGGCTCGCTGCGTATTTCATGAAGAAAGTCCCGCAGCGTACAGGCAACTCAGAGCTTGAATCATGCGTTTTCAAATCGAAAATGTTGATTGGATGAGCGGTAAAAATCGACTTACAGAACTTCGCGAACAGGTATTTGTTGTGGAGTGGCGTATTCCGCGACAGGCAGAATTCGACGACAGGGATCCTGACGCCCTGCACATCCTTGTTTCAGACGAAAATCATCAGCCGGTTGCCACCGGCAGAATTACCAGAGACGGTGAAATTGGCCGGATCGCCGTGCTGCATGCTTACCGCACGCTGGATGTGTATAAAATTCTGTTCCGTTCTTTAATCAAACTGGGCAAAACAGCCAGAGTGGATCAGGTGAAAGTGGTTTGTAATCTGGCTAGTGTGGATGAGCATAAAGCCCGGGGTTACACACCGGAAGGCCCGGTATTCATGGAAGCGGGCATTCCCCGTCAGCGTATGTTTTGCCCTATCAACCGTTTCAGGCTACCGGACGTGCAGGAATGCCATTGAGCGGAGACTTTAAGACTTAAAAGTCTCCGTCTTACTCAAGACCCGGCAGCTCAGACAGAACCCCAAATTTCATCTTTCTCAACAAACTTATACAGTTGCTCTGCACGGTTTTGCATAATGGCTGCAAACTGCAGCTGAGTCTGATCAGTGATCCCCGAGCGCTGAATGTTTTCAGCTTTTAGCTGCCAGCTCATAACAAAGTGGCGTAATGCATCACGACCGTTCGCTGCATTACCTGCGGAGATAAAATCTACCGGTAAGTCACCACTCAGTACCCAGAATGCTGCACCGTCCATCGCTTTCACTTTCAGAACTGCCCATAACGGATAAAGATACCGGCTGGCTGCATCATCAACGGTGGATACCACAACTCCGTTTTCTGCCAGATATTTCGTTGCTTTTTTAAATTGCTCATTCAGCCACTGCTGACGTTGTTGTTCTGAGATTTGCGGCGTTGTTTGCTCTGTCATACTTCACTTCTTTTTTAATGGTGTTTTTAATGCTTTCCTGTTTCGTAAACTACCACAAACGCCATTTTTCGTCATTATTCCCGGCTTGATAGTTATCACTATCGCTATCAGCAGGGGCGTTTACACTTACTTACATCAATTCTCTTGGTTTTTGCTGTAAATAAAGTAGTCTGTCAGCATTGGAGAAAAACCGGACTTATGATGATAAAAGCAATCCGAATTACACTTGGTGCCCTGCTCGCCGTTGCCGGCGTTGTACTGACCATTATTCCCGGTTCAACACTGCTGATCCTGGCCGGTCTGGTTGTACTCAGTTACGACATACCAAAAGCCCGTGTGTGGCTTAAGGTGGTACAGGGCAGCATGCAGCGGGGTGCCCGCAAGCTCGATACTTTCCTACTTTCCCGCAAGCTGGCCCGTAAATCACGCTGAAGAACAGCCAATAAAAAAGCCGCTTTAAGCGGCTTTTGTGTCTGAGCGGGCTGGTTGGGATGGGCCCGCTTTCCTTAAACTACAAGCTAACTATAGCTTATCCGTGATTTTCTGCCAGGTATAACCAGGTTTCTACCACAGTATCCGGGTTCAGTGACACAGAATCGATACCTTCTTCCACCAGCCATGCAGCGAAATCATCATGATCCGATGGTCCCTGACCACAAATACCTACGTATTTG
The DNA here is from genome assembly GCF_056160285.1 of Alteromonas sp. AWJ4_197. Lineage (NCBI taxonomy): Bacteria > Pseudomonadati > Pseudomonadota > Gammaproteobacteria > Alteromonadales > Alteromonadaceae > Alteromonas > Alteromonas sp. AWJ4_197. The sequence goes on along the minus strand of NZ_JBSWWW010000007.1, from coordinate 255,845 downwards.
CCACGGGCTTTTGCCGAACGGATTGCCATAGAGAGCAACGCCTTCACGGCAGGGTCACGCTCGTCGAACAGATGAGCAATCAAGCCTGAGTCGCGGTCAAGACCCAGCGCAAGCTGTGTCATATCGTTTGAACCGATGGAGAAACCATCGAAGATATCCAGGAACTGGTCAGCCAGCAATGCGTTGGACGGCAGTTCACACATCATGATAACCCGCAGACCGTTGTCGCCCTGCTTAAGACCATTTTCAGCCAGGATTTCGATAACCTGACGACCTTCTTCCAGTGTACGGACGAAAGGGATCATAATTTCAACGTTGGTCAGTCCCATTACATTACGAACGCGCTTGATGGCTTCACACTCCAGCGCAAAGCAATCGCGGAAATCGTCTGAGATGTAACGGCTGGCACCACGGAAGCCCAGCATCGGGTTTTCTTCATCCGGCTCGTACTGGTAACCACCGACCAGGTTGAAGTATTCGTTCGACTTGAAGTCAGACATACGAACAATCACTTTCTTCGGCGAGAATGCAGCACCGATGCTGGCAATGCCTTCTACCAGTTTCTGGATGTAGAATTCACGGGGTGACTCGTAACCGGCAATCATTTCACTGATTTCTTCTTTCAACTCTTCAGGCTGGCTGTCGAAATTCAGCAAGGCTTTAGGGTGAACCCCAATCATGCGGTTAATAATGAATTCAAGGCGGGCCAGACCCACACCGGCACTTGGCAGGCGGGCGAAATCAAATGCACGGTCAGGGTTACCTACGTTCATCATCACTTTCAGTGACAAATCCGGCATGGCATCAATGCGGGAAGTCACCACATCAAATTCCAGCTCAGAACTGTAGATGTAACCTGTATCACCTTCCGCACAAGAAACCGTGATTTTGTCGCCGGTGGCGATAGAATCTGTGGCATTTCCACACCCTACCACTGCCGGAATACCTAATTCACGGGCAATGATTGCGGCGTGACAAGTACGGCCACCACGGTTAGTTACAATGGCAGAGGCTTTTTTCATGATGGGTTCCCAGTCAGGATCCGTCATGTCAGTGACCAGCACATCACCGGGCTGAATCTTGTCCATCTCTTCAATTGAGCCAAGCACTTTCGCTTCGCCGGCACCAATCTTGTGACCGATAGCACGGCCTTCACAAACGATGCTGCTCTTATCTTTGAGGTGGAAACGTTCAATTGTCTGACTGTCTTCGCGGCTGCGTACAGTTTCAGGACGGGCCTGAACAATGTACAACTTACCGTCTGTACCGTCTTTAGCCCATTCGATGTCCATAGGACGCTGATAGTGCTTTTCGATGATTACAGCCTGCTTAGCCAGTTCCTGTACTTCATCGTCAGTCAGCGAGAAGCGCAGACTGTCGGCTTTGTCGATATCAACAATAGATACCTGCTTGCCATGAGACTCATCTGCAGAATAAATCATTTTTGTCAGCTTGCTGCCCAGATTACGGCGCAGGATAGCCGGGTTGCCATTGGCCAGCGTAGGCTTGTGTACATAGAATTCGTCAGGGTTAACGGCGCCCTGCACCACCATTTCACCAAGACCAAATGAACTGGTCACAAATACCACATCATCGAAGCCTGATTCTGTATCAATGGTGAACATAACACCGGAAGACGCGATGTCGCTTCGTACCATGCGTTGTACACCGGCAGACAGTGCAACCCCTTTATGGTCGTAGCCCTGGTGAACACGATAGGAAATGGCACGGTCGTTAAACAGTGAGGCAAATACGTGCTTGATGGCCACCAGCACCGCATCGTAACCTTTCACGTTAAGGAAAGTTTCCTGCTGCCCTGCGAAAGACGCATCTGGCATATCTTCTGCTGTTGCGGAAGAGCGGACTGCAAACGACGCCTCATCACCGGCATCGCCCTGTAACGTTGCAAATGCTTCCTGAATTGCAGTTTCCAGCGCGGGCTGGAACGGCGTGTCGATGATCCACTGACGGATGTTTTTACCTGCTTCAGCCAGTGCTGTTACATCGTCAACATCCAGGGTATCCAGTACATCATGGATCCGTGCTTCAAGACCACTTTGCTCAAGAAACTCGTTAAATGCATCTGCAGTTGTAGCAAAACCGCCCGGCACCTGCACACCTGCATTTGCCAAATTAGAAATCATTTCACCTAAAGATGCATTCTTGCCGCCAACGCGACCTACATCATGCATCCCCAATTCCTGGTACCAAAGTACGTATTCTTGCACGGCCAAAGCCTCCAGCTTTATTAAACTTGTCAGTTCCGCTAATTTACGCAACCTGTGTTACGAAATGTTTATCACGAAACTTTGCGATATTCGCCGAGGTTAGTGCCAACCTGTTCATAGCATGCTGGCTTTTCGACGGTTTCATCTTAGAATGGTGAAAAATCGAAAGTAAAATCTTTCTGTATTCCGTAATAAAATTACAACAATGTTAAGGATTTGTTTTGCGTACCGCATACTACATTTCAGATGGTACAGCCATCACTGCTGAGGTCTTCGGCCACGCCTTACTGTCTCTGTTCCCTATACAGTTTAATCACACCACGATTCCCTTCGTTGAAACCGAGGAACAGGCCTACAAGGTCCTGGAGAAAATTTCTGAAAGTTTTCAAGATACGGGAGAAAGGCCGCTCGTTTTTTATACAATTGTGAATGTCGATGTGCGCAAAATTATCTCCCGTTCAGTGGGTATTAATTATAATTTTCTCGATCAATTCGTTGCGCCTGTCGAAAAAGTGCTCGGTGTACCGTCAAAACCGGAAAAACACCGTACCCACAGTATTCACGAAAAAACCTATGATATTCGCATTGAAGCGGTGAACTATGCACTGGCCAATGATGATGGTTCCAACATCAAAAACTACGAAGAAGCAGACATTATATTAGTGGGTGTTTCCCGCTCCGGTAAAACACCCACCAGCCTGTATCTGGCGCTTCAATACGGCATCAAAGCGGCCAATTATCCCTTCACTGAGGAAGACATGGGGGACATGCTGAAAATGCCCCCCGCACTGCGCCGTTATAAACAGAAGCTGTTCGGCCTTACTATCCACCCGGAAAGGCTCAGTCAGATCCGTTCTGAGCGCAGGGCCAACAGCCGCTACGCGTCACTGCAGCAGTGTCGTATGGAACTTCGGGAAGTAGAAAACCTTTATCGTCGCGAGCGCATTCCGTTTTTGAATTCAACCCGCTATTCCGTAGAAGAAATTTCCGCGAAAATTCTTGCTGAAACCGGCCTGCAACGGAAGAAATACTAAGCTTCAGACTCCCCGTCCAGTACCGAAAACAGTGGCGCAAGGTAAGGTTCAAAGCCTTTCCATTGCGTCATGCCGGAACGGTAAATCGGTTGTCTTACCTGCTCTGAGCTGGGGGTTTTAATCACCCGCTTCGTCTGATGGAAGTTCAGGCAGGCCTCTTCAAAAGGTAATCCGCAAAAGTCCAGCATGCGTCTGACCTGCCCTTCAAGATCGTCAATCACATCTTCGTGCTGCACCGTAAGAATTTGTCCAGGCAACACTTCATGCCAGTGGTCCATCAGCTTCCGGTAAGCATTGTAATAACGTCCGATGTCATTCAGTGAATAACTGAACTCCTGTCCTTCGCCGAAAAGCTGCTTAAACCCGCTGAAACAGCAAGCCACAGCATCCCGTCTGGCATCAATGATTTTGGCATTGGGCAGAATGCGTTTGATAAGTCCGGTATGAATAAAATTGTTGGGCATCTTATCAATAAAAAATGGGGCACCACGGCGGTATGCACGGGTTTGAGCAATATACTGCTCTCCCAGCTTTTTGCATTGCTCATCTGTGAGGGATGACAAGTTTTGCGGATAAGGCACCGCCTGATGGCTGAGCCCTGATGCGATCCCCAGAATATCATGCAGTTCCATCGTACCGTCGACCATAGAGTGAGAGGCCAGAATTTGTTCCAGTAGTGTAGAACCGGCGCGGGGTAAACCCACGATGAAAATCGGATCAGGAGCATCACAGCCTTTTGCGTGCTCAAACAAAGGCGCATTGCAGGCGGACTGCTGTGACGCCATCGCCTGTTCAGTACGGGAAATATCGAAACGGAGTGTCTGGCGCTTCAACTGATTACCGTTATCGTAATAACGGAAAGCATCATCAAACGCTTTATCGTCTTCACTGGCTTTACCCAGCGCAAAATACAGATGAATTTTATCTTCCAGCGCAGTATTTTCATTCTCTGCTGCCGCTTTCATCCTGTCTGTCAGCGAAGCTGAAAAGCTATACGTTTTAGTATTCGCCAGGCTCCAGTAAGCATCACCAAAATCAGGCGCTATCTCTGCTGCTTTTTCGTAGGCGGCCACAGCGGCAGCGGCGTCGCCTGAGGCCTTCAGCGCATGGCCATACTGTACCCATAACGCCGGTCGCCTGCTGTTTTTATCAAGCAGTGTGCGGTATAAAGTCAGTGCCTCATCTACCTCCCCGGTGCCGGTGAGAGCATGGGCAAGGGCGACGGCTGCCTGAAAATTATCCGGCTGACGTGCCAGACGCCCGCGGGCAAATTCAACGGCACGGGGAAACTTACCCAGCTTACCCAGTACACTTTGATACGCAGTTGCTGCAGCTTCATTATCCGGATACAGTTCTGCACAACTTTCCAGCAGGAATTCTGCATCATGATAGACCTTCAGTTGCATGCCGGCTTCCGCAAGTAACATCATGGCATCGGGATGATGTTTATGTTGTTTCAGAAAGTCCCTGCAAATTTGTTCTGCTTTTTGTAACTGCCCTTCATGGAGTAAATCCATGGCCCCCAACAGTGGTTTTGGCAGTGACGATAAAGACTGAATATGTTGTCCTGCCAGTGCCAGTGCGTCGGTGTTACCGGTCTGGCGGTATACCTGTTCCAGCTCCCGCCAGGCAGTCAGCAGAGCCGGATTAAATCGTGTAGCACGGTAAAACGCAGCGGCCATCTCCCGGCCTTTCTGCAGCGCTTTAAAACAATACCCCTGCTCCTGATATCCCCGGCCATAATCCGGAAAAGCTGTCAGTAATCTGTCCAGTACGGGAAGGGCCTGCGCCGGCTCTTTTGCCATTCGTAAAGCCACAGCCATCAGATACAGGCATTCACGGTCTGTCAGGGTATTGTCATTTCCCGACAAACATTCTTTGCATAACGACACTGCCTGCGCGAACTGAGACTGCATCAGGGCTTTTTTGGCTTCATTTAGACGAGACTGAACGGAACGGGTCATGTTAATCCTGCATTAAACAACGAAAAAACGGCAAGCCCGCAAAGGCTTGCCGTTTCAATATTAACGTAATTAATTACGCAACGGATAACTTAATAGTAATCGTATGACAAACGCACGCCAATGGTACGCGGACGGTTAGTTACCACTTTCGGCGTGAATTGCTGCGTATCGATGTTCAAAATAGCATTCTCATCAAATACATTGTCTATATACAATTCAGCTTTCCACTCATCATTGGTCACACCCACCGCAAGATTTGTCAGTACATAGGCTTCCTGTACATAACGGCCGCCACGGAACGTCCCGCCGTTGCTGTCTGCATAGGTTACGCCTTCATACACTGCGGCTTCATCTTCGATTTTAAGACCTGAGCCTGTGCCGTAGATAAGTTGCGTGGCATCTTCCATTACGTAGGCATCCATCACCATACCGGCAAGTCTGTCACCGGTGTAGCTCACAGAAGCATTCACGTAACCGCGCTTGTCACCCTGTAATTCAAAGAAATAACGGGCGTTCACGTTTCCTGAGAACTTCGCAGAGTAAGGCAGTTCAGAACCGACACCGGCAGAAATACCTACAAGTTCAGAGTTTACGCGGGTCAGCTCAGTATCCAGTAAGCTGAATGCACTGCTGATGATCAGATCATCACCGGCAAGCCAGGTAATATCGGCATCAAGACCACGGATCTCAGCATCACCCACGTTGTCGGTGAATACCAGGAACGAGATATTGGTCGGATCAAAACGTGAAGTTTGCAGATCGGTGATTTCAGAATAGTACGCAGTTGCATTCACACGTACCAGTCCGTCAAAGAAATCCCCTTTCAGACCAAGTTCATAGTTGTCCAGCGTATCCGTTGTAGAGTAAACAGGAATACGGAAGTTCTCGAACTTACCGGACTGGTTAGATGCCAGACCACCACCAACACGGTTAGTTACCGGCGGGCGGAAACCTTCTGAATAGTTAGCAAACAGTAAGATGCCGTCTGTCATCTTCCAGTCCAGTGAGAATTTCCAGATAGTATCATCAACGGTAAGTACGCCGTCAGAATCCAGCAGATCCACTTCCAGCTGACCGCTTTGAATAGCTTCATTAACCAAAGCAGGATCCAGTCCCACTGCGGCTAATTCAGCATCATCCATTGTGCCGAATGCACGGATACGTCTTGAAACATCTACGGTGGTTGTAGAGCCTTTATACTCGTCGTCAATCTGGTACCAGCGGGCACCGACACTGGCGGTCAGGGTATCAGTAATATCGTATTCAAACTGACCGAACACTGCTACCTGCTCAATGGTATGAGTGATGTCGTTAACGAAGCTGATATCAGCCGGGAACGGGCCGCCATCACTGTTAATGCCTTCATTACCTACCAGATTCCTTGCCATATCCGGGAATAACTCAGTACTGGCAATGTTAAACTGACCAACAGTCGCCACTTCCTGATCGTCATAGAACAGACCGGCAGTAACACGCCATGGCTCATCCATGGTGGTATTGAAACGCAGCTCATGGGTCATACGGGTTGAAGTGGTGTCTTCACGGTAGAACTTGGTAGGGTCAAGACAACGGTCTTCGCTGTTTGCATCAGAGCTATCATAACTGCATACATAGTACGCTGAGAATAAACCGCCGTTGGTGTAACCGGTGTAGTCTGCAAGGGTATCGATTTCACGGTCGAGGTAACCACCGGTATACACCACATCCAGCTTTTGCAGACGGCCTTCCAGTGTCCACGTCGTCAGGCCGAATTCATCCTGGTTCTCTTCAGGCTGGAAACGGTTAGTGGAACTTTCACCTTCCAGATTCGGATCGTATGCAAACACACCTTCTGTTTCTAACGTTTGCTGTGTGTGCTGTACCAGCAGATCCCAGTCATCATTGATGTGGTAAGACAGACCAAAACGGGCACCGGCATAAACTGCATCGTTGAAATCGTCTTCAACCAGCGAGTCGTTTCGCGGTGACACTACGTCAGCATCCACCGGAGACGTGATCTCAGGATTAGTAATACGGTTTGCATCCATGCCTGCGGGGTTAGTTAATACACCACCGGAAATACGGCTGATCACCTGTGCACTGCCGATGTAGCCACCGTTACCCGGCTCATTCAGCACGTTGTCAATCCAACCGCCCTGTCTGTCGTTATATGCAGCAACACGAACAGCCAGGTCATCAGTCAGAGGCATGTTGAAGTAAGCTTCAACCGCATTGCTCATCTCACCGCCCTTGGTGAAACCGATATTCGTATCAACACCGGCAGAAAAACCTGAGTGATCAGGTTTCGCGGTGATCATTCTCACCGTACCTGCCTGCGAGCTTGCGCCGAACAGTGTCCCCTGAGGACCGGGCAGTACTTCTACGCGCTGGATGTCAGTTGCGTAAATGTCGAGGTTACGGCCGGCCATAGATACCGGCTGTTCGTCCAGGTAAAAAGCAACTGAAGGTTGCAGTGCCTGAACAGATGACAACATGATATTTGATTGTGTGGTTGCAGCACCACGGATATAAATTTCATTCTGACCCGGGCCTGTACCCTGGAATACCACGTTAGGTAAGAATTCAACGTAATCCTGGAAGCTGTCAATGCCAAGGTTTTCCAATGCTTTTCCATCAAGCGCGCTGACCGCGACCGGTACATCCTGTATAGATTCACTACGTTTGGTTGCCGTTACCTCAATGGTTTCGATCTTCGCTTTGCTTTGTGCTTCCTGGGCGTGCACCGGAGATGCTGCCAGCGCTGCAACGATGGCACAGCTTAGACGTGTTTTATGCATGTGTGTTCCTCTGGTTCTTTGTTTTACTTAGATGAGTAAATATTTTATGTCGTGCTATTTGCTTATCATTTATTTAGCAATCGCAAGCAGATATACTTGCTCGCTAACAATTTGGTTCATACGTAATCGCGGTGATAGCGTTACAAAACCCTTTGATTATAGCAGATAAGTCAAAAAACTTGTCTATGATCCCTTTCGGAGACAATAAAATCAAGTTGAACACTAATTATTATACTTATGGCAAATATGAATGAGCCTTAAACGAAACGCCAAAATTGTCGTATTCATTCATAATCAATATCTATTAAGACAAAGGAAGCCGTAGTGACAGAAACCAGTAAACCGGGTGCAATGTTAAATAAACCGGTATTTTTTACCTCTTCTCTGGCCATTCTTGTTTTGCTGATTTATGCAGCCAGCAACCCTGACCAGGCCAATACATTCTTCCAGTCAATGCAGGACACAGTGGCGCAAAATGGCGGGTGGTTTTACATCCTCACGGTAGCCATTATTCTACTTACCGTGGTGATCCTCGGATTTTCCCGGTATGGCGATATCCGTCTCGGGCCTGATCACGCCACGCCTGAGTTCAGCAAGCTGACATGGTTATCTATGTTATTTGCCGCCGGTATGGGGATAGGATTGATGTTCTTCGGTGTTGCCGAGCCGGTCATGCACTTTCTGGCGCCACCCACTGCCGACCCGAACAGTATTGCCGCAGTGAAAGAAGCGATGAAAACCACCTTTTTCCACTGGGGCGTACATCCGTGGGCAATTTATGCCGCGGTTGCGCTGGTGCTGGGTTACTTTGCCTACCGTCATCAGTTGCCGCTGACATTACGTTCGGCACTCTACCCTTTAATTGGTGAGCGCATTTACGGCTGGCCCGGCCACCTGGTGGATATATTTGCTGTTACGTCCACTATCTTCGGTGTGTCCACGTCACTGGGTTTCGGTGCAGCACAAATTAATGCCGGTTTGTCTTATGTGTTCGGCATTCCGAGCACAACAGGTGTACAAATTGGCCTGATGGCCGGTGTTGTGGGTATTGCCATCATTTCTGTAACTACCGGTCTTGATAAGGGGATCCGCCGGTTATCCGAAGCAAATATGTTACTTGCAGTGGCATTACTGGTTTTCGTACTGGTGCTTGGCCCCACGGTATTCCTACTGCAGGCTTACCTGCAAAACATGGGAGCGTATGCTTCCGACATCGTGCGGAATACCCTCAACCTGTTTGCCTACGCCAAAACAGACTGGATTGGCGGCTGGACAATTTTCTACTGGGGATGGTGGTTAGCCTGGGCTCCCTTTGTTGGTTTGTTCATTGCTCGTATCTCTTATGGCCGCACCATCCGTGAATTCGTCATGGGTGTACTGCTTATCCCGACTGCATTTACCTTGTTGTGGATGACCGTGTTCGGCAATACCGCTATCGATATGGTACTGGTACAGGGCAAAGACGCGCTGGCTTCAATGGTAAACGAAGATACCTCTGTCGCCCTGTTTGTCTTTTTAGAAAACTTCCCGTTCAGCAGTGTACTGACATTACTGGCAGTACTAATGGTAGTGATTTTCTTTGTGACCTCTTGTGACTCAGGCGCCATGGTTGTCGACATGCTGTGCTCTAACGGTCGTAACGATACGCCGTTATGGCAACGCATTTACTGGGCTGTCAGCGTGGGTGTGGTGGCTGCCATCCTGCTCTACGCCGGCGGGCTGGGCGCGTTGCAAACCATGACCATAGTCGCAGCACTGCCTTTTTCGGTGATATTGCTTGTTGCACTCTTCGGCCTGATGAAGGCCCTGCGGGTAGAAGATTACAAGCGGGAAAGTATGCAAATAAGTGGTTTTCAGACCAGTACCGGTGACAGTGACAAAAACTGGCGTTCGAGGCTGGAAAACATCGTGTCTTTCCCGAACAAAAAAGCCGTAAATCGCTTTCTGGATAAAACGGTACTGCCGGCATTTAATGATGTAAAAGAGGAATTTGGTAAACTGAATTTTGATGTGGAAATTGAGCAGACAGATAAGTTCATGATGCTGACGGTGAAACTCAACGAGCAGCCTGATTTTATCTATGCGGTTTATCCTACATCCACAGTACAACCGGATTTAAACGGTACGCTGGACATAGATAGTGATGACACGTACTATCGCGCCGAAGTTCACCTGAGTGAGGGTGGACAGGGATACGACATCATGGGCTGGTCGACACTTGCTGTTATCAACGATGTCATCGATCAGTACCACAAACACCAGCACTTTTTACACCGGTTAGTGTGAAATCAGCAGTTCACAGGACGGGCTTATTTATGAGAAAAGAAGAAGAATTATTGGTTGCCCTGCGTAAGGTCATCCGCGCGGTTGATTTACGCAGTAAGCAACTGAGTAAAGATGTGGGTCTGACCGGCCCGCAGTTGCTGGTAATGCAAAATATTCAGGAACGCCCCGGCATCATGGTGCGGGAAATTGCGGAAAGCATTAATCTGAGTCCTGCTACCATTACCAATATTCTTGATCGCATTGAAGCCCGTGAACTGGTTACCCGCATCCGCAGTACCACCGATAAGCGAAAGGTAGGCGTGTATCTGACGGACAAAGGTGAAGCATCGCTGGAAAACGCGCCCCGCCCTTTACAGGAACACTTCATCGACCGGTTCAATAATATGAAGGACTGGGAACAAAGCCAGATGGTTGCAACGATGCAACGTATAGCTTCCATGATGGACGCTGAAGATATTGATGCCTCCCCGTTTCTGGAAGTGGGTTCCCTGCGGGATAAATAAAAAAAGCCACGGCGTTTGCCGTGGCTTCTCTTTATGGGGTCTGTTTCCGGTATTAACCCGCCGGATGTCACTTAACCTTCACTTATCATTCTTTTGCTTTCAGCGGATTCGGGCGGCCACCGGTCACTTTATCTGCCCGACCTTCTTCAACGGCTTTTTCAGCACGACGTTTACGGATTTCTTTCGGATCGGCAATCAACGGACGGTAGATTTCAATCCGGTCACCATCATTAACTGTATCGCGCATTTTGGCCACACGGCTCCATACGCCCACTTTCGTTTTCTTTAAATCGATTTCAGGATGAAGTTCACATAAACCGGAAGCAACAATAATGCTTTCGATAGTGCTGTCTGCCGGCACCGAAATTTCCACCAGCGATTGCTTTTGTGGCAGTGCGTAGGCAACTTCTACCGTTATTTCGTCACTCATCAGTACACGCTCCGTGCCCGCTCCGTAAATGCATTCACCATGCTGGTGGCCAGCCCGCTGAATACCTTACCAAAGGCCATTTCAGTTAAACGGTTACTGAATTCAAAATCCAGATTAAGCGCAATTTTACAGGCGTCATCAGATAACGGAGAAAACGTCCACCCGCCTGATAATTGCTTAAACGGACCATCAACCAGACGCATGTCTATACGCCTTGCCGGCTCCAGAGTATTGAGTGTTGTGAACCATTGCTTAATACCGGCTTTCGATACCAGTAACGACGCCTTCATGTGGCTCTCACTGTGGTCCAGAACCTGACTGTCGGCACAGCCCGGTAAAAATTGTGGATAGGCAGCTACATCATTGACCAAATCAAACATGGCCCCGGCACTGTATGCCACTAACGCACTGCGTTGGATACTTGGCATAAACTCACTTTTTATTTCTGATAATCTGGTAAGTCTACCACGACTGTTTATTGTCACCTACCCTTTAAGCGCGCGCTATCGCCCCCATATACCATGGAAATGAAAAGACATTCTATTTGCAATCGGTATAATGGCGTGCATGAAAAAGAACAAATCCAATCAAAACTCAACCGGCACCATCGCGCTGAACAAGAAGGCGCGTCACGACTATCATCTGCAGGACAAATTCGAAGCAGGAGTGTCGCTGCAAGGCTGGGAATTAAAGAGCATCCGTGAAGGTAAAGTGAACATTACTGACACGTACGTTATTTTGCAAAACGGCGAAGCCTGGCTGGTAGGAGCGCGCATTACGCCGCTGAATCAGGCTTCCACCCACGTGATTTGCGAACCTGAGCGGGCCCGCAAATTACTGCTGAATAAAAAAGAAATCGACCGGCTTATCGGCGGCCGAGAGCGTCAGGGCTACTCCATTGTTGCCACTGCCATGTACTGGAAAAAGTGCTGGGTGAAGCTCGAGATTTATCTGGCGAAAGGTAAACAGGAACATGATAAACGTGATGCCGTTAAAGATCGCGACTGGGAACGTCAGAAACAACGGGTGATGAAACACAGCGTGTAACCTCAGGTTGCATCGGCGCAATGGTCTCTTTGATCTTTGCGCTGATATACGCTTTGTATACCATCGTCATCTTTCTGCGGTGGAGAATATCCAGAAACAAGCTCCAGAAACCCGTCGGGTTATGCATTGTGGTCAGATCGTTGCCTAAACGTCTCAGCTGCCGGCGTACTTTTGCCATTTTCACCAGCGATGCCAGTGTTTTATCCTGCCAGTCACACTCCGGTTTTATCCCCGCATAATCCGGCTTTTGCTGCCATTTTTTCATCAGATCCGGCGTAAATGCCAGAGCGCTTGCCATACCCGCGAACGTACATCCGTTGTCCAAAACTTGTTGCACAGTTTCCTGCCGGGCAATACCGCCTGTGGTCATCAGCGGTATGTCAGCCTGTTCAGAAATCTGCTTTGCCACATCTGCGAAGTAAGCGTCTGTACGGGATACGGCAAAACCCTCCTGCGCGGTTCCCTGCATAGCCGGAGATTCATAATTTCCGCCGGACAGTTCCACCACATCCACATTCAATCCTGCCAGCCACTGTGCTACTTCAGTTGCCTCCTGCACAGTAAAACCACCACGCTGAAAATCTGCTGTATTCAGTTTCACCATCACAATAAAATGATTGCCGCAATATGCCCTTACCTGACAAACAATGTTCAGCAACAGACGGGCACGGTTCTTCAGAGAACCGCCCCACTCGTCTTCCCGTCGGTTTGCCAGCGGTGACAAAAACTGACTTAACAGGTAGCCATGAGCAGCATGAATTTGCACACCGTCGAAACCGGCTTCTTTTGCACGTCTCGCCGCCTGGGCAAACTGATGGGTGATTTGATGGATTTGTTCACAGGACATCGGCTGTGGTTTAGCAAAACGTTTGGTGTATCGTCCCAGAGAAAGGGGAACATCTGAGGGTGCCCATGCCACTTCACCAATCTCACGGGGCATCTGTCTGCCCGGATGGTTAAGTTGCATGATGGCTTTTGCGCCACCGGATTTGATCACTGCCGCCCACTTTTCAAAGGCTTTTAAGTCGCCTTCCAGCGGCATAACCACACCGCCAGGGCCGGTCATAGCAGTTGCATCAATCATCACATTACCGGTAATGATCATTCCGGCACCGCCATGTGCCCAGTACCGGTAAAGTGCATAAAGCGCATGATCCGGCTGAAGTTGCTTATCCGCCATGTTTTCTTCCATCGCGGCTTTAACAATCCTGTTTTTAACAACCTGCCCGCATGGCAACGTTACCGGTGTCGCCATTGATATTTGATTTTGCTGCATGATTCCGTGTCTGAAGCTTAAGCGCGACTACTTTATAGGAAATGCCCGGCGCTTTCATGCTTCATGTGCGTTATTTTTTATTTTGCCGTTACGTAAATGATACAGATCAACAGACAGGAACTGACCCACCGGACTGGTTATCTGTTACACTACGGCGGTTTGTATTACCGGAAGCCCTGCCATGAGCCAGCAACAGCCAAATAATCCCTTACATGGTCTGACGTTAGAAAAGATAATCGTGCAGCTGCATGATCATTATGGCTGGGACGGACTGGATGAACGCATTCATCTGAACTGTTTTTATAACGAACCGTCTGTGAAGTCGTCCCTGAAATTCCTGCGCCGTACTCCCTGGGCCAGAGCCAAAGTGGAAGCGCTGTATGTTGAGACTTTTTGTCGTTAATCCATTAACCCGTACCTTTTCCGTTTTCTTTCCGGCGCACTGTCACTGCCCGTAAACCGGCTGAACACGTTTTACTATCAACAATCACATGCCACACTATCAAGCGTGTCTTTGCCGGCTTTAAATCATTGATATGACTAAAAACATGACTCCGGGGCGTGATGTGGCTTCGTCAACATTGACAAGCCACTATTACCTTTTCACTAATATGCATTTCTTTGCATCCGATCTGAGCGTTCAGTCGTTTGGTTCAGGTAGGTTCAACTTGATAGTAAACGGAATAAACGTTAATAATGTGTAAATAGTGACAGCAGACAGCGGAAACTGAGATTTCATGGAACACGAAACATTGTTTCCACTCTTGTGTGAAACGGCAAACGGCAACAAAGAAGCGTTTTCAGAATTGTATAAACTGACCAGCGGTCAAATGTATGCAGTCGCACTGAAGATGTTGAAAAGGCCTGAACTGGCGGATGAAGCCATTCAGGATGCTTATGTCAAAATCTGGCACAATGCCGGTCAATATCAGCGTGGCAAAGGCACTGTGTTTACCTGGATGCTCAGTATAGCCCGCTACCGTGCACTGGATTTGATGCGCTATCATAAAGTGCGCAATGAAGTGGACTTGTCTGAAGATACACATTTACCTGTTTCCCCGGACGAATCCAATTTGTCTGATGCAGAGCAGAAAAAGCTTGAAGCCTGTATGGATGAACTTGAACCTGCCCAGCGGCAGGCAATCCATCTCGCTTACATTAACGGTTTATCTCATCACGAAGTGGAAAGCCACATGGCGTCTCCGCTGGGCACTATCAAAAGTTGGATCCGTCGCGGATTACAAAGTTTGCAGAGGTGTCTGTCACTATGAATTATCTTACTGAAGCACGGAGAAACGCCCTCGCTGCTGAATATGTGCTGGGTACGTTGCGGGGAAAAGCCAGAGTGCGTTATCAGAAGCTGATGATGCAATATCAGGTTATTGCTGAAACGACCGCCTTATGGGAACAATATCTCGACGGACTGAACCACAGGTTGCCGCCGGTCACTCCGCCTCCGCGCGTATGGCAGGCCATCCAGAAACGCATTAATCCTGAAGAACGGACAGATGCGTCCGGTGACATTGTCGCATTCGAACGTAAACGACGAAAGCAGTGGCGTCTGTTTTCCGGCGTGGCCGCCGCTGCCGCGCTGATGATGGCCGTGTTACTCGTTTCCATGACGGAACCTGTCACCGCCCCTGTTGAGCGGGTCGCTATATTTAATGACTCCGATAATCAGCCTTTATGGATCATCGAAATTTCCGGTGACTCCCTGAATGTAAGAGTTACCGGAGCACTTGCCGCCAGACCTGACAAGGACTATCAATTGTGGATGGCGCCGGCCGGTGGCGGAGCACCAGTCTCCCTGGGACTGCTTCCCAAAAGCGGAGATATCACCCGTATTCCGCCCTCCATGTTGCTGGACAAAAACGTTACGGTACTGGCCGTCAGCATGGAGCCACCCGGGGGCTCGCCAAACGGTTCACCCACTGACGTGCTTTACCACACCAACATATTTTCTGTTTGAAGCCCTCATAAAACGGGCGCGGCGCAGCACGACAACGCACTGCGCCGCGCCCGTTTTATCCCTTTCCATTTATCCTGTTAAATATCAAAAAATAAAAAATTTAAAAAAATTTATATTTTTTGCATCCGGTTGCATCTTTCAGTCGTTTGGCTTGTTGTACAGACGCAGAAAAGCAGGCGCGTCTTTGAAAATGCATGTCACATACGGAGGCAACAATGCTGAATACTCAGACGAAAAACGCACCATTCAAATATTCTCTTCTCGCAACGTTACTGGCCGTTTCACTTGCGGGCTGCAGCGGCAGCGATGGCGATGATGGAATGGACGGCATGGATGGTGCTGACGGCCAGGATGGTACGCCGGCCCTGACCACAGGAACGTTCCTGCGGGCGAACAACGGTGACGAAAACCGGGGCACGGTGGACTGGATTGATCAGGACGGCGACATGCTGAGCAGTTTCGAAACCGGTGCCAATGAAGGCATTGCGTTGTCCTCTTCAGGCACACTTTATCAGGCAGGAGACAGCGGTGAACCCATGCTTGGCGCATTTTGCCGTATTGCAGGCCGGGAAGACGGAATGATGATGTCGTCTGTCGATTCTCAGATTCTGGGAGCAAACACCGGTCTCACCAATCCTAAAGGTATAGCGCTGGCTGATGACAGCGGTATGATTTATGTGGCTGACTTTAACGCAATGCGAATTGCTGTTTTCGGCAGTGCTGCAGCAGGTGATGTAGCGCCGGTTGCTGAGATCATGTTGCCGGCACAGCCCTGGGATGTGGCCGTAGATGAAAACGCTGACCGGATGTACGTGGCACTTACCGACGGCACCATCGCGGTGTATGACAATGTCATGGGTTCAGATTTCGCGCCGTCAGTGATGCGTATTATTGTACCGTC
This sequence comes from Alteromonas sp. AWJ4_197, assembly GCF_056160285.1. Taxonomy (NCBI): domain Bacteria; kingdom Pseudomonadati; phylum Pseudomonadota; class Gammaproteobacteria; order Alteromonadales; family Alteromonadaceae; genus Alteromonas; species Alteromonas sp. AWJ4_197. Next base: position 239,430 of record NZ_JBSWWW010000007.1, on the reverse strand, counting down.
AGATGCCAGTGGCACACAGATTTCCGTAAACAGTCACGGCATTGTCTACGACGCAGACTCGGACCGTCTGGTGGTTTCCGATGTGGGTGATGCCAGTGTTGCCGATGACGGGCAGATCTTTGTGATCGACAATGCTTCCACCGCTGACGGTGCCGTGGAACCGGCGCGCACCATCGCAGGCCCGTCAACGATGCTGGGTAACCCTGTAGACATTATTCTGTCGGGCACCACACTGCGTGTCGCAGAAAAATCCAACGACGCGATTCTTGTTTATACAAATATATTTAGTGGTGACAGTGGCGATATTGCCCCGACCCTTTCCTCGTCTTCAGTAAAACCCGAATCCCTCGCAGAAATGACAGATATGCCTGAAATGGCAGATTTTTCTGACCAGGCCCTTGCAGATGTGACCATCGGCGGTGTCAGTGCCAGCAGTAACCCTGCTACTGCCGGCGATACAACAGGCATGGTAGTGCAGTTTGATGCCTCTCTCGGTAGTCAGACTGCTATGTTCGATACTAGCATGAGTATCGAAAGCGTTGCTTACTCAGTCAATGGTGACGGCTTCGTTACGTATGATGACCCGGAAACAGCCATGGGCGGATTACTGGTAGTGAACCGGATGGCATCCATGCGCGATGACGGCATGTTCAGCCTGTCTCAGGACCGCGAAATCATGGGGGACATGACAGGTCTGGTTGCGCCAAAAGGACTGGACGTAAACAGTGAGCACGCTCTGGTGTTCGTAGCAGATGTCAATGAAGCTACACCCGCCGTCCGCGTGTTTTCGGGCTGCGCCGCAGGCAATGTAATGCCTGTGATGACACTGACAGCTTCTGACGGTGCGCGCCCGTGGGATGTGGATTACGACGCTGAAACTGACCGCGCTTTCCTCGCCCTGACCAATGGCACTGTTGCAGTGTTTGATGAAGTTACCCGCAAGATGATGAGCGGCACCAGCGAAATTACGGGTGAAGACCGCCTGCTCATACCGGCCATGAATGGTGAGGCGATTGCTGCACCCACCAATATTCACGGCATTGACTATGATGCTGAAAGCGATGCGCTAGTGATTTCAGATGTGGGCAGTGCTGCCAGTGCGACAGACGGAAAACTTTACGTTATCCCTGATGCCGGCATGGCAGATGGCCTCACAAATATGACTGTTAACATTGCCGGCCCCTCAAGCATGCTGGGTAATCCGGTAGATATTATGCTCAGCAACGGCAATGTCTACGTGGCAGAAAAATCCAACGGTATGATCCTGCGATTTGATAACATTATGAATGCCGCAAGCGGTGACATGGCACCGGATTACAGCGTTGCATTCACAGCCCCTGAATCAGTAGCCGTACTACCAGAATATTTGTGGTAAGTACTGACAGGTAATACTCAGGATTTGGCCGGCAGCATGCCGGCCGTTTTCTGCTATATCGTAAACTTTTTGAGCAAACAGACGTACTAATGTTGAATTAATTTGTGGCGTACACTTGAATAAGTTAGACTCCACCCAATATTCAGTAACATGTTGTTTTAAGGTTATTGAATGACCTGGAAACAGGCGATCGCCGGGGCTGATTAGGATTCGACAGGATCTAGGAAGCTGGAGGTGCATGCAGAGGAGCGGTTTGCCTCTTAAAAAGCCGCATTTAAATAGTCGCAAACGACGAAAACTACGCACTAGCCGCTTAATAACCGGCATAGGCCCTTCCCCCTAAGCTTTGTCTGCTAGCCAGGATTTTGGAAGGTCATTAAAGCAAACTAGCGAGGGAAACTCTCCTGAGGTTGAACCGCGAAATAGTATCAGGACAGCTACCAGGAACCCTGTTTGTCGGGGTCCAAAGTAGTTAAATAAAAGACAAACTAAGCATGTAGTACCAAAGGTAGACATTTTCTGGACGCGGGTTCAAATCCCGCCAGCTCCACCAACATCGAAGGGATGTAGCTCAATATCTATGAGTTACGTCCCTTTTTCATATCCATTGCAAGCAGCTTTACTTCTCTGTTTTTTCCGGCGCTGTCTTCTTAGAACCTTGTACAGCTTTATTCAGCAAATCCAGTTCCTTTTCAGTGAGGTTACGCCACTGGCCGGGACGCAGATTGCCTAAAGTCAGGTGCATGATGCGGGTGCGTTTCAGTTTGGTGACTTCATAGCCGAGGAATTCGCACATTCTGCGGATTTGGCGGTTTAATCCCTGAGTCAGGATAATGGTGAAGCGATCCCGGCCACGGGATTCCAGCTGGCAGGGTTTGGTGACTGTGCCGAGGATGGGTACGCCACGGGACATCTTTTGTAAAAAGCGTCCGCTGATGGGCTGATTCACGGTCACATCATATTCTTTATCGTGGGCATTTTCTGCCCGCAGAATTTTATTCACAATGTCGCCGTCACTGGTGAGCAGGATCAGTCCTTCGGAAGGTTTGTCGAGACGACCGATGGGAAATATCCGCTCTTTATGGCCTATCGCGTCGATGATATTGCCTCTGACGTGACGTTCCGTTGTACAGGTAATACCAACCGGTTTGTTATACATAATGTAAATCCGGTCTGATTTATCCGCAGCCACCGCACCGATAAGCTTACCGTCAACTTTGACTTTATCCCCCGGCGCCACTTTGGTGCCCAGTTCAGGGAGCTCATCATTAATGGTTACCCGTTTTTGTTCGATGAGTTTATCTGCTTCTCGCCGGGAACAGTGACCGGTATCACTGATGTATTTATTAAGACGTTTTGCCTGATCTGAACTCATAACGGGGAATAACCTTTAACTGACAACTTTTTATGAAGTTGCCAAGGATACATGATTCACGGCTTTTTCACTTAGTAAACTTCACCTGAGAATACTTTGCGGACCAGAAAATAGCCAAATTAGTGCTAGTACGCTGAATCAGCGGATTAACGCTCTTTTTTACTGTGCTCTTCCGCCGGGGCAGCAGCCTGCTCACTGTCATTGTTGTCTTTGTTTTTGCTGCCGGCTTCGGTTACCACGAGGAAATAAAGGACCAGCATAATAGTGACAAAAACCACAACGATGATCATGCCTATGAAGGTGGTGCCGGTTGCTGCATAAGAGGGGGCAGCGAATAAAAATAACGGTAAAAGCGGAAGGTATTTCACCAGAAAACTCCGGAAGATGAACTGAGTGACGTATTATTCCTTTTCGGCGTCGTGGATCAAGGTGTAAGGGCTGCTTTTTTCTTAAAAACCGATCTGAATCAACCGGGCGTGTTATTCACTTCTCCGAGGACAATTCCTTTTCTGCCGTTTTGCTTTGCACGGTAAAGGGCCTTGTCTGCCAGCAGTATAAGCTCTACCGGCCTGGTGTTTTTGTCGCAACGCAAAGACGCAATGCCGGCGCTGACAGTGATAAAGTTACTCACTGCAGATTCCGGAAAAGGTACTGCCAGCGCAGAAATTTCATCCAGCAACGTTTGCGTAATACTGTGCGCCTCTTCAGCGGGAATACAGGGCAACAGTACAGCAAACTCTTCTCCACCATACCGTGCAGCCACATCATCCGGTCTGCGGGCAACCCTGCTCAATACTTCACTGATATTTTTCAGTACTTCGTCACCGGCCACATGGCCGTATGTGTCGTTGTACTGTTTGAAAAAATCCACATCCAGCATAACCAGATTCAATGTGTTACAGCTTCTGGCACAACGGCGGATGGCCTTTAGCAAACTGTTGTCGAAAAAGCGCCGGTTGGCAATACCGGTCAGTCCGTCTGAATTTGCCAGTACATCCAGCTTTTGATTCGCGGCCAGCAGTTCGTTACTTACCCGCTCGAGGGCGATGCGGTTTGCCTGACTTTCAAGAGTATTACTCAGAATTTCGCCGATGAGCTTAAGATAACGTACGTCGTTGTCCTGCCACTCATAGGGTGACCCCACCACATCACATCCGACAAATCCGGTAAGTTCATCGTTTATCCGAATGGCAACACACAAAATAGAACTGATATTTTCACGCTGAAACTCCGCCTTTTCTCCGGCGGCTTCCTCCGGCAGATCATTAACATCATTAATTCTGAACAGCTGCTCAGACAAAATGGCGCGGGTAAAGTAAGGGAGTTCTGTTGTTACCACGCCCTGCAATTGCTGCTTATAGGGCTGCACACCATTTGCTACCCATTCATGGGTATTGTCCATAGTGGTTTTGTCTGCAGAAAAACGGAACAGGTAGCACCGCTGAACACCACGGAACTTTCCGTATGCGCCAAGGCTCTGCTCTATCAGAGGATCCAGCTCAGCATGTTTTACATTGATTAATCTTGAGGTCAGTGTTGAAAGCAATTCGGTGAAGGCCAGCTGATTGTTCAGTAATGGCTGAGCTGACATAGGTGTACTGTGATTATTCAAGGTGTTTCCCTGCTACCTGAGAAAAAACAGCGGCTACTTTTTGCAACCACAATCTCTACAACAAAAGTATAGCCTATATGTCACAGAACGCATTTTATTAGCGATTTATCTTTAGCCTGTAGGTTATCCGGCAGCCATCTGCAAATATCGGATTTGTCAGGACACCCTACCCGCTTCACGCGCTGCCAACGCTTGAGCAAACAATACGGATTGTTATTATGCGTTTACGCCCAACTGGCTCATCTCTTGTTCTGGCCGGTTCTTTTTGTTTTTCGCTTTTCAACGCTGCCTGTGCAGATACCCTTTTTAAACAGGCTACGCTGTTCGACGGCACGGGTAAAAAACCTTTCGTTGCAGATGTGCTGGTAAAAGACGGCCGCATCAGTCAGATAGCCGCTTCCATCAGTGACGCGGGAAATGCTGAGGTTATAGATGCCAGCGGCAAAGCAATGTTACCCGGTTTTTTTGATATCCACGTGCACTGGACACCGGGTGGTGAACCTCCTTCTATTCCGGCCATTGCTGAGCAATACGTTATTCATGGTGTTACCACGGTCACCGATTTTCATTCTGCGCCGGAGTCTTATGCTCCCAAGCGCGCCTGGCTGGCGAACCTCAGTGCCCCGCATGTGGCTTTCGCTGCAAGAATGAGCACACCGGGTGGTCACGGAGCAATGTGGGCAGATAACCACACCACGTATAAAATTTCCACTCCGGAAGATGCCGCTGTTGCCATGAAAACGCTGGCGCCCTATAAGCCCGATCTCATCAAATTATTTGCTGATGGCTGGCGCTATGGCCGTAAGGAAGAAAATACCAGCATGGATGAACTCACCATGAAGGGCATGGCTGACGCTGCTCACCCTCTGGGTCTGCCTGTTGTGGCTCACGTGGTAACTGTGGATCGTGCGAAGAAAGCTGCCGGTGCTGGTGTGGATGTGCTGGTACATGCTGTTCAGGACGGCGACGCAGATGAAGAACTGGTGCAGGCCATGCTGTCAGCTAACATGACCTATTCGCCCAGCCTGGCAGTGTATGAAGTCACAGAAGCGAAAAAGGCTTACTACGACGAAGAAGCACTGGCCATGGCAGACAACCGTCAGAAACACTCCATGTACAACTTAAAGTTGTTCAGTGAAGCTGGCATTCCTGTGGCTACAGGGACTGACGCCGGTATGCCTAAAACACCACACGGCAGTTCCACTCACCGTGAGATGGAGCTTTTAGTTGCCGGAGGACTGACGCCGGAGCAGGCACTGGTTGCTGCAACCAGAAACAGTGCTGCCGCCCTGAACTTACTGGAAGACAGAGGGACTCTGGAAGCCGGCAAACGGGCTGATCTTGTGATCATTGACGGTATGCCCTGGGAATCCATCTCAGATACCCGCAAGGTTGAGCAGGTCTGGATTGACGGCGAACTGAAGGCGCGTAACAACACTCTTGTTACGCCGCAGCCCGAAGGCTTACCGCCAGCGGTAAAAGCCACTGCATTGATTGATGATTTTGAGTCTTCATCGGGCAGAACGGCATTAAATACGGTGTATATCAATCACCGGGATACCGGCGTAGGACATAGCCGGTCATTGTCTCAGCGGGTACCGAAAGAAGATGGCAGTGGCTATGCCTATTTCATGCAGGCTGATTTGTCTAATAAGGAAGAACCGGAAGCTTCAGTACGGATGCACTTTACTCCGGGTGCTGTAGTTCCGGTAGACGCTTCCGCTTATAAAGGCATCACGCTTTCAGTACGTGGCGAGGGAGAATATTTTGTCAGTCTGACCACGGGCAGCGGCGAATGTGAAACCTCATTCTCAGCCACCCCGGCCTGGCAAACGGTGCAGTTACCCTTCAGTGCATTCTGTGACGGAAAACTGGACAGTGCACAGTTGCTGATGCTGGAGACCGGAAAGCACGGTAAAGCCGGTGATTCAGTATGGATGTCAATGGACGACATCAGTTTCTATTAACGTAAGGCAGGCCCGTTTTTTGATGCCGGGCCTGAGCTTGTTCTGCGCCTGGTTTAGCAGCGCAGGGGTTTATTTACGGGAGGCTTTTGCCTTTGCATACAGTGCATCCCATTCATCTGGTGTAACGGGCATCACCGACAAACGGTGCCCTTTTTTAACCACACCCAGTTGCTCTATTTCCGGCATGGCTTTGATTGTCGCCAGCGGAAGCACCGAAGCAAACTTCTCTTTAAACGTCACATCCACGCAAAACCAGCGGGGATTATCGCGGTCTGATTTAGGATCGTAATATTTGCTTTCGGGATCGAACTGACTCGCATCGGGATAGGCATCACGGGAAATTTCTGCAACACCGGCAATGCCAACGTCCTTGCAGCTTGAGTGATAGAAAAACAGTAAATCCCCGGCTTTCACCTCATCGCGCATGAAATTTCTTGCCTGATAGTTTCTGACTCCGTCCCAGGGCTCAGTTTTATCCGGACGGGCAGCAAGATCGTCGATACCAAATGCATCCGGTTCTGATTTAAACAGCCAGTAAGCCACAATGTCTCCTGAAAACCTTTTTTTTAAAAATGCAGTCTATCACAGCATCCGATTTCGTGGACAACGTCCGCTTTACCCACCTTTACACAATACTGACACACACCGGAATACAGGTTGCTATTTTAACATCATGCCAATTCGGGCATCGACCACAGGAGCAACCTAATGGAAATCTCTCAACTAAACAGTGCCATGCAAACCGGCGCACTGACCGGCACCAGTAACGTTAACAGTATTAAAAACCAGAGCCCGCCACCACCGCCACCTCAGCAGGATGCATTATCAGAATACATGGCGGAATCCGGCAGTGATGAAGATGTAAAAGCCTTTATGCAGAGCATAATGGACATGGAAACATCAGGCGAATTTGATGCGCAAAGCCTTGCCGCCAACGCGCCGGCCACCATGCAGGCTTTTGCAGAAGAGAACGGGATCAATCTGGAGAGCTTCTTTCAACAGAAGCACGATCAGCAGTCTGCCAGACAGTCAGCAGCTACTGATATGCCACCACCGCCGCCGGGTAACAGCCAGACACAAACCTATGCCAGCAATGAACAACTGGGTTCTGCGTCCGCATCTCTGATGGACAGACTCACTTCCAGCATTGGCATTAATACCACCGCCTGAGCCGCCTGCAGGCAACGATGTGGTCTGCCGTGTGGCAACCGGGGGTTGAAACACGGCAAAAGCGTGCCGGACCGGGCACGCTTTTTTGTATTTAACTATCGTCACCCCGCGGGTAGCTGATATAATTACGCCTTTACGTCGTTCTTTCCGGTTTATTGTCATGCAAGCTACCATCAAGGCTGACCGCGGCCTGTTTTCCTATCCGAAGTACTGGGCTCATTGCTACGGTACTGCGCCATTTTTACCCATGTCAAAGGAAGAGATGGACGAGCTCGGCTGGGACAGCTGTGATGTGATTCTGGTCACCGGTGATGCGTATGTGGACCACCCCAGTTTTGGTATGGCGGTGATCGGACGGGTACTGGAAGCCCACGGTTTCCGTGTGGGCATTATTGCCCAGCCTGACTGGACCAGTAAAGACGACTTCATGAAACTGGGGAAACCCAATCTGTATTTCGGCGTGACTGCCGGAAATATGGATTCCATGATCAACCGTTACACAGCGGATAAGAAAATTCGCCATGACGATGCCTATACCCCGGGCAATGTGGGCGGCAAACGGCCTGATCGTGCGGTAACCGTGTATTCCCAGCGCTGCCGTGAAGCCTTCAAAGGCGTGCCGGTTATTGTTGGCGGCATTGAAGCCAGCCTTCGCCGGATTGCACACTACGATTACTGGTCAGAAAAAGTCAGACGTTCCGTGCTGTTTGACAGTAAAGCTGACATGTTATTTTTCGGTAATGCCGAGCGCCCGCTGGTTGAAGTGACCCACAGACTGGCCTCCGGTGAAGACATTGCAGATATCCGTGATGTGCGCGGTACAGCGATTATCGTAAAAGAGGCACTGCCGGAATGGCAGGGTGTCGACTCCACTTCTTTGGATCGCCCGGGGAAAATAGACCCGATCCCCTCGCCTTATCAGGAATTGCCGGAATGTGATAAAGAAGACGCAACGTCCTCTGAAGCACCGGAAGCGAAAGGGGTTGTTATCCAGCCGGTTGAACGCCGCAAGCCCTGGGAACACGTGTATGTAAAACTACCTGCTTATGAAGTGGTAAAAGACAACAAAGCGCTTTATGCCCATACATCCCGTATTCTGCATCAGGAAGTCAACCCCGGCTGTGCCCGTGCGTTAATGCAACGCCATGGCGACCGTCATATCTGGATCAATCCGCCGGCCATGCCGCTGGAAACCGATGAAATGGACGCGGTATTTGATTTGTCGTACCAGCGTATCCCCCACCCGGTTTACGGTGATGCAAAAATACCGGCTTACGACATGATTCGTTTTTCCATTAATATCATGCGTGGCTGTTACGGCGGTTGTACATTCTGTTCTATTACAGAACACGAAGGCCGCATCATTCAGAGCCGTTCTGAAGATTCAATCATTCGTGAAATAGAAGAGATCCGCGATAAGGTGCCGGGCTTTACCGGTGTCATTTCCGACTTGGGCGGACCTACTGCAAACATGTACCGCCTGCGGTGTAAAAGTGCCAAAGCGGAAGCTACCTGTCGCCGTCCATCCTGTGTGTACCCGTCTATCTGTGCACATATGGATACCGACCATAAGCCGACTATCGATTTGTATCGCCGTGCACGGGAATTACCCGGCATCAAAAAGGTATTGATTGCGTCTGGCGTACGTTACGACCTGGCGGTTGAAGATCCTGAGTACGTGAAAGAACTGGCACTTCATCACACCGGTGGCTATCTGAAAATTGCGCCGGAGCATACCGAGGAAGGGCCGCTTAGCAAGATGATGAAACCCGGTATGGGCAGTTACTACCGGTTTAAGGAATTATTTGATAAGTATTCTGCCGAAGCCGGTAAAAAACAGTATCTCATTCCTTATTTTATCGCCTCTCACCCGGGCACAACGGATGAAGATATGCTGAACCTGGCAATCTGGCTGAAAGAAAACCGCTTTAAGCTGGATCAGGTACAGAATTTCTATCCGTCACCTATGGCGACAGCCACCACGATGTATCACACCGGGGTGAATTCGCTGCGTAAGGTCAATAAAGAAAGTGAACAGGTACCCTCAGCAAAAGGTGAAATTCACCGCCGTCTGCACAAGGCCATGCTGCGTTACCATGATCCGAAGAACTTTGCGCAAATCCGCGAAGCACTGAAGAAAATGGGACGTGAAGATCTGATTGGTCGTGGCCCTCAGCATCTGGTTCCGCCGGAAACCGCAGACGAAAAACGCCAGAAGGTGCAAAAAGGCAAACGGGGTGAACGGGCTTTAACGAAGCACACCGGTTTACCGCCAAAAGGCTTCCGCGAAAAAAATGCCTCTGGTAAAGGCAGAAACGGCGCAAAAGGGAAACCCGGTCAGCGCCAGCAAAGAGCCCGCTAAAAGCATAAAAAAACAGGAGGCATCAGCCTCCTGTTTCAGTTCGTTCCCGCCCTTAACTGTTTACACCTGAGTAATGCCCAGCCAACATAAGCGAGCATAGGTATGTTCAGTTGCAATGCCGGCAATGACATGGCATCCCCGCCGTGACAGATGACATAAGCGAACAGCATCACTAACACCGACAGCGCCGATAATCCAAGCCAGGCGGATTTATCCAGCGACTTAACCGCTACCGTAAGAGTGAGGTTGAGGGCCATCATTATCCAGAAAACAGGGATGAGCGGAATGGCAGCAAACATATCAACCAGCGCAGTAAGCGCCAGGGCCGATACGCTTCCCCATACTACACAATGCCATAAGCGTGTAGCCAGCGGCGGATTGGCCTTCTTCGCCAACCAGATTTCCATACCGGAAATACACAACACGGTAAGCATAAGGCCAAGAACGAAATACAACAGCTTAGAGGGAATACCGGCAAAATCACCGAAGTGTAAACGATACATGGCGTAAACCACCTGCTTGCCCCAGTGCCCGTCTGCATAGCCGGCTGTACCGAGATAATTCCCCGCACTGTCAAACCGGTAATTCTCTGAGTAAATCATTTTACCCGGCACTCTGGCATAAATTTCGATGAATTGCTCCGGTGTATTCACCTCATGCACGGTGAGGAAAATCAGCTGATTATCAGGGGCAATAGTGGCCATCTGTTCTACGGCTTTACCGATTTGCGGAGTCGAAACAGGCTGCGACAATTCAGGGTCCGGTGTGAAAATCTTTTCTATCACCGCATCACGGTCACCACCAAAATACAATTGAGCGACCAGCACCAGCACAAGACCCGCCAGACCAAAGTACGCACCGGTGATACCAATGATCAGATGAAACGGTGATGCCCACAAACCGAAACGGTTATGTAAATCAATTTGATACTGCTGACCGTTTCCGCCCTGTCGTAAACGGAAGGCATCTTTTTTGATGCGTTTATGCGCCACAATACCGCTTATCACTAACGTGACGATAATGGCACCCAGCGCGCTCACCAGAATCATGCCCCAGCTTGCCGGCAAATTGAGATACAGGTGCAAATCCACCAGCATTTTAGTGAAGGACACAGATTCCTCTTCCAGCAGTTCACCGGATGCACCGGCAAACCAGGCGGTGTGATCGTTTTCAACCACAAGCCTGGGAATATTCGCGGTTGGCAAAACGACGAAGAGATGATGAGTTTCTTCTTTATGTTCAGCAAGGAAATTAGCCATGGCGGTATCAATTACGTCTCCTGATACCGTTTCCAGTTCCGTAACACCCGGTTGCTCCCAGCGTTCAAATTCCTGATGAAACACAGCCAGCGTACCGGACCAGCACACAAGAAACAGCAATACACTTAAAAACACACCCACCCAGCTGTGGGCATTTAATGCAGCTTGTTTTGTTGTTTTATTCATACTGATACTGCCTGAAATGCCGGAATGAAAAGAAGATACGCTGCGCTGAGAGCACCCAGTACTGTGTATAGCGCAAGGGCTTTTGGTTTTGATGCAACGGCAAAGTAGTGATATCCCAGCAGGCCCCAGGTAACCGGCAACAACACAATACAGGTTGCCAGTTGTCCTGTTTCTTTCATGGGCAGCGCCAGACTGACAGCGAGACTGGACAGTAAACTGACGACTAACAGCACGATCAGGATCACCAAATAATGACCGGCATGTTGCAACACCTCCCGTCTGACAAAACTCAACGGTTTGGGTGCCGGCTGATTTTTAGGTGACGGCAGCGTTTGCCGGTTTGCTAAAATCAACGGCCACACTCCGATAGCAGGCAGACAAAGGGCGAACACACTGCCTGTCTCCCAGCCGGTTGCCCTGCTCCACATGAAAAAAGATCCCGCGAAAGCGAGCAAAGAAAACCACAGCCAGACACGATGTTGCTTCTGCCAGCTTACATAAAGCAGAACCAGTGATAAGGCACTGATCCCGCAGGAAAGAATGATATTTGTCATAACGTCCGGATTGACCTGAAGGCAGGTTTGTGCACTTGTCCTGTGCGCTAGTCATTTAAACGCTAATAGTACAAACACCCTTAAGAAATGTAAAAGATATTCATTATCATTAATATCACGAAAACTGCAGCGCAGTATACGCCGTGATTAACGGAGCAGAAAAAGCACCGGCGCAAAATATGCGCCGGTACGAAGGGATATGACACTCACACACAAATAAGTCGCAATCAGTGACCCATGTCCTTCTCACTGAAAAACAGCGAATACAATACCGGTACCGCCACCAGCGTGAGTAACGTGGCAAAGGTCAGGCCGGACATGATAGTCACAGCCATACTTGCAAAGAATGCATCCCACAGCAGCGGGATCATACCGAGAACAGTGGTTAACACGGCAAGCACTACCGGTCTTACACGACTGAGGCTGGCACCGACAATCGCGTCTCTCAGAGCTCCGCCCTCTTTGCGGCGCAGATCGGTTTCATCCACCAGAACGATGGCGTTTTTAATCAGCATGCCCGACAGACTTAACAACCCGAGTAATGCCGTGAAGCTGAATGGCATGCCGGTAAACACCAGGCCTGCTGTAACACCGCAAATCGCCATCGGCACAATAAACCAGATGAGCAATGCCTGCCTGACCGCATTAAACAGCAATACGGTGATCAGAATCATACTGAGAAAACTCAGCGGCAACTGCTGTCCCAGCGCTTTTTGCGCGTCGCGGGAGCTTTCAAACTCACCGCCCCACTCAAAACTGTAGCCGTCCGGCAGAGACATGTTTTCAATCACGGCTGCCACGTTCCGGCGGGCTTCCTCCGCGGTGTAATCGCCGGCGGGTTCTGCCTGAACGGTCAGCGTGCGTACACGGTTACGGCGTTTGATAATGCCGTCGTGTGCCTGCACATCAAACTCTTTAATTACCTGTGTGATAGGGATAAAGTCCTGTTGCACTTCACTCCATATCAAACGATCTCTGAGCCAGTCCATGTTCTGACGCTCTGATACAGGCGGGCGGATCACCACCGGGATTTGACGTTCGTCTTCACGATAAATACCTACGGTTTTACCTACCGTGGCAAATTCCGTTGCGTCAGCAATATCAGTACGCGACAGGCCGGCAATTTTCGCTTTCTGCTCATCCACTACCGGATAGATGGTGAATTCGCGCTGACGCCAGTCCTGACGCACATCGGTAATGGTAGGCTCCTGACGCATTAATGCTTCAGCTTTTGCTCCCAGTTCCCGTAGCACGGCAGAATCATTACCTTTAAACCGTGCCTCTATTTTCGCACCGGTAGCCGGACCGAAGAACAAACGCTGGGTAAATACATCAGCCTGAGGGTGCCGTTCACGAATTTGCGCCCGCAATTCGTTCATCACCAGCGGTATTTCTTCACGGTTATGCGTGCGAACAATTAACTGACCAAATGACGGGTTTGGCAGGTCCGGTGAATACGTCAGCATAAACCGGCTGGCGCCCATACCGATGAAACTGGTCACGTTGACTACCTCGTCACGGGCTTTCACCAGCGCTTCTATATCAGCAATGTCAGCTTCAGTAGCACGGATGTCGCTGCCCTGAGGCAAGGTATAGTTAATATAGAAAATGGGCGTATTGGACGGCGGGAAAAAGGACTGTTTCACCAGCGCAAAACCCATTACGCTTACCGCCGTCGTGGCAACCAGCACAAGTACGGTAATGCGCGGAAAGCGCAGCGCTGCACCTAGTAACCCCTTGTAAAAACGGTAGCCTCCGCCGTCATAGTGACCGGCATCTTCACCAGCTTCTTTTTGGGTAAACAGGTAGTGCCCCAGCAGAGGCGTTACCGTAACAGCCAGAATCCAGCTGAGCAGCAGTGATATACAGATCACCGCGAACAGCGAGAACATGAAGTCGCCGGTGGTATCCTGTGAAAGTCCGATGCCGGCAAAGGCAAGAATGCCGATGACGGTGGCAGCCAGCAGCGGGTACTGGGTTTGTTGTGCCGCATCTTCGGCAGCGGATACCGAGTCCTGACCTTTATGCATGCCTAACAGCATAGACTCGGCAATAACAATAGCGTTATCCACCAGCATCCCCATGGCGATAATAAGTGCGCCCAGGGAAATCCGCTCCATCTGGATTTCAAATATCCACATGGTAAGCACGGTACCAAGTACAGTAAGCAGCAATGTACCGCCAACCACAACGCCGACGCGCCAGCCCATGACCAGCAAAAGTACAGCAACAACAATGGCAACAGAAGCCGCCAGGTTCACCAGAAAGTCGCTGATAGCTGTATCTACCACAATATGCTGTTCATAAATCGGCAGAATATCCACGCCAAGAGGTAAGTGGGTACGCAGTTCGTCGAGGTGCGCTTCGACCGCGTGACCTATATCTACAATATTCCGGTCACTGCGACCGGCAATGGCCAGAGTAAACGCTTCGTGACCGTTATGTCTGACAACCTGTGACGGCGATTCAGATTCCACACGGTACACACGGGCAATGTCGCCGATGTGCAGTTGTTCGGTGGTGCCGGGCACACCGAATTTCAAACCTTTAATGGTTTCTTCGGAATCATCACCGGCAGGCAAAACCAGCCGGATCCGGCGCTCGCCCAGACGCATGCTGCCCGCATTGGCAATATCACTTTCGGTCTGAAATACGCTGGCAATACTGGACATAGAAATCCCCAGACTGGCCAGCTTTTCCTGCGTCACTTCCACATAAATAGTTTCTTCCGGCACGCCGGCCAGTTGTGCCTGTGTTACGCCCGGCACAGTGAGCACTTCACGTCTTAACCGTGTTGCCAGCTCCTGGCGCTGACGGTCTGAAAAACCTTCAGCCACCACAGCGTAAAACATGCCATATACATCGCCGAAGTCATCATTCACCACCGGACTGTTTGCTCCTGACGGCAATTTCATGGCTGCCGCAGACACCTTGCGGCGCAATTCATCCCAGGCCTGTTGCAAATTGTCACTGTTGAAGTCGTCACGGATCTCCACCGTGATCTGAGACTGCCCTGGCAGAGAACGGGAGGTAATATCACCCAGTTGCGCCAGCTGCTGAATAGTAGATTCAAGCGGTTCGGTAATTTCCAGCTCCACTTCCTCGGCAGTGGCGCCGGGATACGTGGTAGTAACGATAGCGGTTTTCACCGCGAAAGCCGGATCTTCCAGCTTGCCGATGGCAACGACACCGGTGACACCGCCAATCAGGCAGATCAGCATGAGCAGCCATACTGTCAGCGGATTCTTAATTGAATAAGTGGCGATTCTCATAGTACAGGCTTCTCCTTGTTAAATTCCCGTACTGTCATACCATCCTGCAGGCTGTCTGTGCCCGCAGCCACCAGCCGCATACCGGCCTCCAGTCCTGCTGTTACCTGCGCTTTATCATCACGGATAAGACCTACTGTCACCGGGTGATAAACCACTTTATCCCCTTCCAGCCGCCATACCGCAAAGTCTTCACTGCCAGAAGTATCAACAGCACTCACCGGCACCCACAGACCGACCGGCCCGATGGGGTTTGCCACGACAATACGCGCTGTCAGCACCATACCCGGCAGCAAGTCCAGATGCTCAAGGCGGGGCAATTTAAATGTCACCTGATAAGTTTGCGTTGATGTATTAATTTCAGTTTTATGCTCCAGATAACTTAAAGTTACCGGTTTGCCGTCGTCACCCGAAATCAGATTGCCGTTTTCATCTTCAAGATAAGCCTGGTACACCGGGTTTTCTTCCACGGCGTAGCGCATTAGCTGCTCAGGAACATTCACGTGAACCCGCAGATAATTAATGTTCTGTACCCGCAGCACAGACTGATTCGGTTGCACATACGAGAACTTTTCAACCAGACGGTTAGTGATCAGCGCATCGAAAGGCGCGTGCAGTTCGGTATATTCAATATTGATACCGGCATTCTCCACAGCCAGTTCCGCATTTTCATAAGCAGTTTCCAGCGCATCGAATTCACTCTGACTGATGTAATTATCGTTCTGAAGCTGTTTTCCACGTTCAAAATCAGACTTTGCCTTGCGGAAACTGGCTTCAGATTGTTTCAGGGCCAGCTCGTAATCCTGCGGATCCAGGGCGGCCAGCAATTCACCTTCCGGTACCACAACCCCCTGACGGTCTGCCAGCTGGTTTATGCGTCCGGCTACCTGAAAAGATAAATCCACCGTACTCAGAGCATCCACTCTGGCAACAAAGTGTCTGACGACTGTTTGATCGTCTGCGCCGACCTCATAAACCTGAACCAACGGTGGCGGCGGCGCTTTCTGTTCCTGCGCTTCACCGCTGCATCCTGCGAGCAGAAAAGCCGCAGATGCTGCTGCGATTGCCATAATTGACGGTAATTTAATCCTGATTTTCATTTCGTGCTTCCTCTAAGGCAATCGCTTTATTAATTAATTTCCCGCGCAGGGCAATGCGCTCTTCTGCTGTGAAAGGACTGATGTCCATCAGCTCCTGAAAGCTTAGTCCATCAGCCGCCAGCCACAACAGGGTGCTTTCATCCACCGCGTCGCGCTGTTCAATTTCTTCACGTTTGCTTTGCATCATTTCGAGCATGGGTGCCAATAACGACGAATTTTCCACCGCCGCGACCAGCAAAATTTTGGCCTGATGCACAGCAAGCTTTTCGTGTGCCCGCTGGCGGGTACGCAACAAATTTGTCACCGGTAACGCATCAGCATGGGCTTTCTCAACTTCATACAGTTCAGTTTTCATCATGCCAATCATGCTTTCCACCATACCGGCCAGTAATGCATCTTTGTTTTTAAAGTGATGCATAACACCACCTTTGCTCATTCCGCACTGCTTTGCCACATTGTCCAGGGTTAGCACCTTGGGCCCCTGTTCAATAGCAATTTCTGTGGCAGCATCCAAAATACGCTTTCGCGACGTATCCGCTTTTGATTCTGTCATCACTCTTCCAAAACAAACCAACTGGTCGGTTTTTAAATCAAATAAGCGCTTTTGTCAAGCAATATGCAGATCCGTTTATGGATCAGAGAGGTTTCATCAGGCTCTCCCTACCCTTTACGTGGGAAATTCGTGTATGCTCACTGATTATTTTCTTTATTCTGATGTTGTAATGATCGCCACGACACAGCGGCACCTGGTGAATATAGATATCCTTCTCAGTGATATCGAAATGCAGGAAAGCGGTTTTTACGCCGGTGCTGAACATCAAAAATACCTGAATGATTTACTCAGAGAACTGTCAGCACTGGAAGGCATGCTTGAGCATGAAACGGTACACTCTTTTCAACAGGCAGTGAGCAGTGCCGGACTTGAAAACGTATTTAAGGACAAAAGACTGGTAAGCATTTACCAGAAGCTTATCAGCAACGTTCTGGCGTATTGGCATACCGTAAATAAAATAGACGACATCCTCGCCAGCCGCTTCGACAGCCATTCAGAGAAACGCCTTGAACTGCTTCAGGCAAAAGCTTCACGGGCAAAGTCGGTATTTAAAACCGTTGCCATGGCGATGGGCAAAAACGATTACTCCCAGTTTATTACCCTGCTGGGTTTGCAGCATACAGACTGGGCGTGGCGGGAATAACTATCACAGTACGGCGGACATAAAAAAACCGGCATCACAGGATGCCGGTCAGTTCTTTATTGCGATGCGTTATGCATCAGCCTGTTCGTTTGCAGGGACTTCGTGAGTCAACAGGTATTCAAAGGCAGACAATGATGCTTTTGCGCCCTCACCCATTGAGATGACAATCTGCTTGTACGGCACGGTGGTGACGTCGCCGGCTGCAAAAATGCCTTTCTCGGAAGTAATACACTTATTATCAACGATGATTTCACCGTGTTTGGTCATATCCACGACACCTTGCATGAACTGACTGTTCGGTACCAGACCAATCTGGACAAACACACCTGCCAGCGGTAACGTAGTCACTTCCTGCGTTTCGCGATTTGTGTACTCAATGGCCGTTACTTTGCCATTATCTGCCACAATCTGATTCGTTGCTACATTGCGCAGAATGGTAATGTTGTCACGTTTTTCAGCCTGCTTAACCAGCACATCATCGGCTTTCAGCGTTGGCATAAACTCGAACACGGTGACAGACTTCACGATACCCGCCAGGTCAAGAGCAGCCTCGATGCCTGAGTTACCCCCGCCGATAACAGCTACGTCTTTTCCTTTAAAGAAAGGACCATCACAGTGCGGACAGTATGCCACGCCATTACCTACGTTTTCTTTCTCACCCGGTACACCCAGTTCTCTCCAGCGGGCACCTGTGGCCACTATGATAGAGCGGGTACGAATTTCTTCGCCGGATGACAACGCCACGATTTTAATGTCGCCACGTTCAATGTTTTCGACTTTCACGTGCTCTTTCAACGTGATGTCATAATCTTTCATGTGCTCCATCAGGTTGCCCACCAGTTCGGGTCCTGTGGTTTTCGGCACTGAGATTAAGTTTTCGATACCCATGGTATCTTTTACCTGACCACCAAAACGGTCGGCCACGATGGTCACGTTTAAGCCTTTACGTGCACTGTAGATTGCGGCACTCACACCTGCCGGACCACCACCAATCACGGTTACGTCCTGCAGCGGCATGCTCTTACCCTTGTTCGCTTCTTTCAGCGACGGGTCGCGCTCTAAAAGTTTATCAAGCAGAGTAGACGCATCTACCTTGCCGTTAGCGAATAATTCGCCGTTTAAGTAAACACTCGGTACACCCTGAATATCTCTTTCTTCAATCAGTTTCGGATAAACACCGCCATCAATCATTTCAGATGTGATGTTAGGGTTTAATAATGCAAACTGATTCAGCGCCTGCACAACATCAGGACAGTTATGGCAACTTAAGCTGATAAACACTTCAAAGTGCAGCGGCTCGTTGACACCTTTAACGATGTTTTGCAGATTGTCGTCTACTTTCAGCGCTGTGCCTGACGCATGTAAGATTGCCAGGATTAACGAGTTAAACTCGTGTCCGCCCGGGATGCCGGAGAAACGAATACCGGTATCTTCACCGTCAGCTTCAAGCAGGAAGCTTGTCGCGCTGCGTAAAACGCCATTTGTATCACGTTCTTCCAACTTAATGTTGTCGCTTACACTTGCTACGCCAGACAGAAATTCAACCAATTCGCCACGCTTGCTGTGCTCGCCAGTCTGGACAACGAATGTTACTTCTTTCTGCATTGACGCGGTGTAGCCTTTCAATGCTTGTAAAATTTCTTTAGTTAACACGGTAATTCTGCCTTTTGCTTAGTGTTAAGGAGGTGCAGGCAGTTGCCTGCACCGTCACAAAGAGTTGGTAAACAACGTTACCTTAGATTTTGCCTACCAGGTCTAATGAAGGCGCTAATGTCGCTTCACCTTCTTTCCATTTAGCAGGACAAACTTCACCGGGGTGAGAAGCAACGTATTGTGCTGCTTTAACTTTACGTACTACGTCGTCTGCTTCACGGCCGATACCTTCAGCAGTGATTTCCATTGCCTGTACGATACCGTCAGGGTCAACTACGAACGTACCACGGTCAGCCAGACCCATGTTTTCACGCATACAATCGAAGTTGCGTGTGATCTCACCGGTAGGGTCGCCGATCATTGCAAATTTGATTTTGCCGATGGTCTCAGAGGACGCGTGCCATGCAGCGTGAGTGAAGTGTGTATCAGTTGATACTGAGAATACTTCTACGCCACGGGCTTGCAGCTCTTCGTACTTGTCAGCAATGTCGCCAAGTTCAGTCGGGCAAACAAAAGTGAAGTCTGCAGGATAGAATACGAATACCGCCCATTTACCCTTGATGTCTTCACTACTTACTTCAACAAATTCACCGTCTTTAAATGCATTTGCTTTAAAAGGTTTGATAGCAGTGTTGATAATTGCCATTGGTTAATCTCCATTAAGTTAGTTTGTTGTGTGTCGTTCGCACCGGGCAACCGGTTGACTAATGGACACGGTATCTACGAATTAATCAGAAACATGGTTCGAACTTTATGGTTTGTTGAACCCGTCCCCGTTGACTTGTGATTAGAATAGTCGTGCAGGGTTCAAAAAGATAATTGGTAATATTGAAAGGCTTAATCAGTTTTTTTGATTATTGGATTTGAATTTGAGCGAAAAATGCAATTTATAGTCTGGCAAAGTATGTTGCCGGGATCAAGTGACAATACAATGAAGATTTCGCAACACAGCACAGCGGCGCGGGATGCCGGCAGCTAAAACGCAGGCGCCGGCAGCTAACCCGTAGCTGCCGGCATCGGGCGATGTGTCAGGTCAGTAGAGAAGAGGCTGGTTCATCAACCCCGCTCAGTTGCTCTTCGATATTCAGCAAATGCACGTATTCGTTGCGCTTTTCTGCCTGGGTAGTGCCCAGACCGTCGCCGGATAACGTAGTAGCAGCTTTTACAGCCTGCTCCAGCTGTTCGTCGCTCAAAGGTTCTTTCTTATTCAGTTGCACCAGTACCTTAAGCAGGCTCAGCGCAATTTGCTTATTGCCGGGAGATAACGTGAGTGCCTGTCGCAGGTTATTGTACGCCGGCACAAAGCGATTCTCTTTGTAATTTACCGCAGCCATGTCTTTTAGCTCACGGGTGGTAAAATTAATCTCTTTGCGCTCGATAGATTCCTGTTTCAGGTATTCATCAACAACCTGACTGGTAAAGGTATCCCCGGCAATCTGTTTATGCAGTTTTTCCAGTAACGCCAGGCAATGCTCCCGCATACCCAGTTCATGGAACGCTTTCATTTTATCCAGGTTGTCTTCCATAGACAGACCGTCCGTATCCGGCTTTTTGGTCTTCATGAGCGCTTCGGCGGATTTTTTCTGATTACGCAAACACAATACTCTGGCATTGAGTACAGAAAATTGCTCGGTCAGTACTTTATCCAGTCCCTGCTGTTTACTCAGTTCCGCCAGTTCTGCTTCAACTTTTCTCACCAGCTTTTCAGCGTCACCGGCAGAAGCGGTGGTAGCCATATCGAGCGTTGCACGCATAACATTGAGGGTCAGTTCCGGCGAATCGTGAATTGAATTTTTGGCGTACTTTGCCATATTTTGCACAGCCATTAACTGACCGGGCTTGTCATGGTTTAACCTGGCAAGATCCCATAAGCGTTTGTTACGTTCGATATTCCGCGGCGCCAGCTTACTGGCCTCACGCATCTGTTCATACGCCTTATCAAATTCTTCCTTTTCAATGTAATACTGTGCAAGTAAATCGTATGTGAGGAAGCGGGTATCATCACGTTGCAGCAAATCTTCCACCAGGGTTTCAGTTTCTTCCAGTTTATTCTGACGAAGTAACGATCTGGCCAGTCCCATATGCACCCAGGCATGATCGTATTGCTGCAGCAGTTTCCTGAAATACACTTCTGCAGTGGTGTAGTCACGCAATGCAAGATAGCTTTCGCCGATTATACGCTTCAGGCGGGGATGGTATTCGCTGACGGACTTATCCATCAGTTGACGCTCTGCGTAATAAACAGCGGTAGAATAATCCTGTTGATTAAGACAACATTGCAGCTTATGCAGCTTACTTCTGATGTTAATCAGATAGCGCAACCGTTGCTCAATACGGTTGCGATCCAGCGGTTTGACCCAGAAATCTGCAGGTTGCAACTCAACAATGCAGTTCACCAGCGCCTGACTGGTTTCGGCACTGAGAAAGATAACCGTGGTCTTATCTGTGATATGACTGTGGTGCTTGAGCTCTTCAAACAAATGAAAGCCGTCTTTATCCACACTCACATTAAAAGCGATCATGACAAAGTCATAAGTGTTCTGCTCACAAAGGCGAACAGCGTGAAAGGCATTAAATGCACTGTCCACACGGCGGATGCCGACTTCTTTTAAGGCGTTGCTGATAACATCATGAACCAGACCCTGATTATCGATAATCAGGACTTTTAACTCTTCTGCGGGGACAAGTGGAGGAAACTTTTCCAATTTGTGTATCCAATCTTACTGCTAATCCGAATGCCTTTGCGTTTCTTCCCTGTTCAGTGGCAGCACAAACTCACCATGTTAATTCCGTCTCACCGGAATAAAATGCGGCCTGCCATCTGTGTAAAGTTCGCAATATTTACCGTTTACAATAAACTGTTACGACTTTAGTAGCAATATGAAGCAGACCGGCTACGGGTTTTATCCTATTTTTTTTACCATAGGAAATGCAAGAGGCATAAATTCGGCGCGGTTCCTGCCCAGAGATTTAGCCCGGTATAACGCTTCATCCGCTTTGTCTACCAGGTCACGGCCATATACGCGGTTTTTCAGGGCACTGCGCATATCCATAACTGACACCCCAATACTTACAGTCAAAAAAGGGAAGGCTGAGGCCGTTTCATGAGGCAGCTTTAACTCGTTGAACACAGAAATGATGTACTCAGCCAGCGTCATTGCGCCGGCTCTGTCGGTCTCACCCAGTATAATACCGAATTCTTCCCCGCCCAGACGACAGCATAAATCTGTTCCCCTGCGGGCATTGTCTTTAAGTAATTTAGCTACGGTGATCAGGCAATCGTCACCTTTACCGTGGCCGTATTTATCATTATAGGCTTTGAAATCATCTATATCGATCATCAACAATGCCAGTTCGCTCTGACTACGCTGACAACGCTCGATTTCATGGGCAAGACTCTCATCGAACTTACGCCGGTTAGAAAGCCCGGTGAGAGGATCTGTGGCGGCCAGCGACTCCAGTTGCATAGTTTGCCGGTAAAGGCGCACATGGGTTTTTACCCGCGCCCGCAACAACGGCACTTCGATAGGCTTAGTAATGTAGTCAACCGCACCAATTTCGAAACCTTTAGCCTGGTCACTGACTTCGGTTAAACCGGTAACAAACACTACGGGAATACGGCGGGTACGCTCGTCAGACTTTAATTTCCGACATAAAGAAAAGCCGTTAATTTCCGGCATCAATACATCAAGAAGAATAAGCTCAGGCTCAGTTGAAATAGCCTGTTCGAGGCCGTCCTCTGCATCCGTTGCAATAATCACTTCGTAATCTGTCGCCAGTGCTTCGGCGATCAGCCTGATTGTCGTAATGTCATCATCGACAATTAGCACGCGGGATCGTGATATGGGCATTTTTTGAAATCCTGTTTCTTAAACCAATAACAACTCGCAGTAATACAAAAACCTTTCTATTATGAAATACATGGCGAACAAAACGACTTTTTATGTCCAACGTATTAGATAACTTATTGCGTACTAACTTCATGCCGCACGGACACTGCTACCTGTGGAACCCGGAAATTTTGTGGCTAAATGTCATCTCTGACCTGCTCATTGCCACGGCATACTTCTCAATTCCCATTGCCATTTTTTACTTTGTCAGGCAGCGAAGCGATCTAAAGTTTAAAGGTATTTTTATCCTTTTCTCTCTTTTCATCGCTTTATGTGGTGTGACGCATCTCATCAGTATCTTCGTTATCTGGCATGGCGCTTACGGCCTCCATGGTATCGCCAAACTCGTCACCGCCATTGTTTCGTGTATTACCGCCTATAAAGTATATAGTTCCATTCCTGCCGCTCTGCAATTGCCAAACGTTAATCAGTTAAAAAAAGCGATGGAAGACGCCAGCAATGCCAAGCTGGAAAATTTACGCCTGGAAAATGAGCACCAGCAGGATTTAATATTGCGTGAAAGTACAGACAGTGCCCATGTGGGCATCATGGTGCTGGCTTCCGATGGTATAATTACTGTCGCTAACAAAGCGACCTGCTCTATTTTTGGATATGAAAAAGATGAACTTGAAAATCGCCATATCAATCTGTTGGTGGCCACTGAGTTCACGGAAAAACATGATCAACTCATGCAACAATTCATCGACGACAGCGCCATTGATGCAGCACTGAGCATGAACCGGATAGTGACCGGTTATAAAAAAGATAGCAGCCCTGTACCTTTGGAGATCCGTCTTAACCGTGCTCAACACGATGCGCACACTATTTATGTGTCTGTGCAGGATATCAGCGAACGGTTAAACAACGAGCAGGCATTAGCGGCCAGCCGCTCCATCACCGACAGCCTCATTAAACATATGCCAATGGGTGTCCATTTTTATAAATATCATCAGGAAGAGTTTGTATTACTGAAATCAAATACTATTGCTGACGGACTGCTTTCAGAATGCGAGCCTGATGTATTTATTTCACAGCCTGCGCTAACAGCAAAGATGCAATCTGTCGCAGAAGGCCATGAAAAAGCGATTAAAACCGAAATTACTCTCCCCGTTCCCGGTTTACAGAGCCTTCAATTGTATTTGTTTCATACTTCCCCGGGTAAGCTGGTCGTGATGTTTGAAGATGTCACTGAAGCAAAACAGTTTCAGGGGCAGTTGATTGAAAGTGAAAGCATCACGCGAAGAGCAATTAACGCTTCCATTGCCGGCGTCTACATTTTCGATGTAAAAAACAGAAAAAATCAGTTTGTTAACGACCGCTATACTGCAATTACAGGATACTCTCTTGAACAGCTCAATAATCTGAACGGAGGTATCAGTTCGCTGATCCACTCCGAAGACCTGGGCAAGGTAAAACATCATTTCCATCATCTGCTCAGTGATCCTACCGACGGTAATGTATTCACCCTCCAGTACCGTGTAAAACACGCCAATGGAAACTGGTTATGGTTAATGGCGCAGGATGTGGTCTTCGACAGAAACGACAAAGGCCGGCCACTCAAAATCATGGGATCTTTTCTGGATATCACACCACTGAAAAAGATGCAGGACAATCTGTTATCACTGAAAGACCGTGCTGAAGATGCCAATCAGTCTAAAAGTGAATTTCTGGCCAACATGAGCCATGAAATCCGCACCCCCATGAATGCTGTTATCGCATTAACAGACATGGTGCTGAAAATGGAAATGGGTAATAAGCAGCGGGAATATCTGAAAAAAGTGCAGGCTTCATCCCGCTCTTTACTGCAAATCCTCAACGATATTCTTGATTACTCTAAGCTGGAAGCCGGCAAACTGGAAATCGATAACACCCCTTTTGATCTCTACAAAATGTTATCAAACAGCCTGCACCTGTTCTCTACCACGGCGACACAAAAGAACCTGTTTATCGATTCAGACGTCGGAAAGAGCGTTCCCAGATTTGTTATCGGTGATGCCACACGCATTGCTCAAATCATCAACAACCTGTTGGGTAATGCGATTAAGTTTACTGAAAAAGGGGAAGTTACCCTGTCTGTAACAGCTGAACTCAGCCCCGTATCCGGCACGTATATGGTGAAGTTTGCGGTATCTGACACCGGCATCGGCATTGATAAGGAGAAGCTTGAAAGTCTGTTCAGGTCTTTCTCTCAGGCTGACAGTTCTATTGGCCGCAGGTTTGGCGGCACCGGTCTGGGCCTGTCAATTTGTAAACACCTTGCCACACTGTTAAACGGCTCATTGACCGTAAGAAGTACGCCGGGTGAAGGCAGCACCTTTACTCTCACCCTGCCACTTGTCGCTGACGCGCACCATGCCACCACGCTGGAAGGGAAATTGCTGAATGCCAGAACACTGATTATCGGGAATTCTTCAAGGCATATTCCTGTTATAGAACAGTATTTTACCTCTGTGGGCTGTGAGGTCAGCATTGTCGATAATTACGACTACCTGCATCAGAAATGGGACACAGATTTCGACGTTGTTATGATTGATATGACAACACTGAATAATGCAGAAAAAGGCTCAGTTATGGAAGCACTGCTCAGCAATCAGCACGATAATATGATAACGAAAGGCGTTATCTTTTTGAGTTCTGAAAGCCATTTTCATGAAAAAGCCAGTGATATTATTTTAAGCACGGCATCGGCCTGGCTTGTCACGCCTTTTGTGATGTCCGACCTTGAAGAATCCGTCACCGCTATTTTAAATCGTAATCACACGTTAAAAGACAGGACAAAAGAAAAACCGCCACTGATGTTCAGCGGCGCATCTGTGCTGCTTGTGGAAGACCATCCAACAAACCAGTTTGTCGCTACAGAGTTGTTGAATGCTGTAGGGCTGGAAGTAGTCGTGGCTGAAGATGGCGTTGAGGCCATCAGTAAGTTTCAGAAGAAACCTTTTGATATTGTGTTGATGGATTTGCAGATGCCGAATATGGACGGATTTACCGCTGCCCGCAAAATTCGCGACTTGCCGGTGGGTAAAACCATTCCCATTTATGCTATGTCTGCTGCGGTGATGGAGTCGGATAAAGAAAAAGTGGTGTCGACCGGTATGGACGGACATATCGCCAAACCTGTAGTCAGAGAAGACTTATACAAACTGCTGGAAAGAGTACTGGTCAAAAAAATCGCCAAAGCAGATTCAGTCGTCAGGTTGCCCCGGGACCAACAGGATCAGGATGATGCAGCTATCCGTAAAGCTCTGGCGACCACGCTGATTGGCTTCGACATTGATGCCGCCACAGGCAGACTGGGAAATGATGTATTGACGTATCTGGGTTTGCTGGAAAACTTCCATCTTCATTTTGCCAAATTTGATGAAGAACTCAGTGAGCATGGCGACGATGAAAAGATTGGCCGGCGCCTGCACACGATGAAAGGCTTATCCATGTCCATCGGGGCCACCCGGCTGGAAACCCTGGTTAAAGAAGCAGAGCACTTACACAAATCAGGTAAACTGCAGTCAACGCGGGATTTGAGAAAAGAATTTAATATCGTTTACAACAATACCGGTAAGGCGCTGAAGGCTTGCAAGCCTTTTATTGAACCGGAGGGCGGTGAAACGAAAGCCGGACTGGATGAATTAATTCTGGCCGTTAAAAACCATCATTATCTGCGCAAGAGCGACGTTGAACCTTACCGGAATACACTGGAAGACAAGTACGGTGAGGATGGCAGTGAAGCTATTATCACTGCCATCATAAACCTTGATTACAAAGAAGCGATGCATCTGCTGGTTACTGAGGAGGGTCAATGACGTCACCGATGGTGCCGTTAACCCTGTACCAGCCAGCGATAGACGACCGGCTGCGGGTAGCCGGCAATACTTCATGAGGAAATTCCTCACTCAGAAACACCACAACCGTACCGAACTTAGGTAAAACGCGAATGCCGGTTTTGTCTTCTTCACTGGTATAAATGACCAGATGACCGCCTTCAGCCTCCTGCCAGTCCGGATTAAGGTAAGTGACCAGAGACAAAACCCGGTTCGTCTGACCTTTGAAGGCATCGAGATGACGTTTATAAAATGCCCCGGGTTGATACACGGCAAAATGGCTTTCAAAGGAATACAAACCCAGCATCAGATTACGGTTCAGGAACTGTTTAAGCTGTGCAGTCCACGACAGCCAGTCAGCGCCCGCCGCTGACGAGCCGTCTATCCAGCAAATTTCATCCCGCCGTACGAAGCTGTTTTCCTGAAAGTCAGTACTGCGGCCTATGCCGGCAGCCTGAAACTCAGCTTCATTCATCGCATTGTTTTGCAAAAATAAAGCATTCGCCAATGCTTCGGGTAGAGCATATTCTTGTACGCTGTATCCCTGCGAATAAATGTCATCCGCGATACGGGTAAAAAGCGACGTGTCGACAGGAATGTCATCAGCCAGAAGTGCAGTCATTATTGTGTGTGAGTAAGTAAAAAAACTGGCGGACTTATACGACGGAAAAGTGGTTTTGGCAATCAATTTTTAACCACTGTGACAAGGTGATGGAAAGGATCTTTTCTTTCTGTCATGGTGTATACATCCGGTGTAGTAAAATCAAAGAGTAAGGCGAATTTAATGAGTCAGGATATTCATCATAACGAAGAAACAGAGCATCATTTGGAACTGCGTAACTTAACGCTGGATGACTATGATGATGTAAAAGAACTGATGGACAAGGTTTACGCCAACGTGGGAGGCGCCTGGCCATTCAAAAATTACAAAGCTCAGGTTACCACCTTTCCTGAAGGCCAGATTTGTATTGAAGATAAAGGCAAAGTGGTTGCGTTTGCCATTTCAGTTATTGTGGATTACGACCAGTTTGACGACAAACATACCTATGATGAGATTACCGGTGACGCATACCTCACCACCCACGATCCTAACGGTGATGTGCTCTACGGAGTAGAAGTCATTGTATGTCCGGATTACCGCGGACTTCGACTTGGCCGGCGCTTATATGAAGCGCGGAAAGAGTTATGCCGGAATCTGAATCTGCAGTCTATTATGGCTGGCGGCCGCATTCCGAATTACGGCAAACACAGTCACGAAATGACGCCGTATGAATACATTGAAGCGGTGAAGTCGAAAGACATTTATGACCCTATCTTAACCTTTCAGTTATCCAACGGTTTCGAGGTAAAACAAATTCTGAAGGCCTATTTGCCGGAAGATGAAGCCTCCCGGGGTTATGCCACACTGCTTCAGTGGCACAATATCTATTATGAACCGGGTAATCCACGTTTATTCGGCGGCAAGAAATCGAATGCCCGCATCGGCTGTATTCAGTGGCAAATGCGTTACTTTGAGAACGTTGAAGAGTTACTGCAACAGGTAGAGTATTTTGTGGATGCTTTATCAGACTATGGCTGCGACGTTGCGCTGTTTCCCGAGTTCTTTAATGCACCGTTGATGGGACTTAGTGAGTCACAGGAGTCCATTGATGCCATCTGGCATCTGGCAAGCTATACGGATGAAATTCTTACCGCCGTTTCTCATCTCGCGGTGAGTTACAACATTACTATCATTGCCGGTTCAATGCCGGTTGTGGAAGACGAAGAATTATATAATGTCAGTTACATGTGCCGCCGCGACGGTACCATAGACAGCCAGTATAAAATTCACCCTACCCCACATGAGAAGAAAGACTGGATCATGAAAGGCGGTAACGCCCTGAATGTCTTTGACACAGACTTTGGTAAAATTGGCATTTTGATTTGTTATGACGTGGAGTTCCCTGAACTCGCCCGCATCCAGTCAGAACAGGAAATGCAGATCCTGTTTGTTCCTTTCTGGACAGATACCAAGAATGGTTATCTGCGGGTACGTCGTTGTGCACAGGCCCGTGCCATTGAAAACGAATGTTATGTGGCCATCGCCGGCAGTGTGGGCAACCTGCCGAAAGTAGATAACGTAGATATTCAGTACGGACAAACTGCCGTGTTCTCACCTTCTGATTTCTCGTTCCCTCACGATGCCATTGTGTCTGAGACAACACCAAACACCGAGATGACGCTGATTGTTGATCTTGATCTCGACAAGCTCACCAAATTGCAAAACGAAGGGTCCGTCCGCAACTATTTGGACAGACGTCGCGATCTCTACCGTGTTCAGTGGATTGGTGATAAATAAGTTGTTAACCGGCCAGTTAGCAGCCATAAACAGCAAACTGGCCTGCCCTTTGCTGTAACTTGTGGGAATTTAATAACAATGCACCCTGCGTGCATTGTTATTTCCCGCGGAGAATGGTATTGGTATGGGATTAAGGATACCATCTTCCTTATTAGCAAGATTAATCACCTGAAGTTGAGTTTTCAAAAGAGTAAGTATGTCTAACGATTCAAGAAACGATGATTTTCCTACCATCAGACTGGATGATGAAGATCGCCGCGACTACCAGCAAAAAAAGCACACCGCTGCACACACCATTAAAGCGGACACGAGTTCACAGTCAGGTACCAAAAAACCGGCGTCACCTGTTTCTGAAAAAAGTAGCGGTGGCGGTAACGGATTGTGGATTGCCCTTGTCGCCGTGGTCGCTCTGGCCGGCTGTGGCGGATGCTATTACTTGTATGATCAACTGCAGAAACAACAAATCGCTGCTGAAGATGCTGATTCACGCATTGCCCAGCTGGAAAGAAAACTCTCTGCAACAGGCGAAGAAATGGGTGAGTCCACTGTCGCGCTGCAGGTGAAAGTGAGTGAGCTGACTGATAAAAGCAATGAATTGTGGGATCAGATGGATAAGCTCTGGGCCTCAGCCTGGCGCCGTAATCAGAAAGAAATCACGGATTTGGGTGATAAGCTTAACGCCACAGAAAACGGACTGAAGAAGTCAGTTACTGCGGTCGCTGAAGATTTAAAAGCCCAGCAAAGTAAGGTGGTTTCGTTAAACAACCAGTTAAGTGGTCTGGCTGATGAAATTCTGGCGCTGAACGTTCAACTTGAACAGGCGGCCGGTGATAAAGCCTCACAGGCGCAAACGGTTAAGAGCCTGTCTGACAAGATTTCAGTTCTGGAAAACCGTAACAACAGCCTGGCAGGCCGTATCAGCGGCATGGAAAACGAAATCCGTGAAATAGCGACAAAAGTCGTCGTCAGTCAGCCTCAACCTCAGTAATCTGTTGCCGGCAGGCGACAGTCTGCCGCAAGCCAGAGTATTTTAGAGACTGTTTTCTGCCATCTACCGGTCTGCTCAGCAGATACTAACCCCGGCTAGAAAAATCTGCAGACACAAAAAAAAGCGCCTTTCGGCGCTTTTTTCGTTCAGAACTGTGTCTTAGCGACGCAGACCTAAACGCTTGATCAGATCAAGATAACGTTCTGCGTTTTTACCTTTCAGGTAGTCAAGCAGTTTACGACGCTGGCTAACCATGCGCAGCAGACCACGACGTGAGTGGTGATCTTTCTTGTGGCCAGAGAAGTGACCTTGCAGTTTGTTGATGTTGTGAGTCAACAGTGCAACTTGTACTTCAGGTGAACCAGTATCACCTTCTTTAACGCCATAATCAGCTACGATTTGTGCTGTTTCTTCTTTAGTTAGTGACATAATTTTCTCCTGATTGGATTAAATTCCGCCGATCACTAATTCAGCGAAATTATGAGAGCGCGTATTATAACGATGACGTTACCATACGCAAGTAAAATCAATCTGTGTAGACGACTCTGCGTTTCGGCGAAACAAATACCTCACCGGCATCTGCCCGGGGCTGGTCTTTCGGCGATACCACGCCTTCTCCTACCCCCAGAAACAGCACTTCATCATCTTGTCTGGTATACACCCGGTATTGTTCACCGGCAACAAGTGATGCCGGGCGGTCAGGCCGTACACTCTGACCATGTTCAAAACGGGCATATTGCTGTGAGTCCAGCATGATTTCCGGTAATGATAAGACAGCCGTGTCCATGGGTAACAGCAGTTGATCAAGGGTGTCAAACTCCCCCTCATCCAGTGCTTCCTGCATAGCAATCACGTCATCCAGAGATACCATCTTATCTGCAGGATAATCAGCCACTTCCGTACGGTGGAGGCGGGTAACGTAACCGCCGCAACCCAATTGCTGACCGATGTCATCCACCAGTGAACGGATATAAGTCCCTTTGCTGCAACGCACACGCATGTCTACATCAGGTAACGCCATGCGGGTAATTTCCAGTTCGAAAATGGTGATATCCCGGGCTTCTCTTTCTACTGTAATGCCCTGACGCGCATAATAGTAAAGCGGCTTTCCCTGGTGCTTCAATGCTGAAAACATGGAAGGGATTTGCTTGCTCTGACCAAGAAACGCCATGCAGGCACTGCGGACTTCATCCTCAGAAACATTTACCGGCTTTTCTTCCACGACTTCGCCGTCAGCATCGGACGTGGTCGTTCTGACGCCCAGGTGCATGGTGACTTCGTAAGTTTTATCAGCATCTAACAGAAACTGGGAAAACTTTGTCGCTTCGCCCAGGCATATGGGTAACATGCCGCTGGCCAGCGGATCCAGCGCGCCGGTGTGACCGGCTTTCGCCGCTTTATAGCACCAGCGTACTCTTTGTAAAATCTGGTTAGATGAACCGCCTGTTGGCTTATTCAACAGCAATACACCGTTGATACTACGGCCCTTACGACGTCTGCCCATTAATCCTGCTCTTCGTCCCGCTGTTTACTTTTCGCTTCATCTTTTGCAATGGTTTCAGAAACCAGATTTGAGATGCGAATACCTTCGGTGAGCGATTCATCGCGGAAGAAATGCAAATGCGGCACACTGCGCATGCGCAAGCGTTTAGCCAGCAACGAACGAACGAAGCCCTTTGACTCTTCCAGTTGTTTTGTATGCGCTTTGGCCTCTTCTTCTTCGGCACCATAAATTGAAATGAAGATTTTCGCGTGTGCCAAATCTCTGGAGACTTCCACGTCTGCCACCGTGATCATAGGGATATTACCCACCCGGTGCTTGTATTCATTTTGCAGAATGCTGGCAACTTCTTTATGAACTTGCTGTGCCACTCTGTCTGTACGAGAAAATTCCCGTGCCATAGTCAACTCCTCATACCTGCATCAGGCTATAAGGACAAAAACGGGGGCTAACGCCCCCGCTTTGTCATTCAGCCATTTCAGGACTAAATTTGACGTGCAACTTCGATGACTTCAAATACTTCGATTTGGTCGCCAACTTTTACGTCATTGTAGTTCTTAACGCCGATACCACATTCCATACCGTTACGTACTTCCTGCACGTCGTCTTTAAAGCGACGCAGTGATTCCAGCTCACCTTCGTAGATAACTACGTTGTCGCGAAGAACACGGATTGGATTGCTGCGCTTCACGATACCTTCAGTAACCATACAACCTGCGATGGCACCCAGTTTCGGTGATTTAAACACATCACGCACTTCAGCAAGACCGATGATTTCCTGACGGAATTCAGGGGCAAGCATACCGCTCATTGCCGCTTTCACTTCGTCAATCAGGTTATAGATAACGCTGTAATAACGCAGATCGATTTCTTCAGCTTCTATGACGCGGCGTGCAGTTGCATCGGCACGTACGTTGAAGCCAAGAATGATAGCGCCGGAGGCCGCTGCAAGTGTCGCGTCAGTTTCAGTAATACCACCTACACCACTACCAACAATGTTAACTTTAACTTCGCTGGTAGACAGTTTCAGCAGTGATTCAGAAATCGCTTCCACAGAACCTTGTACGTCAGCCTTCAGTACGATGTTCAGTTCACTGATATCACCGGCTTCCATGTTTGCAAACATGTTTTCCAGTTTCGCTTTCTGCTGGCGGGCAAGTTTCAGTTCACGTTTCTTCTGATGACGCTTAGCTGCGACTTCACGGGCTTTTCGCTCGTCCTGTACAACGACTGCATCTTCACCGGCTACCGGTACACCGGATAAACCCAGTACCTCAACAGGTGTAGAAGGACCAGCTACTTTCAGCTCGATACCGTTTTCGTCGCGCATAGCACGAACGCGGCCGTACTCTTCACCACACAGTAAGATATCGCCGGCGCGTACTTCACCTTCCTGAACGAGAACCGATGCAATGGGACCACGGCCTTTATCAAGACGCGACTCAATCACCAGACCACGACCCGGACCATTCGGTACGGCTTTCAGATCAAGCAGTTCAGCTTGCAGCGTGATGGCTTCAAGCAGCTCATCAACACCCATACCTGTTTTCGCAGATACGTTTACAAACTGGTGTTCACCGCCCCACTCTTCTGAAATAACTTCCAGTTGAGACAGTTCAGTTTTAACACGATCCGGATCCGCTGTTTCTTTATCCATTTTGTTTACAGCAACAATCAGAGGTACACCAGCCGCTTTCGCGTGCTGTACCGCTTCTTTAGTTTGCGGCATTACACCGTCATCTGCTGCAACAACCAGGATTACGATATCAGTTGCGGTTGCACCACGTGCACGCATTGCGGTAAACGCGGCGTGTCCCGGTGTATCCAGGAAAGCAATTTCGCCGTTATCCGTTTCAACTTTATATGCACCGATGTGCTGAGTAATACCACCGGCTTCGCCTGCAGCTACTTTAGCGCGGCGAATGTAGTCAAGTAACGACGTTTTACCGTGGTCAACGTGACCCATGATGGTAACAACCGGTGCACGGGTAATTTTCTCACCCTGACCGGATTCTGACATCAGTTCATCTTCCAGCGCATTGTCATTAACCAGCTCATACTTGTGACCCATTTCGTCAATAACAAGTGTGGCAGTATCCTGATCCAATACCTGGTTGATGGTAGCCATCTCGCCCATTTTCATCATGGTCTTGATAACTTCGTTAGACTTGACCGCCAGACGGTTAGCCAGTTCACCAACGGTGATAGTCGCACCCAGTTTAACAACACGTTCAACTGGCTGAGCCGGCTTATTAAAGCCTTGCTTCAGATGCTCACCGGCATTTCTCTTCGATTTCTTACGGCGACGTGAAGATCGCTCAACTTGCATGTCTTCTTCGTCTTCCGCTTCCTGCGCGTAACGGTTTGAGTGCATATGAACTTCAGCAGCCTCATCACGTTTACGACGCTCTTCTTCTTCTTTCCAGCGACGCTCGTTTTCTTCAGCCAGCTTACGGGCTTCTTCAGCCGCACGCTTTGCTTCTTCTTCAAGCTTTTTCTTCGCTTCTTCTTCCTGTTGCTTACGCAGGCGCTCTTCTTCCTGACGTGCAGCTTCCTGCTCAGCCAGTTCTTCAGCACTCAGCTCGGGCGCTTCAGATTCTTTGCGGGCTTTCTCTTCAGCAGCTTTACGGGCACGCTCTTCTTCCGCCTTCTTCTTCGCTTCCGCCTCTACACGCGCTTTTTCTTCAGCCACTTTGCGGGCGGCTTCAGCGGCGGCTTCTTCTGCTGCTTTCTGTTCAGCTTCAAGACGTGCGCGTTCTTCTTCCAGACGGGCCTCTTCTTCAGCCGCTTTCTGTTCATCAACTTCGCTGCGCTTCACGTACGTGCGTTTCTTACGTACTTCAACTTTTACAGACTTAGACTTGCCTACACTTAACGTGCTGGTAGTTTTACGCTGCAGCGTCATTCGTGTCGGTTCGCCAGAACCGGCGCTACCGTGTTGCTTGCTCAGGTGCTCAAGAAGTTGACGTTTCTCATCTTCTGTAACGGAATCATCAACTGCTTTCGTAATACCGGCATCTTTAAACTGAGTTACCAGTCGGTCAACGGTTGTTCCAATGTCGCTGGCGAGCTTTTCTATGGATACTTCTGCCATCTTAGTCTTTTTCCCCTTATTGACCTTCTTCTTCACCAAACCAGACAATATTCCGTGCCGCCATGATGAGTTTTCCGGCGTCTTCTTCGGTCAATCCTTCGATATCACTAATATCGTCTGTTCCCTGCTCAGCCAGCTCTTCAAGGTCAGTAATTCCACGGCTAGCAAGGACATAGGCAATGTGTTTATTCATACCGTCAAGGTTCAGCAGCGCTTCAGTCGGTTCAGCGCCTTCCAGCGTTTCCTCATTCGCCAGAGCACGGGTAGTCAGTGCAGCACGTGCACGATTACGCAGTTCCTCAACAGTGTCTTCATCAAGGCCGTCAATGGCCAGCAGTTCGCTAACAGGGACATAAGCTACTTCTTCAAGTGTGCTAAAGCCTTCGCTAGCCAATAATTCTGCAAAATCTTCGTCAATATCCAGACCTTCAACAAACACCTGAAGTACTTTGGCAGTTTCTTCTTCGTGCTTCTTGTTCAGGTCGGCAACTGTCATGACATTCAGTTCCCAGCCGGTCAGCTGGCTTGCAAGGCGAACGTTCTGACCACTCCGGCCGATGGCCTGTGCCAGGTTGTCCTGCTCCACTGCAACATCCATTGCATGGGCGTCTTCGTCTACTACGATAGAAGCCACTTCAGCAGGTGCCATTGCGTTAATAACGAATTGTGCCGGGTTTTCGTCCCAAAGCACAATATCAACACGCTCACCGCCAAGTTCGCCGGATACAGCCTGCACACGTGAACCACGCATACCTACGCAGGCACCGACAGGGTCAAGACGCTTATCGTTTGTCTTCACAGCGATTTTTGCACGTGAACCCGGATCGCGGGCAGCGGACTTAATTTCCAGCGTCTCTTCGGCAATTTCCGGCACTTCCAGACGGAACAGTTCAACCAGCATGTCAGGATGAGTACGGCTGATAAACAGCTGTGCACCGCGGGCTTCAGGACGGATAACGTAAAGCAGACCACGTACACGGTCGCCCGGACGGAAGGTTTCGCGGGGCAGCATATCGTCACGGTAAATAACACCTTCAGCGTTATTACCCAGGTCGATGATAATGTTGTCACGGTTAACTTTCTTCACCGTACCGGTTACCAGTTCGCCAACCTTGTCTTCGTATTCTGCAACCATTTGCGCGCGTTCAGCTTCACGTACTTTTTGTACGATAACCTGCTTGGCGGTTTGCGTAGTAATACGGTCGAAAGCAATAGATTCAATCTGCTCTTCAACATAATCGCCCAGTTGTGCGTCAGGATCGTCAACTTGTGCGGCAGACAGCGACATTTCTGCATACGGGTTTTCCTGTTCGTGATCGTCAGGAACAACCTCCCAGCGGCGGAACGTATCAAAATCACCGGTGGTGCGGTTAATGCTTACGCGTACTTCAATTTCGCCTTCGTTTTTCTTTTTCGTTGCGCTGGCAATCGCGTACTCCAGTGCTTCAAAGATCTTTTCTCTAGGCACTTGTTTTTCATTTGAAACGGCTTCTGCCACTAACAAAATTTCTTTATTCATTTTCGCCTCACTGATGCTTTCTTACGCTGAAAGCGTGCTGTTCCATTAGTCAAATGTGGGAACAATGTTTGCTTTTTCGATATTCGCCACAGCTAACTGGAACTGCTGGCCATCCACTTCAATATTGATCATGCCATTTTCACATGACAATAACTTTCCTTTGAAATTCCGCCGGTTATCCATAGGCACAGTCAAACGCGCCTGAATAACTTCACCCACGGCCTGCTCATAGTGCCTGGCCTTGAACAAAGGTCGATCCATACCCGGAGAAGACACCTCCAGGTTGTATTCCGTAGTAATTGGATCTTCAACATCAAGAATCGCACTTGCCTGGTAACTGACTTCCGCGCAATCATCAACGGTTACACCATTTTCATGGTCGATAAAAACACGCAAAATCGAGTGCTTACCTGCACGTACAAATTCCACGCCTACCAGTTCGTAACCCAGGGCTTCAACACCCGGCTCAAGCATCTCGGTCAGTTTATCTTCAAGCTTTGCCAATCCTTACCTCCAAAAACGAAAAAAGGGCATATAGCCCAACTACTTAATTTACTGCCTGAAAAGGGAATAAATCAGTTTAAATACAACAAAAAGCCCCGTACTAGCGGGGCTTTTTGCAAGAATCTGAACCCTGTCTGCCAGAGGCAGTTGCAAACAATACAGGTTTAACTACGCAAAATACGCAGAAAAGTTTGCAAAATAGTTAGGCGTATACCGTGTAAAATGCTCCAGTAAGCCCGCTAACTAACTAGTTGGAGCGCATTATACTGGTACTCAGACCAGATATCAACTCAGTAACGGGTTTGGATCTTCATCTTTCCAGCGTTCTTTCACTTCTAAAATATCATCCAGACACTGGTCGAGTAATGCGATGAGTGCCGGGTCGAAATGAATACCACTCTGAGAATGCATAAAGTCGAGGGTTTTATCCACCGGCCAGGCTTCTTTATATGGTCGCCGGCTGGTGAGCGCATCAAAAACATCCGCCACTGCCACAATACGTCCTTCAATGGGGATGTCTTCCCCGGCGAGACCTTCAGGATACCCGGTGCCATCCCATTTTTCATGGTGTGTGAGTGCAACGATTCGCGCCAGATTCATGAGGTCAGAGTCTGCATCACCGAGTATTTCTGCACCAATTTTGGGATGGGTCTTCATGACCTCAAATTCTGAATCAGTGAGTCTGCCGGGTTTGAGCATAATACTGTCCGGAATTCCGATTTTACCGATATCGTGCATAGGGGCAGCGTGAAGCAGCATATCTGCCCTCGCCTCTGAAAAACCATACGCCAGCGCGATGATTTTTGAGAAGTGACTCATGCGCAGCACGTGCATGCCTGTTTCGTTATCTTTGTATTCTGCCGCCCGGCCGAGTCGTTGTATGACCTGCATACGGGTGCGGCGTAATTCGTCAGACTGTACCAGGGAAAGGTGGGTCTTAACCCTCGCCAGCACCACCGGTGGCGAAATTGGCTTGGTTATATAATCCACGCCTCCGACAGCAAACCCTTCCGCTTCATCAGTCGCATCGTTAAGAGCTGTAACGAATATAACCGGTATATGCTTAAGACCGGATGTTTTTTTAAGGTGTGTACAGGCCTGAAAACCTGTCATTTCCGGCATCATCACATCCATTAAAATAAGATCAGGACGTTGTTTCTCTGCCAGCTTTAACGCTTCATCACCGCTTTTTGCAAAATAAAGGATGTAGTCTTTACCTAATAATTGTTTCAGTACCCGCAAGTTAACCGGTTCGTCATCTACCAGCAGTAATTTGGGCTTTCCGGGTTCACCAAACACATTTATTCCCCTGTTTGTTCTGTAGATGCAAGTAGTTGCTTAATTCGTTCAACAGCACGCTCAAATTCAAAATCATCCATATCCTGTAAAATGCCCTGCACCTGTACATTGTAGCTTCCAAAATACTGGCCTTCACAATATTGATAAGTAGATTCGTCAAACTGATTCTGCGCCGCTGAAACCAGCAGTGCATTCAGTGTGTTACGCAAGGCAGTAATGTCGACTTCCTCACGGGACTCTTCTGCAGCAGGCTCTTCCGTCTGCCGGTTGAGTTCATTTTCGACTTCCCGCAATGCCGTCTTAAGGGTAGGAATATCTTCGGCGCTTAAATGATCATTTCTTGCGCTGCGCTCGAGCTCACCGCACAAATTCATCAGCTTTGTTAAGCCCAGATTACCGCTGACACCTTTCATGCCGTGCAGATATTTCACAACCTGCTCGTAATCATCATCAGCGAAGAAATTCACCAGTTTAGTCAGAGTTTCATGACTGTTGCGCAGGAACTGTGAGATTTCCTTATTGAGGGTATCCTTATCGCCCCAAAGCTGCACACCGCGGCGATAATCTATTGCACAGGCCTCTCTGGCTGTTTCTGTTTCACGCACACTTTCCTTTGTTTCAAAACCCAGCACTCTGGCAATTTCATTCACCAGTACAGGAAAATCGATGGGCTTGTTCGCAAAACCTTCCATACCGGCATTTATCGCATCCTGTTTATCCTGTACCAGTACACTGGCGGTTAAGGCCACAATAGGCAGTTGTTTCAGATGATGTACCTGCTCATATTCACGGCGTCGTGCCGCCGCTGTCAAACCGTCCATTACCGGCATCTGTAAATCCATCAGCACAATGTCGAAACTGCCTTTATTCATTTTTTCCAGTGCTCTGGCACCGTTCTCTGCAAAATCAACAGTATGACCGGCGCGGTTTAGCAGCAAACTGATAAGATCAATATTCTGGCTGATATCATCCACCACCAGAATGTGCAGTGGCGGTAATTCAACGGTTGCTGCACGGATTTCGCTGACCTGTTTTTCCACCGCAGTGAGAGGCAGCGTGAAAGTGAAATTAGTGCCTCTTCCCGGTTCGCTGGACACCGAGATCGTGCCGCCCATTAACTCAACCAGTTGTTTACTGATTGTCGTACCAAGACCTGTACCGCCATATTTGCGGCTCATGGAAGCATCTGCCTGTGCAAAGGCATCAAAAACCCGGCTCACCTGGTCGCTGGTCATGCCGATACCGCTGTCGCTGACGGAAAATGCGATCATACCGTCGGCGTCCGGGTAGACTTCTACATCAACTTCGCCGTGGGCAGTGAATTTCACGGCATTACTGATAAGGTTATTCAGCACCTGCCGGATACGCTCAGGAGCACCGTAATAGTAATCAGACAAAGATGGCGAAACACTGACCCCCAGCATCAGCCCCTTTCTCTTCGCTTCAAGCCAGTAGGTAGAAATCACCGTGTCAATTTCTTCGGTAATTGAAAAATCACGGTATTCAAGATCAAGCTTGCCTTTATCAAGTTTGGCACTGTCGAGAATATCGTTCAGTAAATGTAGTAACGAGCGCGCAGACCGGTTAATGGTTGTCAGGTGTTTATGCTGGCCGTCTGTGAGTTTTTCATCCAGTAAAATATCACTGAAACCGATAATGGCATTCATGGGTGTACGGATTTCATGACTCATATTAGCAAGGAAGCTGGCTCTGGCCGCAGCGGCCTGCTCGGCATCATTTTTCGCATGACGCAGCTCTTCCTCCATTTCCTTACGGGAAGTGATGTCCATAATAAAGCCGTCGACCCAGCTCACTGACTTGTCGGTGCTGTGTACAACGTTGCCGTACTCGCGCAACCACTTTATTGTTCCGTCTTTATGAACAAGACGGTATTCCACATAAAAGTCAGCGCCGGAACGGCGGGCAGTAAGAAACGACTCCCGGTCGTCCTCATGCACCAGTTGCTCAAGGGTAACCGGTGAGTCTGAACGGATAAATGCTGAAACCGGATATCCGCTGAATTCCTCAACAGCCGCACTGACAAATTCGAAAGGCCAGCCGGGTATATTCATACTGCGATAAGCAATGCCGGGAATATTATGGAAAAAAGACCGGAACTTAGCTTCGTTGTCCCTGATAGTCTTTTCCATTTCGATGCGCTCGCGGTTGTCGCCCACGATGACCACAAACAGATTTTGTTCACCTAATCGGGTGTGGCCCACACCCACCCGAACCGGAACCCGCTGGCCCGTTTTATTAAGTGCTTCCACATCACGGCTAACTCCGATAATTTGTTCATCAACAGGAACCACTTCCTGCCGGAAAAATTGCTCATTGTAGCGGCTGCGCATTTCTTCAGGAATCATACGATGAATAGAGTGACCGGTAAGATCTTCCTCTGTCCAGCCCAGTATGGTTGTCACCGCCTGATTCATATTCAGCACAGTTCCCTGGCCATTGACGGTAAGGATGCCATCAATAGCAGTATCCATCAGCGCAAGCTGGGTACGGCGGCTGTTCTCAGCCTTTTGAGAAATATCCATGTAACGGAACAACAAT
Organism: Alteromonas sp. AWJ4_197; assembly: GCF_056160285.1. Classification (NCBI taxonomy): domain Bacteria; kingdom Pseudomonadati; phylum Pseudomonadota; class Gammaproteobacteria; order Alteromonadales; family Alteromonadaceae; genus Alteromonas; species Alteromonas sp. AWJ4_197. Next base: position 198,842 of record NZ_JBSWWW010000007.1, on the reverse strand, counting down.
GTAACGCCCATCACAATGCCAATAATCAATAACGTGAAGAAACTCACATAGCCAGCAAGGATGTACGACAGAGATTGATCCTGAGCAGAGGTTTCCAGTCCGGGAGGGGCAACAAAGCGGGCGGCAGCCATACCGGTATAGTGCATTGCCGTGATCGCACAACCCATCACAACGCTGGCGATAACACGGGTACCTTTAAATCCGCGGGAAATTGCAAATCGCTTCAGACCGAACTTTATCCATAAAGACAACATTGCCAGCAATACCGCCACAACGATGGATAAGGCAAAAACAGGCAGGTTGTACCGTAACAGAGGCGCCATTTCCATAGCCGCCATCCCGGTATAATGCATCGCCCCGATACCCGAGCCGACAAGGACGCCGCCAATAAATATCTGTGAAAATTTCACTTTCCGGTGAGTCAAACTTTGCAATGCAACAAATGCTGCCAGCACGCCGGGAATAAAGGACATAAATGTTGTCCACGGAGCCCAGCTAACGGGAGTACACAATTCAAAAGCCAGCATGCCAATGAAGTGCATAGCCCAAATTCCGCCTCCCAGCGCCAGACTTCCCAGACCAAGCAAAATTAGTCTCCGGTTATTGTCTTCAGATTCTGCGGCCTGACCGGCTACGCGGAACGCCATATAAGAAGAAGCAACCGATATAAAAATGGAAATAGTTACCAGAACAGGTGAATATTCGCCGGTAAGTAACAGAGAGGTGTCAGGAATGACAAAAAAAGACATCAGCCATTCGAGCATCAGTAAGTCCGTGTATAGTTTATTATCAATAGTTAGCGTAACAGCTATTGAGTGAAGTACAAATTAATTGCAGGGCGAAAGTCGTGAAGTTGCCGAAAAAGTACGGTGAAGCGCAACTTAATAAAAAATGATGACTTATTTGTGGAAAAAATACGGGAATAAATTAGAATTTAAACATTCGGAGTGGTTGCGGGAGCTGGATTTGAACCAACGACCTTCGGGTTATGAGCCCGACGAGCTACCAGACTGCTCCATCCCGCGTCCGAATTAAATAGATTGTGCTCTCAAAGAAGTAAAGTGGTTGCGGGAGCTGGATTTGAACCAACGACCTTCGGGTTATGAGCCCGACGAGCTACCAGACTGCTCCATCCCGCGTCCGTTTACTTACCGGCTGTTGGCTGTTTGAAAGCCCCCTGCCGTTGAGTGGTGCGTATTATACATAGGCATTAATCCTTGGCAAGGGATAGAAGTAAGAATATTGCAATTTTTTGACTGTTCGGACAATATTCCGGCAGACCGCTCAATCCGCATACAAATTACTGTAAAAGACTCTCCATTTTGGTAGCTAATTTGAAGTCCAGCTCAGTAATTCCACCTGCCTCATGGGTCGTTAATGCAACATCTACTTTATTGTAAACATTAAACCATTCCGGGTGATGGCGTAGTTTTTCAGCCCATATGGCAGCCTGAGACATCCAACCAAAGGCGCGGATAAAGTTTCTGAAAACAAATTGCTTCGTCAACTTCCCTTCTTTTAATACCCACTGCTTCTCTTCTGCTAAACCTTCATTCAATTCTGTGAGCGCTGCGGCAATCGCCTGGTCATCCAACTTTTCTGTCATGTCACTGCTCCTGCTTTCATTATTAGAAGTGTAAATCTGTCTATATAGTTATTACGCTTACTTTGTCCTCAGCGGATTCAATCTTCAAGTGTTCGTCCGCAGAAAGTGCAGACCAGTCCGGGGGGCAAACTTTACAAGCCCCTTTCAGTTAGGTATCGGTTCAAATACCCATGTTTATCCCCTGGTATTTTTCTTCCTCTTCAACTTTTGTTTAATAGGTCCCGAACAAACAACACAACATAAACTTTTAACTACTTCGAGGATTTAACCATGTTGAAAATTGTTAAGACTTCTATCATCGCTGCAACTCTGGGTTTAACTTTCGCTGGCGCAGCTCAGGCTGATATCAACGACGACTTAGCTAACATCTGCACAATCGTTCAGGCTGACGACAAAGGTGAACTACGTAAGAAAATTCGTCTGGTAGAATCTGACTACCGTTTGAAACTGCGCGATTACTACACTGGCATCAGCTGTGGTGGCAACAGCCTTATCCGTACTGCCATCAGTAGTAATGCAGTAGAAACTGGTACGCTACTGGTTAAGAAAATGCCTAAGAGTGACCTGGGTGCGCCGGAAGCTGATGGCAAAACGTTGCAGGCATGGGTTAACGAAACTGGTAACCAGGGCAGCCCCATCGCTGACGAACTGGCTAAGCGTCTGTAATTTCATTACGACTAAAAATTTACAGTACCATTTCAACATGGTAGCAGGCGAAAGCCTGCACTTAAGAAGCGGCGGAAACGCCGCTTTTTTTCGTCTTAAATCCGGCCTGATATTTTTCGCTGATGTGCTGAGATAAATCATTAAAACGCCAGATCAGGGCAATCAGATTAATACAATAAATACAACAACTTAGATAAAAATAAGTAGGTTAATGTATCTCACAGCATACCTTAGTATTCACCCTGCTATTTTTCATTCTGCATTAATTTAGTTTAATTAAACCCGAACAAACAACACCACTTTTTAATTTTATTTCTGAGGAATTAACCATGTTGAAAATTGTTAAGACTTCTCTCATCGTAGCAACAATGGGTTTAGGTTTTACTGGCGTAGCGCAAGCGGACATCAATGATGATCTGGCTAACATTTGCACTATTGTACAAGCTGACGATAAAGGTGAGCTGCGTAAGAAAATTCGTCTGGTAGAATCTGATTACCGCCTGAAGCTGCGTGATTACTACTCTGGCATCAGCTGTGGTGGCAACAGCCTTATCCGTACTGCCATCAGCAGCAACGCAGTAGAAACCGGCACCTTGCTGGTGAAGAAAATGCCCAAGAGCGACCTGAGTGCACCGGAAGCTGATGGCAAAACCCTTCAGGCCTGGGTAAACGAAACTGGTAACCAGGGCAGCCCTATCGCGGATGTTTTGTCTAAGCGCCTCTAAGGATTTAGACGAAACAGAAGATACCATTTCAACATGGTAGCAGGTTAACGCCTGCACTCTAAAAGCGACGGAAACGTCGCTTTTTTCTTTTATGCAATTGATAAGTAATAAAATTCATCATCACACAAAAGTTATATCTGAAAATACGAAATAGCTGATTAAGGCAGGTCACGGGATAAAAAATTACAATCTGCGGGAGAAAACACCCCCTTCAAATTGACGTAACTAGCTGTAAAATATATAGATACTCAATTTATCGTATTTTATCACATACTCAAGTATCAGCCCGGGCGTATCTAACGGGGTCGTTATCGCCTTTAATAGATAGCGAACAAACAACATCTTTGCGGGCGCTTCCGGCGCCCTGTTTTTTTAAACAGGATAAACAGAATGAAAACTATCAAAACAACACTAATCGGTTTATCTCTGCTGGCTTCCAGCAATGTTGTTCTGGCCGGCACCAGCGAAACAGCCTCCGTAGCAGCAGCTTCCGTAGCAGCAGCTTCCGGTGTTGCAGAGATTTCTGTGAAAAAGAAAGTTCGCGCAGGTAAGTCGTTTGACAAAGCCATTCTGACGGCGGCAGCCGGAGAAGAACAACAAACTGCAGACATCTTCAGCTCCCTGCAGGAAAACAAAAAGACACTTCTTTTAAAAAATTTACCAGACCATCTTGTTGCGGCTAACCCGTAACATGCACCAGGGAAGGTGTTGAACCTTTCAACATGGTAAGCAGAGTAACATCTGCATCTCCGCGGCCCGTTTTACGGGCCGCAATTTTTTGTACTGTCCGTAAATAGTCCCTTCCGCCCTGCTCATACCTGTTTCTGTTTTTATAAAATTGTCATGAAAGTTGCTGATTATTCGGGCAGAATAATGGCCGTTTTTCAAAAGGAGTCTGAAAAACCTATTCATCGCAGCGAAGGACCGGACAAAATAAGAAACAGGAATTGTTCATGTCGCACAGCTCAACAGGCAGGTTGTTTTATTTTTCTCTGATCAGTACCGCCTTAATCACCTCTTTTCAAAGTATTGCCCGGCAAGATCCTTCTCCGACCAAACTTGAACATATTGAAGTTACCGCTCAGAAGCGCCCGCGGGATATGCAGGATGTGCCTGTTGCCATGTCTGCCATCACCGGAAAGATGATTAATGAAACAGCATCAATGGACGTTTTCGACATTCAGGGTTATGTACCCGCTTTTTCTGCCTCTCAAAGTCAAAGTGCGGCCAACGCCAGTTTTTCCATACGGGGAATTGGTACCTCGTCGCAGAATTACGGTTTTGAGTCTTCTACCGGTCTTTATGTAGATGGCGTCTACCGGTCTCGTCAGAATGCGGTGATCAATGATTTAGTCGATATTGATACTGTAGAAATTCTTCGCGGCCCTCAGGGCTCACTTTTCGGTAAAAATACACCGGCTGGTGCAGTGGTTTTCAGAACGCGACAACCTGATTTTGAAACCGGCAATGGTTTTATTACAGTAACCGCCGGCAATGATGATTTGATCCGGCTAAGCGGAGCGACGTCAATCAATGTAATTGATAACAAACTGGCTGCCAGAGTATCAGGCTTCAGTACGCGCAGGGATGGGTGGATAGACGACAAAGGATATGGTGTAAACTCAATTAATGACAGGAACCGTTCCGGTGTGCGCATGCAAACCCTGTATACGCCGTCAGACGACGTATCAGTGCGGATAATTGCCGATTACGCAGAACTCAATGAACATTGTTGCGGCGCATTAACGTTGCAGGATAACCGGCAAGCAAACGGTGTCGAAGGGAAATACGGAACAGACACCTTGCTGATGATGCCACCGTTCAATGCCACCTTATTTACCGGTGATGAGTTTTACCGCTATACCACGGCACTCAGTTCCCTGCCCGAATCCCGCATGCAGGACAAAGGACTTTCTGCAGAAATAAACTGGCAAACATCCCCCGCATTATTGCTCACCTCCATCACAGCCTGGCGTGGCTTTGACAGCTTCGACCAGACAGATACAGATTTTACTGATGCAGACTTGCTTTCCACTACCAATAACGCCCGACAACAGGCGTTTTCCCAGGAGTTGCGGGCAACCTGGTCCGGTGAGCATGTCACTACCATCGCCGGATTGTGGTATTTCAGCCAGAACCTTGACCTGGATTTTGCTATCACTACCGGTGACGCATTTCCGGCATTTTTCGCAGCGTCTGCGGCTGATTTACACCCCCTGACTGACGGCATAAATGCCCTGAGTGCAGCAACATCCGGCCTTGTCCCCGCTGTTGCATCAGCCACGCCCGGCCAGACTCAGTTTGCCCACAATGCTTATCAGCAGCAGGACAGCCTGGCCGTATTCAGCCAGACTGACTGGCAATTTGCTGAAGAATTTACCCTCACCGCCGGATTACGATACACCCGCGAGGATAAAACATTGACCGCCCGCTTTGATGAACAGGGCCCGGGCATTGACGGATTACCAACAGGTACTGAAAACATTCCTGATCCGCTGAGTGCCGCTGTCGCCCTTGGCTCTTTTGCTCAGAGCCTGGCAACCGGCAATCCCCCTGATTACACGCAACTCAGTGCGCTGCTTCCTTTTAGTCAGGCGGGCTGGGGCTATTATTTTCTCGGTACAGCATCGGTACTTCCCCGCAGTGATCTGGAGGAAAAACGTAACGACGGACAACTTACAGGGACGCTGAAACTAAGCTGGCAACCAGATAACAATAGCCTCTTGTATGCCAGTACCAGCACAGGGTTTAAATCGGGAGGCATGAATACAGATCGCATTGCAGAAGGGTTAAGCCCCCAATTTAACGCTGAAAAAGCCACCGCTTACGAACTGGGTGTGAAAAAGCAATTTCCGGGGCAAAACCTGCGTATTAACGGTGCACTGCATTATACCCAAATCAAAGATTTTCAGGCCTCGACTTTTACCGGTCTTGGTTTTAATTTACAAAATGCCGGCGACTTACATACCAAAGGGTATGAACTTGAAATTGTCTGGTTTCCTGTTTCCGATACCCGTGCCGGCCTGACCCTTGCCCGTACCCTTACCGGTTTTGACGATTTTGAAAAAGGCACCTGCCAGGTTGCTTATCCCTGGCATACCGGGACGGATGATCCCGGCCGGCCTTTTGCAGATACACCCTACTGCTCCAGAACCGGTGATCGCCTGGGGTTTGAACCGGAAACCTCTGCCAGCCTGACGTTGCAACACACATTAATGGCAGGCGGGTATCCGGTTGTCATGGCTGCAGATTATCAATATACGGGAGACTTGTTCCTTGATGATACTAACGATCCGTATAAACACAGCAGCAGTTATGCCCTGGTGAACGCACGGGTTGAACTGTCAGTCCCGCAGTGGGATACACGCATCACGTTATGGGGCAGGAACCTGACAAATAAAGAGTACATCGCCAGAAACGGTTTCGATGTACCTGTTCAGGCCGGCAAGCTTATGGCTTATCCCGGCCAGCCGCTCTCCTGGGGTGTGACTGTTACCCGCGAGTTCTGATTGTCATTTCGAAGAGTAAACGCCGGCCGGTTGCGTTATACAAAACTGGCTGGCGAAAACTTGAAGTAGATCAACAACACCTCTTTGTTTGCTGATTATACTTTCCGTGCATTCTACTCAAGCCGGAATAACCATGTCAGCAAACGAATTATTCGATCCCGCACGCCTGAAGAAATACAATATTAACGGGCCGCGCTATACCTCTTACCCAACCGCGTTAACGTTTTCCGGGTTATCTGAACCAGCGCCTCTGGAAAAAGCACTGAGTGTCACTCAGGCCAGCGGCGTTTCACTGTATGTACATATTCCATTCTGCCACAGCCTCTGTTATTACTGCGGCTGCAATAAAATTGTGACCAGACATCAGGAAAAAGCAGATCGTTATCTGGATTATCTGGAAAAAGAAATTCAACGGCGCGCGCCTGCTTTCCGGCACCGTAAAGCGGAGCAAATACACTTAGGAGGCGGCACGCCGGGGTTCCTCACAGAGCAGCAACAAACACGCCTGGCAGGCATGCTTACATCGGCTTTTGATGTGGTCAGCGATGCAGAAATGAGTATTGAAATCGATCCCCGCCGTACCACGCCTGCTTATTTGCGACACCTGTCCTCTTTAGGCTATAACCGCCTGAGTATTGGTGTACAGGATACGGATTACCGTGTGCAGGAAGCGATAAACCGGGTTCAGAGCACATCCCATATCGCCACGCTGGTAGATTGCGCCCGTTCCGCCGGATTTAAATCTGTTAATCTGGATCTGATTTACGGCCTGCCTCACCAGACAGCAGATACCTTTGCTTCTACACTGGCAGCGGTAAAGGCGATGACGCCGGAGCGGATTTCCATGTTCAGCTACGCCCATCTGCCTGAGCGGTTTGCTGCCCAGCGCAAAATAAAAGATGAGTGGCTGCCCTCTGCCCAGGTAAAAACAGGGCTCATGAAACAAGCCATCACCAGCCTTACACAGGCAGGTTATGAAATGATTGGCATGGACCATTTCGCCCTGCCATCTGACGAACTGGCTGAAGCGCAACGTAATAAAAAATTGCACCGGAATTTTCAGGGCTACACCACTCGGGGGGACCTGGATTTACTGGGGCTGGGTGTTTCCTCTATCAGTGCCGCAGGCAATGCTTATCTGCAAAACCCGAAAACCCTGAATGACTATTACGGCAAACTTGATAGCAATGAAGAAATTGCAGAAAAAGGGGTGTTTCTGTCGCCCTCAGATCTGCTCAGACGCTACGTTATCCAACAATTAATGTGCAATCTTTCCGTGGATTTTTCTGCAACAGAGGCGCTTTTCGGTATTCAGTTCCGCCATCATTTTAAGCCGGAACTTGCGGCACTGAGAGAATTTGAAGAAGATGGTTTATTACAGGTAACCGGAACGGGTATCGAGGTATTTCCGTCAGCAAGACTGTTTATCCGCATCATCTGTATGACCTTCGACGCTTACCTTAAAGGCAGCGCCGCAATTCAGCACCGGTATTCCAGAGTTATCTGAGTTTAAACCTGGCGGTAACAGTTTCTCCTTCACGGAACTGTAACCGTTCCTGGGACAACTGGCTGATCAGCGCAAACAATCTGCTGCGGCCACACATCAGATTTATCATCACCTGCCCGGCCCGGCTTTCAGACACGGACTCAATGACACAGGGCAAGGCGTTGACAATGGAAGAGGCATTGGCTTCCTGCCGGTCGATACTGACATCCCTGGCGTCGATGGTCAGCATGGCCTGTTCCTTACTGACCACAGGATGGCGTGCATAGAGCGTATGCCCTTCGCATTCTATGGCATAACAAGCTTGCTCAGGCAGATGTGCTTTTAGTGCGCCTTTAAGCACACTGAACTGCTGTTCGAAATTTGGCATAGACGGAGTTAACTGTGCCAGCACATCATTTGATGCGCCCTGATGGACAATACTGCCCTGCTCCATCCATGCCATGTATTCACTGTACAAAGCCAGTTCACGGAGGTCGTGGGACACCATCAGCATTTTCAGACCGCTGCGGGCCAGCTTTGTTAAATACTTAAGCACATCGTGTTTTAACGTATTATCCAGCGCGCTCACCGGTTCATCCAGTAACAGGATTTGCGGTGAATTTAAAATGGCTCTGGCAATGGCTACCCGCTGCGCTTCGCCTCCCGAGAGTGTATCGGGCATACGTGTCATCAGGTGATTACATTTACACCCCAGAACCACCTCGTCAAAGTGATAGGTCTGCTGTTTTGCAAAATCTGCCGCCAGCAGTAAATTCTGCCCCACTGATAAATGGGGGAATAACAGACTGTCCTGAAACACGAGCCCTGTGCGGACCCTGGCAATGCGACTATTTTCCCACTGCCCGGTGACTTTTGCAGAACCGGTAAGTCCGGCCAGGCAACGCAGTAATGTTGATTTACCGGCGCCGGATGGTCCGCTCAGGCCAATAAATTGTGCCGTTGCCGGTAACTGAATACTGGCATTGAGTTGCAGATTTTCCCATGCTGCCTGCACTACGACTTCCATGACGACACTCCGTTTCGGTTATAGCGGTAAAGCAGCGCCATCAGCAGGAAGGAAAAGACCAGCAAGCCAAGAGCAAGCGCATGAGCCTGACCGTATTCAAGTGCCTCCACATGCTCAAACAACGCAATAGACAGTACCTGAGTTTCACCCGGAATATTGCCGCCTATCATCAGCACCACACCAAATTCACCGATGGTGTGGGCGAAACTTAATCCAAGTGCAACGATAAAGGCGGGTTTACAGATAGGCATAATGATGCGACGGAAACGTGACCATTTGGACATTCCCATGGTGCGGGCTACATCGATATAACGACTGTCCAGCTGAATAAAACTGGCATAAAGAGGCTGTACGGCAAAGGGCAGTGAATAAATCACCGACCCCAGCACCAGTCCGGAAAAAGAAAAGGCCAGCTGCTGACCGGTTACGGCCTGCCATAATTGCCCTGCAAGTGCATCCGGGGAAAACACCACCAGCAGATAAAAACCCAGCACAGTGGGCGGCAACACCAGTGGCAGCGCCACCACAGCAAGAACCAGATTCTTTGCTTTATGCTGCCAGCGGGATAACTTCCATGCCAACGGCGTGGCAATCAGCATCAGCACCAGACTGGTGATCAGTGCCAGTTCCAGAGTGAGCCAGATAGCATCCATGTCACCGTTCACCGGCTTTATCCTTGTTTTTCTTTTGCCGCGCTTTTAGCGGCTGATATCCCCAGTCTGCCAGCGCGTTCTGCACCGCCGGTGACATCATGTATTGCATAAACCGCCGTGCGGCATAAGGGTGCTGGTTATGTTTAACAATCACCATTTTTTGTACGATGGGATCGTGCATGGAGGCAGGGATTAACCAGTAATTTGCTTTCGAATTTTTCACCAGTGACCATGCCACAAACGCATCGTCCACATTACCTGCAGTAAAGTACTGCCACGCTTGTAAAATACTTTTCCCACGTACCAGTTTAAAAGGAAGTGCGGTATTTTCAGGCAGCGTGGAAAACACCTGTTCAGCCGCCAGACCATAAGGCGCGAGTTTGGGATTGGCAATGGCAACAGGTTTGTTGAACTGTCTTGTCAGAAATTCTTCCAGCCCTGACGGCGCTGACTGTCTGGTTACCAGTGCCAGACGCCCTCTGGCGTAACTGCGCAGATTTTGCTTATCTGCTTTGCCTTCGGCCACCAGCGCTTCTGGTCTGGCTGCATCAGCAGAAAGAAATACGTCAAAGGGGGCACCGTGGCCGATTTGCGCAAATAAAGTGCCACTTGAACCGACGGTTATAACCGGACGGATACCGGTTTTTTCTTCAAAGGCACTGGCGAAATGTTTAACCGGCCCGGCAAAATTGGCGGCAACGGCAATATTTACTACCTGCTCTGCGGCAAATCCTTTACCTGCCAGAAGTAGCATGACACACAGACAGACTTTATACGCCCGACACATCCTGTTCTTCATAAATTGTCTGATAAACCTTCATTCCTGAGCCACTTCATGGCGGCTTCTTCATCTGATGCCTTTGCGGCAACCCATGCTGTTCTTCCGTCAGCATGTTCTTTCTTCCAAAGCGGCACCGACTTTTTCAGCATATCCATAACGAATTCTGCGCCGTCGAAGGCGGTCTTACGGTGGCTGGCGCTGCAGCCTACCCACACCACCGGCTCGTAATTTCCGATGTAACCGACGCGGTGTACAATACCGGCACTGAGCAATGCAAACCTGGATGAGGCCTGCTGCAACAACTGTTGCATGGCACTCGCGGTCATCCCCGGGTACTGCTCCAGACTGATACCTTCAATTGCACCGTCAGCGTTATAGTCACGGACCAGACCGGTGAACGTTACTATTGCACCAGCATTGTGCGATGATTGACGGAGCTTTTCAACATAAGCCGCTTCATCCAGTAAGGCTGTGGTTACTTCAGCAAACATTCAGCCTCCTGTCACCGGCGGGAAAAACGCCACCTCGTCACCATCGTTAATCGCACTGGTTTCATCACCCAGCGACTGATTAACCGCGCAGAGCACCCCGGCAGACAAGGCCTGCTCCCAGGCGGATGACCGGGTTGCAAGATGCGCTTTCAGACCGGCAACGGTAGTGCAGTTTTCCGGCAGGGGAAGAGATAGGTCACTGTCGCCACTGATTTCACGGATCTGCGCAAAGGTTTTTATGGTAATCATGTCTTTTGCTCTGCCTCCCAGTCACCGGTTTTACCGCCCCGCTTTTGTAACACTCTGACGCCTTCTATGCGCATGGCCGGATCCAGCGCTTTGCACATGTCGAACAATGTCAGTAAGGCGATATTCACACCGGTAAGTGCTTCCATTTCCACGCCGGTTTTGCCGCTGACTTTGCAAAAGCAGGTCGTGTGAATGCGGTTTTGTTCAGGCTCAGCGGTAAAGCCGATGTCCACTTTGGTCAGCGGTAACGGGTGGCATAACGGAATTAAATCAGCGCAACGTTTCGCGCCCTGTATACCCGCTACTCTGGCTACGGCATACACATCGCCTTTCATCACTGTTTGCTCTGAAATGGCTGTCATAACGGCATCAGACACATACAGGTAGCCTTCTGCCAGCGCTTCACGCTGAGTTTCCTGCTTGCCGGACACGTCGACCATATTGGCTTCGCCACTGGCATTTAAATGACTGAACCCGCTCATTACAGTTCACCGGTAAGGTGTTTTACAAAGTTACACGGACGGTATTCAGAATCCAGCTGACTGCGTACAATACCTTCCCAGGCGGTGCGGCAGGCACCGGTGCTGCCCGGCAAACAGAAAATAGCAGTCCGGTTGGCAAACCCGGCAATAGCACGGGACTGAATGGTAGAGGTGCCGATTTCCTGATAACTCAGATGACGGAACAGCTCGCCAAAACCGTCAACGGTTTTATCAAATAAAACCGACAACGCTTCAGGCGTTGAATCTCTGTGGGTAAAGCCGGTACCACCTGTCACCAGAATCGCATGGATAGCAGGGTCGGCAATCCATGCAGAAACAATCGCACGCTGGGCATAAATATCATCTTTTACCAGATCCCGCGCAGCCAGCTTATGGCCTGCTGTTTCTACTGCTTCAATGAGGTAAGCACCGGACGTGTCTGTGTCTGTTGTCCGGGTGTCAGAGATAGTAAGAACGGCGATATTAAGAGATACTGCTGAAGACATGGGTTTTCCTGATAAAATACGGCGGTAAATACACGTGTACGCTTAGTACCGCACCGTCGCTGAAAAGAGATTTTTTACTACTATGCCAGATACTTTAACGCATACTCAAGCTATGCGATACAACCGGCACATCGTGCTGCCACAGTTTGACCTGGAAGGTCAGGAAAAACTGCTCAACAGCAAAGTATTAATCCTTGGCGCCGGAGGCCTGGGTAATACGGTTGCCCAACTCATGTGCACTGGCGGCGCGGGAACAATCACACTGGCCGACGATGACAGAGTGGAAGCACACAATCTTCCCCGACAAATTCTGTTTACGCCAGAAGATTGCGGTAAATTGAAAACAGAAGCGGCCCGGCAACGTTTACTTGCACTCGTGCCGGAGTGTGTCATTCATTGTGTTTCCGAAAGGCCGGATGACAACGTGCTGAGCTGTCTGGTAGAAAGCCATGACATAGTTATTGACTGCACAGACAATCTTGCCAGCAGAAAGCAAATCAATGCAATCAGTTACCGCCTTGGTAAACCCCTTGTCAGCGGTGCTGCCATCCGTTTTGAAGGTCAGCTTTTTGTCAGCATACCCGGCAGCGATAAAGCCTGCTATCAATGTGTGGAAAAACGCTTCAGTATGACAGAACTGAGTTGTAACGAAGCAGGTATCCTTTCTCCGGTAGTCAGTATCACCGGTGCCTGCCAGGCGCAACTTGCCATGCAGGTACTGACCGGTTTTGGTACATTACCCGCCGGTGAACTTCACCTTTTTGACGGCCTCACTTTTCAATGGCAAAAATTTACTGTACCACCGCTGCCAGACTGCGACATTTGTCAGCCAAAATAAAAGAGATGTTATGACAATAATGACGAAAAACCACATGGTGGTTGCCCAGAATGCTTCAGGCCGCAGCATGAATGTGCCTGTTTACCGTTTCACGGGAGAAAAACCCGGTCCTGTAGTCTATATCCAGAGCTCTATCCATGGCGCTGAAGTTCAGGGCAACGTGGTGATATACCAGTTAATTCAGGCGCTGAAAGATCAACAGATTGCCGGTGAAGTCATCCTCGTCCCGAACTGTAATCCCATTGGCACCAACATCAAAGCCGGTGAATACACCCTGGGGCGCTTTGACCCGGTCAACGGCACAAACTGGAACCGCGGCTATTTTTATGATGAAGAAAAGGTCCTGGCGTTTGCAGAAACGGTGCAGGACAATGACGATATAGCCACTATCCGCAACGACTTCCGTCATTACTGGGCAGAATGTATTGCCGAAAAGCTGGCTTCGCCCTGGGGACTCGGGCTGGCTCAACAACTTAATCTGAAGTTACAGCAACTGGCTGTGAATGCTGATTATGTGCTGGACTTACACAACGGACCGGTATCCACAAGACACATTTATATTCCTGAATATGCCAGAGACGCGGCCAACCAGTTTAACTTTCCTCACTGTATTTTTATTCCTAACAAATTTGCCGGTGCACTGGATGAAGCCACGTTCTGTCCCTGGTGGACACTGCAGGATGCACTGACAACAAGGTTCGGCCGGCCTTTCGCATTCGGTGTGGAAGGGTTCACTCTTGAAATGGGTAGTCAGGAAGTGATTCAGTTCTCTGAAGGAAAAGTGGATGCGCTGAGTATTCTGACTTACCTGACACAAAAAGACGTGTTACCGGCATCCACGCTGGAGCCTGCCGGGATGGACCGGATCGGCGTGGCGCTCAAAGACTACAAAACATTATTCACCCAGTGGGGCGGTATGGTGGAGTACTGCGTTAAACCCGGTCAGAAAGTCACACGGGGCGACACGATGGCGAGGGTCCTCAACATTGATGAACTCGATACAGAGGCCGGCTGTTTTACCCTGGAAGCCCCCTGCGATTTAATTCCTATGCTTCATTTTCCGTCCGCATCGGTGCTCAGCGGCACCCAGTTATTTAAGGTATTTACAAACTATACCTACCTGACTACGGCCTGAGCAGAAAAAGAACACAAATAAAAACGGCGCATGATGCGCCGTTTTTTTATTCCGTATTACACCGGTTATTTAGCAGACAAACTGCCTGCTGACACTGCTTAAATGGGTGAACCGGGTGGCAGAGGTTTAGGTTCGAATGCCCCCGGCCAGCTGCCTGTTTCAAAGTATACGCCGAGTTGTTTATGTAACAGCTCAGAGCCCGGCAATTTACTTTTATCATCCAGCCACTCGTCAAGCTCCATAAGCGCATCATTCAGCGCCAGTTTCGCTTCCGGCGCCAGCTCATCTGCCGTTGCCGCTTTAATGACAGCGTTCAGCGCCACCATGCGTAATCTGGCATTCAGACCATAATCAGCCTGCTTTTTGTCATACCAGTGCATAGCAAAAATACGGCCGGCAATTTCTGCCACGTCAGGGATCCCTTTCGACTGGCTGGCCTGCCAGGAGACACGGTTCAGGCGTTCAGGATGCAGTAACAGGCTGTAACTGAAGTTAGCTGCGGCTTCTGCGGCACTGACAGGGTCGAATGCCAGTCCCATACGGCTTTTGAATTGCTCACGGGTAATATCATCGCCGAATGCCGTTGGCGGGATAAGGGCAAGCACTTCATCCGGTAAGCGCAGGAAAGCCGGTGACGTCGCTTCAAGCAATTGTTTCAGTGCCCGCTTCTGACGCTCTGCAGCAACAAAACTCACACCTTTTGGTTTGCTGTAATCACCTTTGCGCTCATATTCATAATTCAGGCCGCCAATCTGCTTGGAAACAGCTTCCAGCTGATAACGGTGAGACAGATAAACCGGCACAAGTACGTCTTCAAGAGACGACAAACTGGCATTATCAGGAATAGAATTCATTCCAAAGTTTTTCAGCGCCAGACTACGAATACCGGCTATTTCATCAAAGGCATCCAGCGGATCATTGCCGTTGTCCCACATATGACCATTACTTGAAGGGTGATAAGCAGAACGGGTGTCCCAGTCGGTTTTAAATTCGAGACCCTTTTCACGGTCCGATTCAATTAATGCAGCCAGTCCGGCAGCTTCAGCTTCCTCAGAAGCATAGTCCTGGTAGCCGTAAGCAATCGTGTGGAAGTCCCACTTGCCCATACCGGTATCATACGCGTCATCCAGCACGATTTTGTCGTTCTTAACGCTGATAAGGGGATGAGGATAATCCATCACAGACTCCCGGCCGTCTTCACTGGCAGCAAAATTATGCGACAGGCCCAGTGTGTGTCCCACTTCGTGAGCTGACAACTGACGGATACGGGCCAGCGCCATCTCTTTCTGGGCATCTGTTGTCTGCTCACCGTCAAACGGGCTGGTCATACCCAGAGCAATCAGAAAATCCTGACGGACCCGCAACGAACCAAGCGTCACATTGCCTTTAATGATTTCACCGGTACGGGGGTCTTTCACTGAATAACCGTATGACCAGCCACGGGTTGCACGATGAACCCAGTTAATCATGTTGTAACGGATGTCCATAGGATCGGCACCTTCAGGCAATACTTTTACCTGGAAAGCATCTTTATAGCCGATAGCTTCATAAGCCTGATTCCACCAGCTAGCACCTTCTTTAAGCGCACTCATTACCGGTTCCGGAATGCCGGGATCAAGGTAATAAATAATAGGTTCTACCGGCTCACTCATCTTTGCATCAATGTCTTTCTTTTGCAGACGGTGACGGGCTATGTATTTTACTTCAGTAGGTTCAGTAATATCCGTGGCGTAGTCGAAATAATATTGCTTACCGTACCCTGCAAAAGGATGATATGCCCGCGGCGTATAACCCGGTCCAGGTAACTCTACAAACGAGTGATGCAAATGCACAGTGATACTTTCCGCACTGGGGGTAACCTGTTTTACATACTCACCGGGATTAGTACCTGCAAAAGTAACAATAGACTCCAGCTCCGTATTTTTTGGAAAACCTTTGCTGCGTGGAAGAAAAACAGCACTGCGTGACGGGTCAGGTTTATAACTGCCCTGCTTCGCACGGGTAAGACGGTTTGATATACCGTGCACGTCACTGAGCAGATACGACGTATAATCAATCAGGACGTTGTCACCGTTCTCAGCGACTGCGGTAAAACCCGCCAGCACGGAGTCTGCAAAGGCTTCATCAATACTGGCCAGTTCGGCAGCATTATCTGAGACTGAACGGTAACGGGTGTTCAGCTCTTTCATAAGCACTTTGTTACCGTGACGTTCAAACACAATCAGGTGAGCCAGGCCAAGCTGACCACGATCCAGACCAATATCATTAGAACCTACCCCCTGGGGCAGACTGGTCTGCAACAGCATTTGGGTATCAGGTTTATTAACCAGCAGATAAATTTTGTCTGAGCCGGCATCGTAATAGAATGGCAGGTAGCCATCACTGCGGGTCATATCCTTCGTAAAGTCAGATACCGACGGCAGTGCAGCCCACAGATTACTGCTGACAAGCAGCAGCAACATCGAGAGGGATTTGCGCAAAGTGAGTTCTCCAAATTATAAGTTCAACAAGTGTCGTGTCTGAACGTCTGCGACAGGCAGAAAAGCCTGCGCGGATTTATATTTATTATGTTTTAGTGAACGGGAAGTTCCGTTTCCTACCCTACCCTGATTGTTTCACAAGGTGCAAGATCACACGCTGAATAACGCTGGTTTTGCGATTAAACTCTCCCACCTTTACCATGAATGTCGGGTGGAATTTCTTCCGGACGGTGGCCATTTCTGCAGAAATCCTTCCTCTTGATCTGCGTCAACGCATAAAAACCACGGGCAACTATGCTTTCTGTGAATAACGGATCTCATGGCGATACAGGAATAATTATGACGGCGGCATTCCGGAAAACCGATACTGATCAGGACGGCTTCTATCACTTTTATGATGTGGATACCGCACTGCTCCCCGCCTCTGCAACAGATTTCATAACTCAATTGCCCGGCCCGTCAGTACTGCACATCAAAGGGAAGGAAAAAAAGGGGAAAGAAACACCCTGCAGAGTAATTACCAGCCTGCTGCACGGAGACAACAGCAACAGTTTACGAACATTACTGGCTACCATGATCCATGGCGGCGAACCTGCCACGGACATGAAAATTGTGATTATCTCGGTAGAAGCAGCGAAACTGATTCCTCAATTCAGTCATCCGTATTTACCGGGTCAGCGGGATCTCAACCGCTGCTTTCGCGACCCTTTCATCTGCCAGCCCGGACATCCCGCTAATACACTGCTCAACCAGATTGAAAAATGGCAACCCGGTGCGCTGGTCGATATCCACGACTCCTGCGTGCTCACAGAAACCTTTGCCATTTCGGCGACAGAAAACAGAGATACCTGTGCTCTGACGTCTTTTTTCTCCGGCAATCTGCTCTGGTCTCCCCTCAAGACCGGTGCGATTACGGATTTATCTGCAGATTATCCCCTCATTTCTGTCTATGCACCGGCTGAATATACCGGTCTTCAGCGTAGTCAGTTATACAAAGGCCTGATGCATTTCTGGCATACCGAATCAATCCATCCCCGTCAGCTGGTTAACGTACTTAAACAGCCTCGAAGACTTGAACTGAGAAGAAGTGCGGCGCTGACGTATTCAGATAAACCGGTGTTCGGCGTCAATTGCACGTTGCGGCAGGACATATCCGGTCTGAGTTTTACACAGGTCAATCCCGGCGATGTACTCGGATGGGTGGACCATCATAAACTCAGCCATTTCCGCATCGCCGGAAGAAGCCCCAGAGAAGCAGTCAGCACCTGGTTCTGCGCTGACGACCATTGTCTCACAGTGACCATGCCCATGATGCTGATTGTAGTAAACCGGCTGGCAGAAACGGCCAAATCAGATTGCCTGTTTTATTTTCAGGTTTGATGTTCAGCTGTGATGCCAGTTTTCTTCAATGCATGCCTGTAAGCCGGAGAAACGGGTAGCCCGCTGAGCGATAATCTCTTTGATCCGCTGAGTGTGACCTATCATCACACACCCTTTTTTCGCCCGGGTCAGTCCGGTATATAACAATTCGCGGGTAAACAAGCTGGCTGCTTTACCGCTTGCTTCCGGCAACCACATTACCACGCGCTGAAACTCCGAGCCCTGTGATTTGTGTATGGTCATGGCGTACACCGTTTCTACTGCAGGTAACCGGGA
This sequence comes from Alteromonas sp. AWJ4_197, assembly GCF_056160285.1. Lineage (NCBI taxonomy): Bacteria > Pseudomonadati > Pseudomonadota > Gammaproteobacteria > Alteromonadales > Alteromonadaceae > Alteromonas > Alteromonas sp. AWJ4_197. The sequence continues at coordinate 180,552 of NZ_JBSWWW010000007.1, read as the reverse complement.
TAAACTCACCGCCTTTAACGCACCCTGGTCGTCAGTAAACCATGCTTTCAGTTGTTTATTGTCATCCGGCCAGATCACGCCCGTATCACCATTAAACAATCGCTGTGTATAGTCATTTTCCATGACCATCACCGGCCTTCCTGTGTAGTGGATGTCCCGGCCATTCAGCTTGCCGGGCTGCAAAATGCGCTCTATAGACGCATTCAGTTCGCTGACACTTTCTTTGCCGTTGCGCACCGGCGTCAGCCACCGGCATTGCCCCATAGCAGCCAGTGCAGAAGCCGGTGATGTTGCCTGCTGCAATGGTGCGAAGCTGTCTTTTACCAGTTTGGTGAAATCCGTGTTTTCAGGTGGCGGCATGAGCACAACATCTTCCAGGCTCAACAAACCGGTTACCGGCTCACTGACCCGGGTCAGCCGTGCCAGCATGTCATCGCTGTTACCGGTTCTGACCGCCACTGCAATTTCTGCCAGTTTACCGCTGTAACGCTGACTGACTTTCAGAGAAAACACGGTAGTAAGCTGTTCATCGTCGGTGGCAAGACCGGGTAAATGCGGACACAATTTATGTACGTGTGCGGCAAGCTCAGCAGGCACAGTAAGATGACGGTCGTCATCATTGCCAGCCAGCGCTTCAAGCACATTGCCTGACTCAACGGAAGGTAACTGATTGGCATCGCCCACCAGATAGACCCTGGCGTCATCCGGTAAGGCACGGAAAACCCGCGCCATCAGGGCAAGATCCACCATTGAAGCCTCATCGATAATGAGTACGTCACACTGCACCGGATTATCGGAATGATGCCGCGGTCTGACCCGGTTTGGCCGGATCCCCAGTAACCGGTGCAAGGTGCTGGCCTGTGTGACTATACGCGCTTTAAGTGACTCAATATCTGCGCCGGTAATGCCATTGAGGCTGTCACTCACTGACTCTGTTAAACGTTGAGCCGCTTTTCCGGTAGGCGCCGCCAGTTTAATGTTCAGAGCTTTTTCCGACGATGCCTGCAATGCCAGCAGTAAACGGGCTACGGTATAAGTTTTTCCTGTCCCGGGGCCACCGTTAATTACTGCAAATTCCCGTGTCAGTGCACAGGCAACCGCGATCTGCTGCCAGTCCTGTTCCAGAACCGGCGTAACCGGAAACAGATGCCGCCAGAGCTTTTGCAACCGCGTATAGTCTTCATCAGTAAATTGTCTGGCGTGGAGTCGCTGCACGACACCTTTTGAGACAACCTGTTCAAAGTCGTGGTAGCGGGAGGTATAGAGCTTGCCTCTGTGGTAAACCAGCTGTTGAGGATCTTCAAAGGTTTCAGCCAAAGTTCTTGCCAGCCTGATAAGGGGTGTCAGTTCCGCAAACGTTACCCCGTCACATTTCTGTTCCTTATCATCAAACAATTGCTTTCCGGCAATTTCTGCCAGAGGCAGACAGGTATGTCCCTGACGCAAGTGCCATGACAATGCCACCAGCAAATGAAACGCCTCAGTGCGGATTGTGGCATCCACTGCCTGCGCATAATGGCGGGCAAAATAATAATCGATGGATTCGATACCAGCGTAGGTTTTCATTGCAGGTATTGTCATAACGCGACCTCCCGGTTTTCACCTTTGAAGGCCGCATCCAGTGCGAGAATGAGTTCAGCCGCAAGGGGCGTATAGAACACGCCTTCACTACCCTTGTTGTCAGGATGCATGCCGCGTACATAAAGATAAAACACCCCGCCAAGGTGGCGGTGAATGTCATAATCCGGTTTACTGACCGTCAGAAACCGGTGCAATGCCAATGCATACAATAAATATTGCAGGTCGTACAAATGGTGCTGGTTATTGTGCGCCAGCGCATTGAAAGAATAACCGGTGAACGCATCGCCCAGATGGGTGGACTTATAATCCGCCACATAAAAACGGCCGTCATGCTCAAAAATCAAATCGATGAAACCGTGCATCATACCTTCCAGCATGGGACGGGATAGCTTGGGTACTGCCAGCGCGTTATCACCGTTTACTGCGCTGCGGTGCACAGTAAGAATACGGCTGACCGACCACCAGTTAGCTTTCTCTACCGGAAAATAAAATTCTGCCTCCCGCAATGTAACAGGCAGCGACAGGCTGTTGAGGGGAACGCGCAGTCCCGGAGCGCAGAGCGGCGTGGCGAGTACTTCGTCCATCCAGCAGCTGAGCGCGCTAAAATCATCATCACTCAGGCTTAAGCGATTGGCCATACTGCGATGAGACTGCCAGTCTGGCGCAGTAAAATCGGTTACTTCCAGCAAATCGTGCAGCAAGTTCCCGGCCGTTGCCCCTTTTTCAAGGGTAAAACGGATGGGTAATTCGCCTGCAACAGGCTCGTTTCCCGGCACTGCAAGGTCGGTTTCTTCGTCACGGGCCGTCTGTTTAACCGCAATCTGCTGTCTGGTCAGCGCGGTAAAAGAATATAAGCGCCATGCATCTTCAACGGAGCCTCTGAACTGGCTGATTCCCAGTGGTACTTCACTGGCTTGTGCGAAAGCAGTGTGATCAGAATGAGGCTCTGCAGGTAAATCAGCGGCCTGCAAATAGCGGGTATGCCCGCCGTTCTCCTGCTCCACTTTGTTTACCGGTAAGTACCAGCTTTCTCCGGCTTTCACATCAGCGGCTTTACCCAGCGCTGAGCGTTCATTGTTTTTATAGGGGGCTACCCCTAAGTAGCACCGGTGTGCCGCACGGGTAATGGCCACATACAGTAAGCGCATGGCTTCCGCTTCACCTTCATCACGGACCTGTGCCGCCACTTCCTCAGTAGCCCCGAGTTGCAGGGTCTGTTTTCCGGTTTCGCTGTTGTAGTATTTATAAATTGTCAGATCCCGGGTGCCCTGCTTTACCGGGTCACGGTAGCGGCTGGCAAAAGGCACAAAAACCACCGGATATTCCAGCCCTTTAGAACCGTGCTGGGTAATAATTTGAATCAGCCGCGCATCACTTTCGAGACGCTGGATTTGTTCCTCACCATACTGAGGATCATGAACCTGACGGTGCAACCATTGCAGTAGCTGCTCCGGCTGCAATGTGGCCGCCACCTGTTGTTCCAGCACTTCCGCGAGATGCATATAGTTGGTCAGTTGCCGTTCAGTATCCCGGCCGGTGACCCGGAATTTGCGCCGCAGCAAATTCAGTACCACGGCCATACAACCCTGTTTCAGCCATATCTGGCGAAGTGTGCCCACTTCCGCCATGCAGTCTTCCCACAGGTCATCGTCTTCATCATGAAGCATGGCAACGAGCTCTTCGTGGGGATACCCCATCAGCGGACTGGCAAGGGCAGCAGAAAGACGCCGTATTTGCTCACTGTGCCATATGCCGTCGAGTACACGGTATAAATCTGCAGCTTCTGCCGATGCGAACAAAGAGGTACTGGTACTGAGATAAACCGAACCCAGCCCGACCTGCCGCAATGCCTTTTTGACCAGATCGGCTTCCGGCCCGGAGCGGACGAGAATGGCGATATCAGCAGGCTGTAAAGCTGTATCTCCCAACATTGCCTCAGACAGCAAGCGTTGAATCTCGTGACTCATCCAGTTAGCCAATTGCAGGGACAACGTATTGGCATTGGCCGGCGTGTCTTCTTCAGCTTCCAGTACCACATAATTCAGTGCGGCACGCTCAGCAGGATCGCTCAGGGGATGTTTCGCGGCTTTGGCATGCTCAGTCGATTTTACCGGCTCGTACCGGATACCGTAACCAAAGACATCACGGGCTTGCGCTTCGACAGGCGCACCGTAAAAGAGACGGTTATACGCATCAACCATGGGCGCAACAGAGCGCCAGTTTGTATCCATCACCCACCGGTAATCCGCCTGACGGCCAGCTTCCAGATAAGTGAAAATATCCCCGCCTCTGAACCCGTAAATCGCCTGCTTAGGATCGCCAATCATCATCAGGGTCAAATTATCACTGCCGGAAGGATAAACCGCAGATAAAATACTGTACTGGCTGTCGTCGGTATCCTGAAATTCATCAATCAGTGCCACCGGATATAACGCCCGCAGCGCTTTTTTCAGCGTGTCATCGCCACCCCTCACCTTCTGCGCCAGCAGACGGATCAGGTCGTCAAAATCGACAATGCCCAACCTGCGTTTTGCAGTAGCTACATGCTGCCGTATCCATACAAAGCCTTCACAGACCAGTTTATACAGCGGTTGTTGCTGTTCATTTTTTTGTTTTGCCGCGTCCAGCTGCGCCAGCTCTTTTTCCAGGGTATTGATGAAATCTTTAACCGGCTCCAGGACCGCCTTCACCTCTTTCTGTCTGGCATACCTGGTGCCTTTGACAAATTCTTTCGCCGCTTTATCCGGAGCACTAATCCGCTTTGCTTCCAGCCAGTTCAGCAACACTTCCCACTCTGCTGACCGCTCATCCCGCTCACTGTCTTTTCTACTTAAAATCAGTTTCTCGCTGATGAGTGCTTCATGGATTTTCAATTCGCTGTATAAATCATGAAACGTGTGCTGAAAGCGTACTTTCAGGTTGGACAGTCCTTTTTCGTACTGGCGCAGAACAGCTTCATCATCGCAGTATTCCGGTTCCAGCTCACTCTTAATAGCCTGATTAAACTCAGCGATAAACTGCCCGGGCACATGCCAGCCCGCTTCTGCGAGCAGCGCATATTGCTGCGGTTGCAATGCCATAATCCGTATCCAGTCTGCTGCCGCTTCTTCCCAGAGCGCCTGTGTATCCGTTTCAAGCGTCAGAGACATGGGCGAGCCGCTGGCAAACGCCAGTTGGGACAACACGTGATTACAAAAGCCATGAATGGTAAATACCGCAGCTTCATCCAGATCCAGCAATGCCGCTTCCAGCTTTGCCAGCCCCGGCTCACCCGGCGCAACAGCATACAGCGCGTGAAATACCGGATCGGCGCTGTCCGGTAACGATGATTGAGAAGCCGCATGCCGCCACAAATCAACAGCTTCACGAAGAGTTTCAGCTATCCGTCCTTTAATTTCTTCTGTGGCCGCTTTGGTAAACGTCATGACCAGGATCTGTTGCACGGTAAAGTTTTTTTCCAGCAACAGCCGGAGATAAATACGGGTGATATTGAAGGTTTTACCGGTTCCGGCACTGGCTTCAATTAAGTGCCGGCCGCGAAGGGGCATGGCAATAACATCAAGGGGGGAAGATTGCACGGAAGATTCACTCACGAGACTTTTCCATCTTTCTGATTTAACAACAGCGGCACGAAAAACCGCTCTGCGGCTTCACAGGGAAATTGATCCGGTAACAAGCCTTGCGGGAAGAACCAGCGCACATACGGGTCGTCGTTGATGCTCGCCTGCATAAAACCGCTGTCCAGTGCGTTCTCCCAGGTTTTTAAGCCCTCAGGCGACGACAACCATTGTGATAGCGGGATTTGTGGCTTTTCTTTTTTCCGGCCACCGGTATATTTTTTCGTCAGTTCTACTGCCAGCCCGGCAAAACAAGGCACCGGTTCGCTTAATATCTGCCTGTACAATACACCAATTTCTTCAAGACGTTGCTGAGCTTCTTCCATCATGACAGGGTGCCATGTCGCCTGCCTGAGCTCTGCCTGTCCCTTTGCCCATTTCAGATAAAAAACCTGCAGGGGCATATCATTCCCGTTTGCGTTAAAACACAACAACGTCAGGTACTGAGCCATCATCCTTTTAGCGTTCTGCGAACCGTAATGCAGCATTTTAAGGCCGTCGCTGCCAAGCCAGGCACCGGCTTCTAACTGTAATTCCCCAAGATCAGCGCTGACATGGTTCTGCTCTGCCATATGCAAACCCAGGCTTGAAGATAATTGTGCGCCTGCCTGTTCCCAGCTTTCCATCAGTGCAGGTGTCAGCGGGGTATCAGGAAAGTCACCGCTTTTTTGTAACGTTTCTCTCACCAGTGTCTTATCCTGCTGGTGAATACCCGCCTCCGTAAAGGCCCTTAACGCATTAAACCGCAGCAGATTGTTTTCACTGAAGGGCTCCTCATCGGCGAGCAAAGGTTCAGCCTGTTCCAGCCGGACACCCAGCCTCTGACCGGCAAATGCCCGCAGCGGGTTGTCGAAAACACCTGCCATATCGTCTGTGCTGATAACAGCCTGTGGCAACGGGGCAGAAGTAGCAGCAAACTCACCCTGACTTCCGTCAGGTACAGTCGTTACCGCGCCGGCCAGACGGAACCAGCCGCTTTCAAACGATGGCATATCACCGGCAAAGTTGGCCGGACTGAACGGATGTAAAGGTAACTGCCGGACACAGGATGGCTTAAATTCATACCCGCTGCTGAGCACCGCAAGTAATTCTGATAACACCAGGCTCGGCTGACGTTCTGTATTGTCTTTTCCCCGCCGTCCCTGATAACTCAGATACAAATATTCACGGGCAGAGATTAATGCTTCCAGAAACAGGTAGCGATCTTCCAGACGTCTTGAACGGTCACCGGTTTTACGGGGCGTCTTTGCCATTAAGTCGATGCTGAGCGGCGCTGATTGACGGGGAAATTCACCGTCATTAAGGCCAAGAATACACACCACTTTGAAAGGGATGCTGCGCATAGGCAACATGGAACAAAAGGTTACCTGACCAGTGAGGAAGTGGTTAGCCGCATCCGGCGTAGTGAATTTTTTCACCAGCACCGCACGGATTTGACTCAGTGTAAGTTCATCACTGAAACCGGCCTGCTCACAATGGGTTACCAGATCAGCAGTGGCTTTGGATATTGCTTCCCAGCCGGGCATATCTTCCGGTGTAGCTTCAAAACATTCTGCTTTCATTTCATTGAGATAATCATGCCAGTCTTCAGCATTTCGCGGCGCTTTCAATTCTGAGGCGAATAATGAAAGCGCTTCAAGTAAATGGAGCAGCTTACCCAGCAATACTGTACTCTGCCCTTCCACATCAGGAATAGTCAGAATATCGCCGGCTATTGACGGTGAGTCCTTCATAGTCATGCCGGTGAGCAAACGTCGCAATCCCCAGGCCCAGGTAAAGGTCTCAGCCGCTTCCTTATCAAGTAAGGCAGATTTGTGCGCTGCATTTCGACCCCAGTGCACATGTGCCTGGTGCAACCATTCGCTCATCATATCGATGTCTTCAGAGGTAAGCCGGAACTTTCGCTGAACCGGTTCAAGACGCAGATAATCAATGATCTGACTAACCTCAAAGCGACTGTCAGGCAAACTGAGTAACCGTACAAAAGCGGCGATCATAGGTTCGGCATCAAGGGGCGCACGGTCTGCGATGGAGCACGGAATACGGGGGGGGTCAGTATCGCCCGCTTCCGGCGTGCCCACACGGTGAAAAACCGCCTCCACAAACGGAGCATATTCTTCAATTGCAGGACACATCACTACAATATCAGACGGTTTTAATACTGTTTCCCTGTCAGCTGTAGCGGTATTCATTAACGTCAGCAGGTAATCGTGCAATGCCTGAACTTCCCGCAGCGCCGTATGAGCACTGACAACTGTAATGCTGTTGTCTTCGCTGTTAAAACCGGAACGGGCTTCAGGTGCACAGGCATGTAAGATATCCTCCTGCATGGCATGCAGGCGCCGGCCGGCCAGCTCTTCTGCTACTACGGGATCGGTGTCGAATGCGCTGACTTCATAGCTTTCAAGGGGGGTAAGCAGGTTAAACAAATCACGCCCCTGCTGACCCAGATTACCTAACAGGGGGTTGTCCTGCCGGGCTTCCTGCCATTGGGCCAAGCCGGACTCCCGTAACAGTTTCGCCTGCTCTTTGTTACTTTTTACCTCGCCCCAGTAATTCACACTGGGATTAAGGTGAAACACATGGATATGTGTGTGCACAGCCAGTGCATCGAGAAATTGCACCAGTTGCGGAGCCATGGTGTTAATGGCAAAAACAATGATATTTTCCGGTAAGGACAGTTCGCTGCCCCGTTCTGCCAGTGCTTGCATCGCATCGGCATGAAGCCGGGCCGGATGATCGCGGTTCTCTTTTACCAGCGCGCGCCATATAACAGCCTGCCAGACTTCATCGCTGTTACCGGTGTCTGCGCCCTTCCCTTCTTCCCAGGCGAACAGCCACTGAGGCCGGAATAACAGGTATTGTTCGTATACGTCTGCCAGCGCCGTGGCAAATTGAAGGCGCTGTACACTGGCTTCCTCTTCATTACTGCACTGCTGCCAGTAACGGTTTACCGCTTCAGCCTCCGGCAATTCACAGAATGCAGCGCTGCGAATGATGGCGTCTATCCGCCATACCAGCACTTCCCGCCGAAACGGCGACTGCTTCGGCACCCGTTCTTCCCCGAGTATTTTACGTGCGGTATCCCACATGAACCTGACCGGCAAAGGGAATGACAGGTTCATCGCCACGGAACGGTCCTGAGCCAGTGACATGTTCAGCCAGTGTTGCATACCGGGGCTTTCAACCAGAATCGTTTGCGGTGTGAACAGAGTGGCCGTGTCTTCCGACTGGCTCTGTTGGCTAAGCAACGCTGACAATAAAAAACTGAGATGTTCGAGCTTGTTTGAGGGATAAAGGGCTAGCAATGATCACCTGAATTCACGCGTTTTTTTCCATGTTACGGGATAACGTGAGAATGAGCCAGCAGCAAAAAACAGACTAAAGTTCAACAAATAAACGGTTGGCTAAAAAATGGCCTTGAGGTAAAATTATGCGGATAAAAAAAACCCATACAGACCTCAGGACACGAAAAATCTGTATGGGCAAGGTTACGGGCTCACTCGTGACAACCGGTTCGCGGCGTTGCCTGGCACCGGAAAAGGTTAACGCCAGGAGAAAGCACAGATAACACTTTAGATAAGGCACTATGCGTGCCAGAAAAAAATAGCCTATAAAATTCAAAAGCTTAGACTCAACCCCATCAAAAAACTGCGAAAGCAGTTTTTTTGTTTTGGTGCAAACGCACCAAGACAAGGCAACTTGCCAGTGCTTTTCTCCCGTATGCTGTTCCTATACAATTCTGTCATCCTGACAATCGTTATGAAGAAAAACATGTTAAGCCAACAACAACTCGCCACCATGCTCTCGCTGCAAAATAAAATGAATACCAAAGTGAACCCTCAGTGGTTAACCGCCGGATATGGTTACCTGCGTGCCGCGATGGTGGAATCGGTAGAGGCTATTGAGCACCACGGCTGGAAGTGGTGGAAAGCACAACAGAAAGATTTACCTCAGTTACAGATGGAGCTGGTAGATATCTGGCACTTTGCCCTGTCTGCAAGCATTATTGATTATCAGGGTGATGTGCAGGCAACCGCTGATGCACTGGCGGCACAACTTGCACAGACTTCAGTGCAAGTGCAGTTTGACGGCACAGATTATCACCCGGAGCAGCAATCACTGCTGGATAACCTGGAACTGATGGCCGGTCTTTGTGCGGCAAAACGTTTCAGTGTGCCATTGTTTATGCATATCGCCGGTCAAAGCGAAATGAGTAGTGATGAGTTGTTTCGCCAGTATGTGGGTAAGAATGTGCTGAACTTTTTCCGTCAGGACAATGGTTATAAAGCCGGAACCTATATTAAAGAGTGGCAAGGCCGGGAAGATAATGAACACCTTGTGGAAGTATTAGCGGCGCTTGATATCAACCACGAAGGCTACGCTGATCAGGTTTACGCAGGACTGGCAGAACGCTATCCTGCCTGAGAATAAATCATAGTAAAAAGCTCACTTCTTAGTGAGCTTTTTACTTTTTCATCCGGGCTAAGAGGCTATTCAATCAGACCCCTGGCCTTTGCCATAGATTCAGCTTCTTTGCATGAAGCGGGTTCATTTAAGTCTTCAAACTCACTGCAGTCAACATCAAGCATCTCATTAAGACACTCTGTACTTTTCTCCACTATGTCTTCGTGCGCAGCAAATTTCTCTTCGAACATTTCAGGTACATATTGCTGACACATCTGGTCGGCCATACCTTCTACCATCCCGCGCATTTGAGGGGGAACTTCGCCGCCCATTTCTTTTTCCATTTCCAGCGATATACACACTTTCAGCTTGTCGCAGAACGCACCGGCTGCTTTCATGTAGTCAGCAACGTCAGCGTGTGCTGAAGCAGATAAGGCCAGTGAAGCGAATACTAATGTGGCGGGTAATACATTCATTTTCATAAGCGTTCCTTTGCATGCCGGGCCCCGGCGACCCGGAGAGTTTCAATAGTAACAGAGAAACTGAAAACTGTATTAAATTTAACCAAAAAATTTAGTTAATCCACACAACCGGTTCCCGGTATCCGGCCAGAATCACTGACTTATACCGCTCCTCCAGCACATGTCGCTTCACTTTCAGCGTGGGGGTGAGTAACCCATTGTCGATGGTCCACTCCTCATTGATCACCAGCATATGATCAAGCTTCTGATGGCTTTCCAGATTGCTGTTTACTGCGTTCAGTGTGCTTTGCAAACGGGTTTCCAGTGTCAGTTTGGGTTGCTTAGCTGCTTCCTCCGATAACACCAGTAAGGCCACCGGTTGAGGCAATCCGGTACCGACGACACACACCTGCTCAATTAAATCATTCTCCATGATGCGGGCTTCAATAGGCGCCGGCGTCACATATTTTCCTTTTTCTGTTTTAAATATATCCTTCAGGCGTCCGGTAATTTTCACGTACCCTTCGTTGTCAATTTCTCCCTTATCACCGGTTTTTAAATAGCCGTCAGGGGTCAGGACTTCTGCCGTTTTTACCGGATCCAGGTAATACTCCACCATATTGCAGGGAGATTTAACCTGAATTTCGCCTTCACTGCTGATGCGGATATCCACACCTTTATAGGCCTTCCCAATTTTACCTATTTTATCCTGCCGGAACGGTACGCAGGCAGACCCGTATGCACTGTTTTCCGTCATTCCCCAACCTTCACTGATGGGAATACCAATCTTACTGAACCAACTGATAATTGCGGGAGCCAGTGGTGCTGAACCACTGGCAAACAAGCGTGCTTCTGATAAGCCCAGCCCCTGCTGTATCTTCTTTTTCACCATGGAATTGATGAAAGGTATAGCTAACAGCAAAGACAATTTTTTCTGCGGCATTTTGCCAAGCACACCATCTCTGAACTTGGTCCACAGACGCGGTACAGAAATAAACAAGGTGGGCTGACAATGTTTTACGTCCCGCTGGAAGGTATCAAGGGATTCGACAAAGTGGATTTTTCCGCCGGCATAGAAACTGGCCAGTTCTACCAGTACCCGTTCGGTTATGTGCGCCAGCGGCAAATAACTCATCATCCGGTCAGTGGCACAAAACGTCAGCGCATCCAGTGAATTAGCCGCAGCCCAGCAGATACTGCGAAAGCTGTGCACCACACCTTTAGGCTCGCCGGTGCTGCCGGAGGTGTAGATAATGGTCATTACATCATCAAGATCTCGATCAGGCGAGCCAGCTAGCGGTTCGCAGGCAATAAAGGCATCCCATTGCTCGCTGGCAGGGATCCCGGGATAAGGCATCGCCACAGTATGCAAGTCAGCCGGCACAGCAGGTAATTGTGTGTCGGGCTTATCCAGTTTGCCGATGAACAAGAGCTTAATATCTGCATGGCGAATAACATAATTCAGTGTATCCCCGCCGGCAGAGGCAAAAATGGGTACCGAAATATGACCAGCCATCATGATCCCGAGATCAACGACAAACCATTCCGCGCAATTTTTAGCGAAAATACCAATACGGCTGCCGGCAGGCAGTGACAACTCAGTTAACCGGCGGGCAACCCGTCTTGCAAGACCGGCAACCTGCGCGTAGGAATAAGGTTGATAATGACCATCTGAAGGCTGAACAAGAAAGGTATCGGCGGGCCGGGTATTTTCCCAATGGTACAGCATGGCCAGAGGGCTATACTGAACTTGCTGATTTTCATTTACGACGGCTAGAGTCATTGACATTACATCCGTTTTTATTGCTATTGTATCGCAGAGATTAACATTAAATTCACAAAGCGGTTATATAAATCTAAGCGTTATTCATGGTTAATCATAGTAGATACTGACACTTACACCACTTAAACCAGTTAACAGGCATACATTTTTCGCTCCCGGCACTGACCAGGGAACAAGGAATGAACAAACAAGGCGAAATCATGAAAATTACAATTAATGGCAAAACTCAGGAGTATGACGGCGACCCGGCCATGCCCCTGCTGTGGTACATCCGTGATGATCTGAAGATGACCGGCACGAAATACGGCTGTGGCATGGCACTGTGCGGCGCATGTACTGTACATCTGGATGGTCAGGCTACGCGTTCCTGTCAGTTACCCATGTCTGCAGCAGACGGTAAAACAATCACCACAATAGAAGGGCTGGATGAAAATAATGCTCACCCGTTACAAATTAGCTGGGCGGAAGAACATGTTCCCCAATGTGGCTACTGCCAGAGTGGTCAGATTATGCAGGCAGCTTCCCTGCTTGCCTCTAATCCTTCGCCTGATGACGCAGACATTGAACGGGCCATGTCGGGCAATATTTGCCGGTGCGGTACGTATACCAGAATTAAAAAAGCCATTAAAAAAGCAGCGGAGGCAGGAAAATGACTACGTCTGACTTGAAACTGTCACGCCGCTCGTTTCTGAAAAAGTCTGCCGCTGCCGGTGGCTTTTCCCTGTCCGTGACATTGCTGCCGGCCACTCACGCTCTTGGTGCAGAAATGGCCACATCAGCAGAGCGTCTTGCGCCGAACCTGTTTGTGTCTGTCAGTGAGGAAGGTGTGATTACTGTCACCTGCCACCGCTCGGAGATGGGTCAGCAAATCCGCACAGCCATTGCGCAAATCATTGCTGACGAACTGGATGCCGACTGGTCCAAGGTCAAGGTGACTCAGGCAACAGGCGATCCGGTTTACGGTGACCAGAATACAGACGGCTCCAGAAGTATTCGCCGGAATTACGACCGGCTGAGAACAGCAGGCGCTACCGCTGCATTGATGCTGAGGCAGGCCGCAGCAAAAGGCTGGGGAACCGACAGCAGTGAGTGCATTTGTGAAAACCATTACGTAGTACACAAGCCGACAGGCCGCAAAGCCGGCTTTGCCAGTCTGGTTCCTGTTGCAGCAACCTTGTCTGTCCCTGCCGAAGCAGATGTCACTGTTAAGGAAAAGTCCGCCTTAAAATACAGCGGCAAAGGCATGGCCAGCGTCGACTTACCGGATGTAGTAGCCGGCAAAACCGTATATGGTCAGGATGTGCAACGTGAAGGTATGCTTACCGCTGTCATTGTGCGCCCTCCTGTCATGTTCACGACGGTAAAATCGCTGGACGACAGCAAAGCGAAACAGGTCAAAGGCGTAAAACATGTTATCACCATGCCGGCTGCTGCTGCGCCGGCCATGTTTAATCCGTTAGGTGGCGTTGCTGTCGTAGCCGCGTCCACCTGGTCTGCCATGCAGGGCGCAAAAGCGCTGAACATTCAGTGGACACAAAACGAACATAGCCATTATCAGTTTGAAGATGAAAAACAGGCGCTTATTGCCTCAGCCCAAAAAGGCGGCGAAACCGTCAGGTCGAAAGGAGATGCTCCGGCTGTACTGGCATCGTCAGACAAGGCCATTGAATCGACTTACTTCGCCCCCCTTCTCGCACAGGCGCCTATGGAACCTCCAGCGGCAACAGCACACGTACAGGGTGATAAAGCTGAAATATGGGCATGTACGCAAACACCTCAGGCTACCCGTAACAACGTGGCCGGCGCCCTTGGGATCCCGGCTGACAATGTAACGGTCAATGTGACCTTGCTCGGTGGCGGTTTCGGACGTAAATCAAAGCCGGATTATGCTGCTGAAGCCGCGCTGCTTTCAAAGCAAACCGGCGCTCCGGTAAAGCTGATCTGGCGGCGGGAAGACGACATTCAGCATGGCTATTATCACAGTGTGAGTGCCCAGCACCTTAAGGCTGCGCAGGATGAAAATGGAAAAACGCTGGCCTGGCAACACTGCACAGCATTTCCCTCAATTTCCACCACCTTCGCCGGCGGGGTTACCACACCATCAAACGGCGAGCTGAGTCTGGGATTCATGGATAACCCGTTCAGCATCGATAATATGTTGCTGCAAAAAGGTGAAGCGGTTAATCATGTGAGGATCGGCTGGTTACGGAGTGTATGCAATATTTTCCATGCCTGGGCAGTGCAGAGTTTCGCTGACGAACTGGCCCATCACGCCGGTCAGGATCCCAAAGCCCATTTACTGTCCCTCATTGGACCTGCCCGCCTGATTGACTTAAAAGCGGAAGGTGCGGCGTATGAAAATTATGGCGATCCCATTGAAAAATACCCTGTAGATACTGGCCGCCTGATCAATGTGATTGAAAGGGTGACGGCCATGGCAGACTGGGATAAACGGAAGTCACAGGGTCGCTACCTGGGCCTGGCAGCTCATCGCTCATTTCTAAGTTACACTGCAACCGTGGTGGAAATAGAAGTAAAAGAGGACGGTACGTGGCATATTCCGGCTACCTGGGTCAGTATTGATGCGGGCACCATCGTAAACCCGGAACATGTACGGGCGCAGTGTGAAGGGGGGTCGGTATATGGTTTGAGCTGTGCGCTGGGGCAGATTTCAGCCACAGACGGGGCGATAGATCAGAGTAACTTCCACAACTACACCGTGGCACGCATGCAACATGCACCGGCACACTTTGAGATTGATATCGTTGACAGTGATGCACCGGCAGCCGGTGTCGGTGAGCCACCGACGCCGCCATTTACGCCGGCGCTTTGCAATGCGTTATTTGCCGCTACCGGCCAGCGTTTTAAAACCTTGCCGTTACCGTTAAAACTCAATCTGAAAAGCTAAGTGTTGAAAAAGCAAAATGCCTGTACTGAGTACAGGCATTTTGCCGGTTATGACAGACGAATAGCAGCTACCATTGCCGGTTCAGTAGCTCAGGCACATATTTCGCCTCAACAGGGCGGGAATAATAATAGCCCTGGTGGTAAATACATCCCTTCTCAAGTAAATATTCTACCTGTCCGGCTTCTTCTACCCCTTCAGCGACACAACGCATATTCAGATTAGTTGCCATTTCTATGGTCGCGAGCACCAGCGCATCGTTACTGCCATCAGGCTCAATGTCATCGACAAAACTTTTATCGATTTTTAGTACCTGAAGGGGGAATTTTTTCAGATAACTCAATGATGAATAGCCGGTACCAAAGTCATCCAGTGCCAGTATAAATCCTGCTTCGATAAACCGGTTAACTTGACGGAGAGCACCTTCCGCATCATCCATCAGGATCCCTTCAGTAAGCTCGAAGCGCAATGCACTTCTTGGCAAACCGGCCTCATCCAGTAAGGCTTTCACACCGTCAATATCGAACTCGGTTTTAAAGTGTAAAGCTGACAGGTTAATTGCCACATACCCCTCAAAGCCGTCCGCATACCACGTTATGAGATCATCCACGGCGCCCTGCATGGCAGCACGGGTCACATCAATCACATAACGTAATTCTTCCAGTACCGGAATGAATTCGGACGGGTATAAAGGAGGATCATTAAGTGAGCAACGAAGCAGTAATTCGACGCCGACAGTTTTGCCGGTTTTCGCATTTATGATGGGCTGATAATGATTGTAAAAACACTGTTCCTGCCAGGCTTTTTTCACCCTGTTTTCCAGCTTAAGTCTGTCGCGGACTTTGGCATTCATATCTTCAGTGAAATAACTGAAGCCGGACACAGTATCTTTCTTCGCCGTATACATGGCCACATCTGACTGTTTCAGCAACTCAGCGGGCTCAGAGGCATCTTCGGGATAAAAAGAAATCCCCACACTGGCAGACACCCGCACCACTTCGTTGCCAAGGGCGATAGGGGTTTCAACGGACTCAATCAGGTGCCCCACAAACTCGCCGACTTTTTGCCTGTCAGTAACATTTTCAGTCACAATAACAAATTCATCACCGCCCAGTCTGGCTACAGTATCGTCCGGTGATGCCAGGTTCAGCATGCGGTTGGCAACAATCCTGAGTAATTTATCGCCATAATCATGCCCTAAAGAATCATTAATGCCTTTAAACCTGTCCAGGTCGACGAACAATACCCCCACTTCGCTACCATGGTGATTGGCACGCTCAATGGCCTGCTCAAGCCTTTCGAGCAACAGTGTCCGGTTAACCAGACCGGTAAGACTGTCGTAGTTCGCCACTTTAATAAGCTTTCTTTCGGCGTTTTTCTGCTCCGTAATATCTGACATGATAATGAGGTAATGGTCGATTTTATCCGCATCAGTCATCGTGCCGGTCACAGAGACTTCAACCAGTACGTCATAATGGCGGCCATCAGCACCGGTGAGACTTTCTTCGCTCTTCCAGAACTCGCCGGCTTTCAGAACAGATAATTTTTCTCTTAACGTTTTACCCAGTCGCGGCGAGTTCTCAAACATACGATTCAGCTGGCGTTCCAGTCCCTTGTCGCTGTCGAGCCCGAATGCTGCACAGCATGAAGGATTCACAGCCACCGGCATATAGGCGTTGTCGAAAATCATTACCCAGTCACGGGTGTGCTGAAACGCGTCACCGAACAAACGCACCTGATGTTGCGCCTGATGTAAGCGGTTTTGCTGACGCTGCCGGTGAAAGAGATAACTGGCAAGTAAAACCAGCAGAAAGCAAAAATAAATACTGTAGGCCACCGGTGAACGTAGCGGCGGATACGGAATGGTAAAAGACAAAGAAGCCGGCAGCAGCACCACATCGTTGTCCTGCTTTAACGGGGACACATCAAAGTGATATTCGCCCGGAGACAGAAATGCAAATGTGACACTGCCATTTTTGGAGACCGACTCACTGACCACCGAATTTTCTCTGACGAGCTTATAGCGGAATGTTGTATCGCGGCTGTAACTGGACGACAGCGCAGTGAACTGAATAGTAATGCCGTAATCGTCATGATTAAACGTAACATGTTCACCGCTAAGGTTTCGCATAGGTTCATGGATCATGCGGGAGTCCAGCAACACGTTGCTGATCACCATTTTTTTCACGCTACGGGCCCGTTGCTTTGCTTTATCCAGCAATTTTTCCGGATCAAACAACACGAATCCTGCCGTAGAACCAAATGCCAGCCGTCCGTCACTAAGCTTTAACGCTGCGCCATCATTAAACTCAGAGACTCTGATGTCTTCTCCGTAACGGTACCGCTCTACGGAACCGGAAAGAGGTGAATAACGCCCGAGGAATCCATGGGTAGTAAACCAGATGTTCCCGCTTTCATCTCCGGTGAGGCTGTAAACAATGTCTGTGAACAACGACTCTGTTCCGTTCAGGTATGTTTTCACAGCAAAGGTTTCAGCGTCTAAACCCACCATGCCGTAACTGGGAAAGCCCAGCCAGAGTACATCGTGACTGTCGACCATGAAGCTGGTAACCGCGCTGATATTATTGCGTTCCTTTTCAGGAAACCGGTAGACATCGCGGATCCCGAAATCCGTGGTATCTACCATCAGAACGGCATCTCTCACTGACAAGAAGATCTTGCCGGGGTAGCGCTTATCTGCGCCAAGAAAGGTAAAGGAATAATTGGCGTTAATGCCTTCAATATCCAGCGGCAGAGATTCCAGTTTTTCTGTGGCCGGGTCGTAGCGCCAGAAGCCCCGGGTAATAAAATAAATGCGGCCTTCGTTGTCCGTTGCTGTGCCAAAATTCCAGTCATTTAAAACTTTTTCAGCCTCCGGTGTATGTGACGGCAGCGGACTGATTTCTCCGGTTTGCTTAGAGAACATCCGCAGTCCTCTGTATGTCTCCAGAATTAAATTGTCACCCGGCGCAGGATAGATATTCATGATAATACTGACATCGCTGCTGTTGGCGATATCATCTTCACGAAGGAAATGCCGGCTTTCTTCTGTCTTAAGATTGAATGCTGTTAATCCGTTTTTGGTACCCACCCAGAGAATGTCGTCTTCCTGCAAAAATGACCACACAGTGTTATCCGCAACGACCGGTTCATCGTCACGAATGGTGTTTTGATAGGTCTCGATACCTAATGGCTTGGCATACCAGAACAAAAGACCACCATATACGCTGCCCATCCATAAGTTCCCCTGCTCATCTGACAACAGGCTGCGGATACTTTTGTCAGCCAGCGCAATGATGCCTGCATGAGGATAAAGAATATGGCTGTTTTGCCACTGGCCATTTTCACGATACAGCCTGAACAGTCCCAGGTCTGTGCCCAGCCAGTACTCTCCGTTACCGGCCAGTGTCATTGTCCAAATATTGCGATCTTTAACGACATGGCTGCCCTGAACCTCAATAACATCACCATCTTTTTCGGTAAAGCCAGTCACGGGGATTGAAAAAAGCCCCCCTACCGTGCCGATAAATAATGTATCCGGCGAAGGGGTATATAAGGTTTTTGTATTAACAGTAAGATTGGAGATATCACCGGCCGGCAGATAGTTGAGGGTTTTAAGACTTGCCAGCCCTTTTGACAGTGACATAACCTCCAGGCCGTAACTTGTGGCGATAAAGAGCTGGTCGCCCATACTCTTTACATCCCTGATTACGTTCCCCTCTCCGATATGCTCTTTGGTAAGACGATACAGTTCAGTACTTTCACCGGTTTGGGGATAATATCTGATAATGTGCTGTTCCAGCGCCACCACCATAGAACCGTCCGCCAGTTCTTCGAAGGCATCAGCACCCTGGGTCCAACCTTCTTCATCAAAATAACTGACTCTGCTGACCAGTTGGTAACGGTTACTGTTTAAATCAAAAAAATAAACGCCGTCAGAATAAGTGGAAACCCACAGACGATTGCTGCTGTCGACAAACAAATTACGGATTTCGTTGTTGACGAACAATCCGTCAGGACCTTCCAGGGTAACAAAGCGGTAACCGTCCCAGCGGCTCACGCCCCCTTCTGTCGCCACCCAGATAAATCCGTCACGGTCGCGCACGATATCCTGAACCTTGTCCTGAGCCAGACCATCGGCGGTACCGAGCTGTAAAAAAGTGGGATCTTCGATAAGAGGAGCGGCATTCACCGTGCCAGTAAGAAAAAACAGAATAAAAAACAACAGTGTCATTAATCGTTCCCTGATGTCAGGGAACTGGCGCATTATTTTCATTGTTATCATCAGGTGTCGTTTCACTTCGACATGAAAGGCCTCAGCGGGCCTGACAACTTCGCCGTGCACCGTTTTTTTACCGGTCAGACACAGCGAACCGCAATTGCTATTTGTCTATGGTGTGCAGTTTAACGATTCTGCACATAATTGAAAGCGGCACTGCCTGACCTGAGGATAAATTTACATACCTCATTGAAAAATAAGAAGCTGTTAATACGTGTCAGTCTTTTTCCCTGATAGGGATCCGGCCGGCTTTCACCGCGCCGCGTTTGATACCGGCCTGAGGAGCGAGGCGGTAAAGATCACCATTGGTGCCCACATAGGTTTTCCGGATACCGCATGATTTTGCAATATCTGCATGGGCTTGCAGATGTGCAGCTTCGCCATGTACAGGAATGGCAATTTCCGGCTTCACCCAGTGATACATAAGCTTGAGTTCTTCAGCACAGGGGTGACCGCTGGCGTGAACCGGCAACGGGCTGTCTTCACTGAGCAACGTACTGACTCCCATGGCTGCAAAACGGGACAGTAACCGCTCTACCGGCTTTTCGTTACCGGGTATCACTATGCTGGAAAAAATAACATGGTCGCCTCTGGCCAGCTCCAGTTGCGGATGACTGTTTGTTGCCAGACGGGAGAGTGCAGCCCGGGGCTCCCCCTGACTGCCTGTTGCCACTACCAGCACTTCTTCGGGTGGTAAGTAGCCAATATGTTCTGGATCTGCCAGCGTAATATCTTCCGGCCAGAAGCCCTGAGCCCTGGCAATGCTGACCATGTTGATGAGTGAGCGGCCAAGCAGGGCAAGGTAACGCCCTGTCCGTTGAGCAATCCGCGCCAGAGAAATCAATCTGGCGATGTTACTGGCAAAACAGGCTACCACTACTCTGCCCTTCAATGGTTTGATAACTGATAACAAACCATCGAAGCAATTACGTTCAGACAGTGACATACCGGGCTTTAATGCGTTGGTGGAATCCCCCACCATGGCCAGAATGTTTTCGTCCTGCAGGGCCTGATAAAGTGTGTGCTGAAAAGGCTTGCCTGACACAGGCTGCGCATCAATTTTCCAGTCGGCAGTATGAAAAATTTTACCTGCGGAGGTGTCTATTAATATGGCGTAGGGATCAGGAATGGAATGAGTGATAGCCAGCCAACGCACGGTGAAAGGCCCAATCGTGTGGGAGCTGTTTTCCGACACTTCTATAATTGGCACCCGTCCGGCCATATTTTCCCTTGCCAGTTTGCGGCGCAGCACTTCGGCAGTAAACGGCGTGGTATAAACAGGACAACGAAACCGTTGCCAGATATAAGGAACCGCACCGACGTGATCTTCATGAGCATGGGTTATCACCAGACCGGCCAGTTGCTCTTTGCGGGAGGTGATAAATTCCGGGTCCGGCGCGACAACAGAAAATAAGGCATCTTTTGTGACGCCCGTTTCAGCGGCCGGATACAGAGGCTCATTAAATGAGACACCGCAATCCACCATTAACCACTGTCCGTCGTGTCCATAAAGATTCAGGTTCATGCCAATTTCACCGGTGCCGCCCAGCGGAATAAACCATAAATCATCTTTTGCCGGATTAAGTGAGCTGATAATCACCTCCCCATCAAGAAGTTAAAATAAAAACGGCCTGTCAATCACAGGCCGCACGTAGTCAGAACGGGCAATTATTTCACGATGGTCATTTCATCAATGAGATTGGTTGCGCCGTCTACATATTCCATTACCCACAGCATGTATCGCGCATCAACATGAATAGTACGTGTTGTACGGGGATCAAAATCCCAGTCTGAGTTAACACTTTCAAATGTACCGTCGAACAACAAGCCAACCAGCTCAGCATTGGCATTCAGCGTTGCAGAGCCTGAGTTACCGCCGGTGGAATCCAGATCGGTAAGGAAATTGACCGGCACACTGTTAATACTATCCAGCTTATAAGGTCCGTATTGCTTTTCTTCAATCAGCGACAACAATTTTGCCGGAGCATTGAAGGGACTTTCCCCGGTGTCTTTCTCTAAAATACCTTCAAGACGGGTAAACGGTTCATAGATTAAGCCGTCTTTTGGCGAGCCGCCGAGTACATTTCCATAGGTCACCCTCAGTGTATTGTTGGCATCGGGGTACGCCAGACTACCTTTTGATTTCTGCCAGTCAATAATGGCTTGCATGTACAAAGGCTGCAAGGCAGCAGACTGCCCCTGCAGCGCTTTTGTGGCATCTTCGATTTGCATTTCGGTGTCATACAACGCCACAGCAAGACGAATGAAAGGATCTTTACTGCTCTCAAATTCACTGCGACCGGCCTTAAGCCAGTTCACCCGCATTTCAGTATCTTTCAGTGTAGTTTCACGATAAAAAGTATCCAGTACTTCATCCAGGTTTCCTTTATCAGCAGCGGCCTTCAGACCCATTGCATTATCAAAGGCTTTCACCCTGGCTTCTTCAGGTTGAGCCATGTAAAGCGAAATCATTTTTTTCCATACCGCTTTATCAACAGCGGCATCGAAGCGGCGATCAACCCGTGTCAGGCTTTCTTCCAGCCGTGAACGGTCCCGATCCTGAAAACCCGGTTGATGTTCAGCATCCGGCTTCTCACTTTCTATTGCATTGCGGTAGAGCTGTTTCGCCACTGACAATAGCTGTGCGCGAGACAAATTTTTATACCAGAAATTTTGCTTGTTGTTTCTGATGCGCTCGTCCATGACACTATCCAGTTGACTGATATTGTCAACCAGGGCATTTTTACCCTGCGACGTTAGCCAGGAAGTCAGAGCCTCTTCCCTTTCGGCGCGGCGCGAAACCAGTCCCACCCGCTTAGCGCCTTCAAGTTGTCCCTGTATATTTTTCAGGAAGTTATTCAGGCTGGCGAGTAAGGCATCATATTTTATCCGCGCATCACTGCCCTCTTCAGAGGCGCCCTTGATGGTATCAACCCACTGCCCTCCCAAATCAAGGTTCGTTGGATACAACCAGTCAAACGTATAGGAAACCAGTGAATGTCTGGCATAACGGTTTGTCGAACCGGGATAACCTGCGGCCATAACAAAATCGCCGTCATCCAGTCCGGCTGCAGAGACCTTCAGTATTTGTGCAGGCTGATAAGGGACATTATCTTCACTGTAGTCTGCCGGCTTTCCGTCCGGTCCCACATAAGCGCGGTAAAATGAGAAGTCCCCTGTGTGGCGGGGCCACATCCAGTTATCAATTTCCCCGCCGTATGTCCCGGTAGACTCCGCCGGTGCATAGGCTATGCGTACATCACGTATTTCCATTTGCTTGATTAATTTATATTCCAGTCCCTGGAAAAAAGCCGGTACGGAACATTGGTATCCGGGCTCTGCTTCGCATTCAGCAATAATCGCCTTGCGGTTTTGCTCAATGGCATCGTATCGTTCCCGCCCCTGTAAATCCTCACTGAGCATGCCGGTCACCTGACTGGTCACGTCGGTAAAATCCACAGTAACGAACATGCGCGTGCCGGGCGCGGCCGGCAACTCATCTGCCAGTTCCTTTGCCAGAAAACCGTTTTCCAGATAATTGTTATCAGGTGTACTGTTATACTGCACTGAGCCCCGGGCACAGTGATGGTTGGTAACGGCCAGACCCTGTGCGGAAACGAAGGAAGCAGAGCAACCGCCAAGGGAAACAATCGCGCCCATGGGAAAACCGGTTAAGTCAGAGAGTGTTTCAGGAGAAATCTCCAGACCGGTATTTTTAAGATCACCGGCTATTTGCGGGAGCTGTTCAGGGGTAAACATACCTTCTTTTGCCAGTGCCGGAAGCGCTGCACAGCAAAATGCTACTGACGCAGCAATGATTGTTTTTCGGGACATCTTGATTCCTTTGCTTTTTTCCGTCGTTATTCTACGCCCTTAGTTTACCCGGCAGACGTCAGAATGGAAATTGCAAAAGCACTCTGGTTCGCGTTGACACGCTAAAGAGTGTGAGAAAATGTATCAGGGAAGAGCAAAAAAATAACGCCCTGTCAGATGCAGGGCGTGACTTTATTTAATGATGCAATTCAGCATTCAGTTGATCGATGATTTCGACCCATTCAGCATCCTCCAGCAACGCACTTCTCAAGAATGTAGCCTGTGCATCATTCCAGAAAGGTGCATCTTCAATGTGTCTGCTGTCGTTCAAACCCCGGTGTTTTTCGACAAAACTTTCCATCGCTTCATCGCTGTTGTCCAGACCCAGTTGAGCGAACAGATCCTGCATTGTGGGTTGTTGCAATAACATGCGCTGCTCCTTTTATTCATTTCTGATACGGTTTTAACGTAAGAGGCAGCAACTGCGATCAGCCTTTTGCGGCGAGAATTTTCTCTGCCATGACGTCCGGCTCAATAATCTCGCCTTCTTCGCCCGGTACCGGGCAAACCATGACCACCAGCGCGTCTTTCAACAGGCCCGGTGTCCACTTTTGCATCCAGTCCTGCAGGGAAATGCGTAACGGCTCACAGTGAGACCATTCATCCGTAGCCCAGAGCGCAGCCAGCGCCTCATCAGGCCATACCGGCACACCGTCTTCTTCATCAGAAGTGAGCATCACACAACCATCGTCATCTTTTAAGATCCACACCTCGCCATGTTCAATGACGGATTCAACGGTGGCCTGCAGGCGTTTTTCAGCACTGACTTCCAGTAGAGGGTGAGATAAAGACATACATTTCCTTACAGAACCGGCAAGCGGTTATCTGACTTAAATTTTTCAGCGTCCGGCTTATCATCCTGTGTTTGATATTCCGGCTTTCCGTTACCCGATGATAATGAATCTGCCATGGGATTTCTCTCCACAGTATTGCCAGACCGGACGACTGATCTTTGATGAATATAGCTGATATATTGGGTCAGACTTCTTTCCTGCAAGTCAAAAGCGTAAAGATTTGCTAACTGATTAATTAATTCACCGCGCTGGTGTTGCATCAACACAAAACTGGAAGCAGGTTTATCCCCTGCCGTTAAGCGTTTTTCCGGCGCAAAAGCTGCTGTTACCCGGCTGGCCGGCGTTGCCACTTCACGGTGAACTAACGTGTAGCCGGCATAGCGGTTTTCACCGGCGGACGCACCTGCGTTTCCTGCCGGCATGCCGGCAAATGCCTGTCGTATGGCCTGTTCCAGTTTACCCGGCATAAAATCACCTGCCACAAAGAGTCTGGCGCGGCTGGCCACCAGTGTGTCAGTCACATAGTTGCGGATATCATCGCCGGTGATGTTCAAAAATGAAGCCGCTTCCGGTTGCACTGTCCCGCGGCTTATATTACCGGTCTTAATACCGGTAGCTTTTTGCAAACCGGCAATTTCATAGTTCCGCCAGTGTTCTGCTTTTGTTCTTGCCAGAATGTCTTCATCAATACCGTTATAGCGTACAGCCTGTGCCAGCACATTAGCCGCTTCCACAGCTCTTTCGCCGGACGTATCCACGCTCACCTGACTGGTACGGGCGCCGCTGACCAGCCGGAGATCACCGTTAAAATCTGACAGAGCAGGATTTGCTGCCAGTACGTCGAAAGCCAGCGCAGGTAATCCTGGCAAAGGTTTATCAGGATACCGGTTGGTATCAAACTGCAAATGCAAGGTGACGGCGGCTGTAGTATCCATGGGCAGCATGACCACGTTGAGGCCATTTTCCAGAGTGAACGTTATCGCGCCCTGAGCAACAGAATTGAACGCTTCGCCGTTGTCGGGCTGTACCTGTACCGCACTGGTAACAGATGAGAAATATTTCGCCGGAACTGGTTCCGCAGAGACAGTTTCAACTGAGGCTGTTACCGCCCATGAGGTCAAACACGCGATTACCAGACCCCATATTTTCAGACAACGCATGCTTTTACTCCTTCCATGGCCGCATATTCTGTCAGTCAATACAGTATTATTAGTGATTTGGTTCCCATCTGTGCTAAATCCGTCAGACACAGAGATAAACGGTAAACTTTTCATCCGCCAGTCTGGCGAAAGTTTAACCGCATGCAGGTATCATAACCCAAACAGAATTAAATTCCAGATTCAGACTGGTATTACGCCAGTCTGACGGTGTAATTAAGGAAGTGAGTGACCGGACAATACCGGTAATATCACACTTGAGCGGATGTGAGTAAATCGAGCAGTGCGGGTAGCCCGGGACGTTTAACCGATTTCATTGTATTAAGATAAACCGTCGCAGAGAGATCCTCAAAGGTACTGACACAACGGAGTTCCCCGGCCGGTAACAGTTTTTTTGCAACCGATTCCGGTAACAACGCAAAGCCGCCTTCTTCAGTAAGGCTGCTGGCAGCCAGCCGGAGAGAATTTGTACTGAGTCTGGCATCCCGGAGCTGAGGACTGATTTGCTGTAACTTATCCCTGACTTTGCTGCCCCACTCTACAGACACATAGGTGTTCGGCGCAGGCTCTTCTGCTTCAGTACCATAAGCAAACATAGCAAGGGGTTCACACAACAACTCGGTACTCAGTATTTCTTCAGACTTCAGCGGTTCAGAAGACAATGCAATGTCGATGGTTCTTTCATGAAGCTGTCGGGATAAGCTGTCCAGCGTAAGCACTTCGGCTTTTACAGACCAGTCAGGAAATGCCTGATGAACTTTCCCCAGCACAGAGGTAAACCCCATTTCACTGGCCAGTTGAGTGGCGGCACATACCACAAATTCGCCGGATTCAGCTTGCAGTTCCCGTTTGGCGTCTTTTAGCGTATCAGTCAGTTGATGCGCGAAAGGAAGGAGTTTCTCACCAGCCTGCGTCAATTGAATACTGTTGCGGTGGCGTATAAATAAAGTGGTCTGAAAATACTCTTCCAGCAATTTAATTCTGGCGCTGACAGCAGATTGCGTCAGATAAAGATTCTCTGCGGCTTTACCAAAATGCCGGGTCTTAACAACTTCAAGAAAGGTAGATAAAAAGCGGATATCCATAGATGCTACACAGCGAGTCACGTTACAGGGTATACGGTCTCACAGCTTTCTATGGTTGTAAAACAAAAATGTACACAACGCATCAGAAAACTGATGCGCTGCTCAGATAACATTAATCGCGTGTTATCAGTAACTTTCCTGGTGAAGCCTTCGCTGTTTTTCGCGACGCTGAACGTCACGCTTTTGCTTAGTTTTCACCTGATGACGACGGTCCTGGCTTTTTTTGCCGTGAAGGTCACCATCTTCTACCGAGTCCCATTCTTCACGCTGGTAACGATAGTCTTTACTCATTGCTGTCTCATAGTTATTGCCACATCTCCATTATCAGTGTGCTGACAAAAATGGGAAACAAAAATTAATCATCGTGACGATGAATAATTTCACTGAACAAAAATCAACCACTCTCTATTCATTAGCTACCTCAATAGTGTAGCGTTAAAGGGCTAATTTCCCCGTTGAGCCCGTTTGCCGGACTGCTCACGGTGCTTGTCGTCCTGACAAAAGCACATTCAAAATTATTTATCTTAAAGGTAAAAAAAATTTGTTTCCCATGATGTTTTTATTGATTTAAAAGTCTGCTGAGTTTACTCCTTTTCGAGACTTCGCCATGAAAACGTTTGATATCCGACCAGCTCCAAAGCCCTTCATCGACAGGGTAAAATTTCCGTACGGTTTTAAAAAATCCGGAGACTTCAGTATACCAGAGGCCGACTTGCTGACACGTTACGGTAAAACTTTGTGTGATCTGGAATCAGGCACAATACAACCTGAATCCGCTGATGAAAAACACTTTGTCGCTTTCATTTCCGGTACTGTTCCGGCTGAGAACGGACTGGAAAAAGCGTGGCAAAAGTACGTACACCTAGCCCGTGGAAAACGTAACTTCTACACGTTACACAGTTCGGCCAGCAACGCGGCCGAATTTGATGATGACTACTCAGACGAAACATTCGACGTCGCCTGATTCATCTTCACAGTCATCTTTATGAACCTGCCCGGTTTCTTTCACGGAACCGGTCAGGTTTTGCTGTTTTATTCACGCCTTAACTTTTTACTTTTTCCCGCAGCTTTTTGTGATCTTTTTAGATTGCCTGTACGAAACAGCATGTATACCCGTGCAATCTCAGTACTTGTAAGACCGGGATTTCACTGCGCTTATGGTTTAAGCAGGCAAAAAGGACAAAAAGATGATTGCTTTTAATACCCTGACAAAATTCGGAATTCATGCCACTGACGGCGACATTGGTCAGTGCAAAGATGTTTTGTTTGATGATCAGGATTTCGTTATCCGCTATTTTGTGGCCGATACACACAAGTGGCTGCCCCTTGGCCGCAAAGTTGTACTCTCCCCCATTTCACTTACTGAGGTGAATGACACAGAAGAAAAACTCTATGTGTCTATGACCAAAGATGCTTTGAAAGAAAGTCCGTCCATCGACGACCACAAACCGTTATCGCGGGAATACGAAGAAATCTTATTTAAATATTTCGGTTACGGCTATTACTGGACGGGACCGGGTGCCTGGGGCGACTTCTCACATCCTACAGAGCTTGTTGATCAGCAAAGTATGCAGGACGACATGGACAGCCTTGAAAGCAAGCCTGAAAATCACTTACGGTCCTGCGACGAAGTAAACGGGTACGATATCAGTGCGCAGGGCGAGGACACAGGTCACGTATGTGATTTTGTCATCGACAAACGCAACTGGGCCATTCAGCTTTTCATTATTGATACACGAAACTGGCTGCCCGGCGGGAAAAAAATTGCGCTCGCTCCCGCGCTGATAAAAGACATCGACTGGTCGACGCATAAGATTCATGTGAACGTCAGTCATGATGACCTGATGACATTACCGGAAGTGGATGATGACCGCCTTGATGACGCCGACTACCTTGCGTCTCTGGCAAGTAAACCTTTAATGACAGATCGAAAATAATAAAGGCGGCAGCAGCCGCCTTAATTCAATAAGAACCGGAGATGTCACTCTGCAGCACAGAAGAAACCATAAAGCAGGCCTATAGTCTGCTTCACTCTGTCGTCAGCAAGACTATAGTAAATTGTTTGCCCGTCACGACGGGTGGCCACCATGTTGGCCTCACGTAAAAGTGCCAGATGTTGAGAAAGTACCGGCTGAGTTACCGGAATCCGGGTCAGTAAATCAGATACAGAAAATTCATCATTTAGCAGAGAACACAACACCATAAGGCGGGTTTTGTTCGCTAATTGCTTTAAATATCGCTCTGCCTCGGAGGCATGGGATAATAATTCTTCTGTGTCAATGTTATTTGCAGTCGCTGTCATTAGTAGTACTTCTTTATTATTTATTTGTGGGTATTAAAGCGTAAATGATTCTCACTTATCAACAATGTTCATCGTAAATAACATGCGTTCCAAGGTATTACCACTGTTTATTTACCGCAAGCTATATTAAATTTAGCTTATATTGTAAAATTTTATCACTCTCGGGGGACATGACTGTCATGACCCGACCATTTCCGGAGAATAACCATGCTGAAGACGATTCAGGAACGCATTGCTTCTATCACCCTGCCCTTACGAATTATCACCGCTCAAGAGGCAGCGTCGGAATGCGCCGGCAATGACGGCGTATTGATTGACGTTCGTGAGCCGGGTGAATGTCAGAACCAGCCGTCTGAAAGCGCTATCAATTTCCCCAGGGGGGTATTAGAGATGAAGATGGCCGAAAAGTTCCCTGACGCCACCAAACCGGTTTATTTACATTGCGCATCAGGGGTCCGTGCCAAACTGGCTGCAGAACAACTTGCATTGATGGGATACGAAAATGTCTCTGTGATCACCTGTCCTGTTATAGATATTTGTAAACACTTCCCTGAATGACAGACCGGCGCAACCGGCTGATAAGGTTTTATGCTTTCGTGTTTTACCAGCGTGCGCTCTGAGGTAAACTGATTATCAGAAACAGAAGCAAAGTTACCTTAGTGGTTGATTAAAGACAGACACGGAAAATTATGTTGAAAGCAACGTTAGAGCAGTGGCGGATGTTTAAAGCCGTCGTGGATGCAGGTGGCTTTAATCAGGCAGCACAGCTGGTACATAAAAGTCAGTCGAGTGTGCATCACGCCGTTCAAAAACTGGAAACAGCCCTTGGCATTACTTTATTTGAAAATGACGGGCGAAAAGTTAAATTAACAGAGGCCGGTGATTTGATGCTGCGCCGTGCTAATTTTCTCCTTGATGAAGCGCACAAACTGGAAGCCGTTGCAACGAACCTGCAAAGTGGTACCGAGACGCAATTACGCATTGCTGTTGATATTATTTTCCCGCCTACGCTTTTATATAATGTTTTAAATAAAGTCTCTCAGGAATATCCCCTTTTACGGATAGAACTGATGGAAACCGTACTTAATGGTGCAAATTCACTTTTAAAAGCTGCTGAAGTAGATATTGCTATCTCACCTTTTGCAGTTAAAAACGGTTTCAGCGAAGATTTATGCGAAATCGAATTTGTTGCCGTTGCCCACCCGGACCATCCGCTGCATCAGCTTGAACGTGCTTTAACCGTAGAAGATTTAAAATCTCACCGTCAGATAGTGGTGCGTGATTCGTCGGCAGAACGCAAAGCCGAATCCGGCTGGCTGGGTGCCGACCAACGCTGGACAGTAAGCCACGTACGTACATCAATCGACATTATATGCAAAGGTCTGGGTTTCGCATGGCTGCCACTGGCTATTATCAAGCCACAGCTCAATCAG
Organism: Alteromonas sp. AWJ4_197; assembly: GCF_056160285.1. Taxonomy (NCBI): domain Bacteria; kingdom Pseudomonadati; phylum Pseudomonadota; class Gammaproteobacteria; order Alteromonadales; family Alteromonadaceae; genus Alteromonas; species Alteromonas sp. AWJ4_197. The sequence goes on along the minus strand of NZ_JBSWWW010000007.1, from coordinate 150,875 downwards.
GGACTGTTGAAACCACTTCCGATGGAGACCAGCGGTATACGTAAAGGCCTGTTGTATCTTTGTTTTGAAGACGGAGACCGTCTCGGACCCGCTGCCCGTGCTTTTATTGGCGAACTGCGCTATCAGTCAATGAATCTTCCCACAGCAGAAGCGGAAGGCTTTTTAATTCGTTAAACAGCACGCAAATCGGGCGCAAAAGTTGCCCCAAAAAGCGTAAGCAGGTATAACAAACAGGTCCCGTATAAAATAATAACAAAGGAGGGACCCGTGCCACATACCATCATTTATTGTTATTCCGGAACCACAGGGTCTGCACCTGAGATTCAGCCTTCCAAAGCGGATACCACAATCAATGCCGCATAGAGTCGAAATTCAACATAATAAAGCCAGCTTGCGCAAGCGGTTGCTGGCAGGCTCCACAGGCTTATCTATGCTGCTGATAGGCGTATTGTGCTACCTCGGCCATGGCATTCTGATTGAGCTTGAAACCGATTTTGAAAAACAGTATTTCGACAGCCAGATGCCTTTTATCAGCACCCTTGCCAGTCAGCCGGCCATTAACAAAAGATTGATGCCTGATGCGGTAATGATGGTGAAACGGGGTCCGGTAATCTTGTATCAAAAGTCCGGCATAGTTGACCTTCCCGACACACTGACGGCAAACTCAGGCGAGCCGGTCACAGAATTTAATAACCTGCGTCTTTATATCCGTGAACTGCCTTCAACCGCAGATGGAGCCCCGTTAACCGTTATCTGGCGCACAAAAGATCTCACTGAGATATCCTCACAGATAGTCAACACCCTTTCTGTCGCCGGCTTTATTACGTTTTGGGTTGCAGTGTGGGCTGCCCTGCTGATGTCCGCCTTTATTGCCCGCCGCTTTGAGCAGGCTAACAACACGCTGGAGCGACTGGCTCTTGAAGATGCACTGACCAAACTTCCCAACCGCAATGCGCTGCTGTCCGGTGATACCTTCAACTCAACCCATGGCGCGTTGTTTTTTCTTGATCTCGACCGATTCAGAGAAATAAATGATGCGCTGGGACACGCGATGGGTGACAGAATGTTGTTTGCTTTTTCACAGCGGTTAAAAAATATTGCCGGAAAAGGCGTCAAGGTATATCGCTACCGTAGTGATGAATTTGTTATCTGGCACCCTGACCTGCCGGCAGACGATGTGCTCAGCCGCGCGTTTACCCTGCTGTACGATTGCCGCGAGCCGTTATTTATCGGAAACAGTGCATTTGAGGTCAGTTGCAGTATTGGTGTTGCCTGTTTCCCTGAGCATGGTCATCACCACGAAATGCTGATCAGAAATGCTGAAAACGCCATGCACAGGGCAAAAAAACTGCGTCTTGGCGTGCAAATTTATAATGAAAGACTGGCATATAACAGCACCATTAAAGTGACGTTGCGCAGTCAGCTTCGCTCTGCATTAAACAATAAAGAATTTGTACTGCATTATCAGCCCAAAGTAGAAATTGGCAGTGGCAGGCTGGCAGGCGCCGAAGCCATTGTACGGTGGCAGCATCCTGAAGAAGGACTGCTGCAACCTTCGTTATTCATTGATTTGGTCGAACAAAGCGGCATTATTCATGCTTTTACCCGTTACACGGTGGAAATGGCGGTCACTCAGATCAAAACCTGGTCATCCTACGGGTTTGAATTACCTGTTTCTGTCAATCTGTCTGCTTATAATTTAATGGACAGCGCATTCATCCCCTTTGTCCGTAGTTTGCTGGAAAAGTCAGGTATTAAACCGGCCTTGCTGGAGTTTGAACTCACTGAAAGCGCAACGATGGTGGACATCGCGGTAAGCCGCCGTGTATTGTCAGATTTCAGAGAAATGGGCATTGCCACCTCGATTGACGACTTTGGTACCGGCATGAGTTCATTTGCCTACTTGCGGGAACTGGATATTCATACTGTCAAACTTGACCAGTCCTTTATTCGTGGTCTGGCTGAAGGAAACCGTGACGCAAAAATAGTGGAAGGCATTGTGTCTTTATGCCGTAACCTGGGGATCGATGTGATCGCCGAAGGTGTAGAAACACAGCAACAAGCCAGCCTGTTGACCCGGCTGGACTGTCACATCGCACAAGGTTATCTTTACGGCAAACCCATGCCGGCAAAAGACATCCTTTCTGTGATGCAGGACGGTACTTCCCTGACATCACCGCAAAGCCGTACTCACGCCGGCGGTCACTGAATTTATAATTATAAAATAATGCGTGATCTTAATCCGCAGACACCCTGTAAAACGTACATTGCGACAATAATTTTTACTAAAGGACTAACACAGTGCTGACTGTTTTACTTGTGGATGACGACCCTGAGTTTACCGAGGTAGCTTGCACAATTATCGAATTTTTGGGTCATGACATTCTGACCGCAGGCAACCTTGCCGAAGCCAGGGAATGGCTGGAAAAAGAAACCTTCGACCATGTTCTGCTGGATTTCATGCTCCCCGACGGTAGCGGCGTCCACCTTTTTGAAGAACTCGATGCCCTGCCCAAACGTCCCAAAGTGACGTTAATTACCGGCCATCCTTCTGTCCGCGGCATTATCAAGGGCCTGTGCGGGCCGAATATCGATTATCTGGTCAAGCCCATACAGCGGGAAGACATCGAAGCAGCCCTGTCCGGTAAAAAAGAAAAACCGGCTTCCGGTGGTAATAAAATTAAGAAGTATTTCGGTCATCTCATTGGTGAATCAGCGCCAATGAAAGAACTGTATAAACTTATTGAACGGGTAAGCCGCACGAGCGCAAACGTCATGTTGCTGGGTGAAAGCGGCGTGGGTAAAGAAGTGGTTGCCGCCTCAATTCATCAGGCCTCTGATGTGACCGGCCCGTACATCGCCACCAACTGTGGTGCGTTTTCTAAAGAATTGATCGGCAGTGAATTATTTGGTCACGAAAAAGGTGCTTTTACCGGCGCGGTGAATCGTAAGGAAGGGGTATTTGAACAGGCTGAAAGCGGTACGCTGTTTTTAGATGAAATCACTGAAATGCCTATCGATATGCAGCCTAACCTGTTACGGGTACTGGAAAATAAAGTGGTCATCCGCGTGGGCGGAACCAAAACCATTCCGGTAAACTGCCGCGTCGTATCAGCGACAAACCGCCGGATGGAAGAAATTGCTGAAAGCAAAGTATTACGGGAAGACATCTATTTTCGTCTCGCCGTGTTTCCCATTACGATCCCGCCATTGCGGGAACGCAAGGAAGATATTCCGCTTCTGGCCATGCAATTTATTGAAGAATTCAATAAAGAAAATGATACCCGTTTTGAATGGGATGAAGCCCAGCTCGATACCCTCACTGCTTACGACTGGCCGGGTAACGTACGTGAACTGCGTCACTTTGTGCATCGTGCTGCCATCATGAGTGACCCGGATAAAACCAACATAGAATTACCGAAAACAATTGAATCTCCTTTCGCGAAAAAACAATCGACGACGACGGCGCTGGAAGCCGGACGGACCATTGAGGATGTGGAAAAAGAACTAATCTATGCCACTCTCGAGAAAGTGAACGGTAATAAAACACTGGCAGCAGAGATGCTGGGGATCAGTACCAAAACACTCTATAACCGTTTGCACGCATACGGTGATTTGAGCAAAGACGAGTCCTGAGGAAAGGATCCATGACTGATGAAAAGCTGGCGGTAATTGCAAAGTGGGTACATGATGCAAGAAAACCGCTCAACCGCATCTCGATGCAGGCCGAACTGGTAAAGATGGCGCTGAACGGCGATATTCCGGTAGAAAAAGCGCAGGAAGCGCTGGATAAAATTATCGTAAGCACAAAAGATTGCAGCCACGCCCTGACAGAAATGATGGATGAACTGGCCAGCGGCACGGCGGAATAATAATGTATGCTGAATAAAGTTGTTCAATCTGCTTACAGTTGGATCACGCTGGTTACCGTGGTCATTGTTATTATTACCGGAAATGCATTTTACGTTGTCAGTACACTGGATGAGCTTGCCTCTCTTGAGAGCAGGCTGTTCAGTACTAACCGCGTGATCAATGCTATCAATAAACTTCACATGGCTGTACTTCGTGCTGAATCCGGGCAACGGGGTTACCTGCTAACCAAAGATGAAGCCTACCTCACCGATTACACCATCACCCTGAACAAGCTCAATGAACTGCTTGAAGAAGTTGAAGCCGCATCTGTGGAATCGGATCTTCCCGAACAGGAAGATAATATCGAAGATTTAATCGATTTGAGTAAGGCGAAAATTAACGAGCTTATCAAAACTGTAGAGCTTACCCGTGCCGGTGAATACTCCGAAGCACTGTCTCTGGTGAATACCGATTTGGGCCTGAGCTTATACGATGAATTCGATTTACGTTATGACAGGGTGGATGCCACGGAAAGAGAGGCACAGGTCAAGCACCTCGACAGCCTGATGCGCCTGCGTTCAGACTCGGTAACGACCCTCATTATTTCCGGTATTACTACCGGTTTACTGATTATCGCTATTCTTATCTTATTGCGCCTTAACTTGCGGGAAACCGTTAAGCATCAGCGGGATCTGGAAGAATACAACGAAGAACTGGAAGATAAAATTGAGGGTCGCACGCAGGAACTCAAACTGTATGCAGATGAGCTATCCCGGAGCAATCGCGAACTGGAAGATTTCGCTTTCGTCGCCTCCCATGACTTGCAGGAACCGTTAAGGAAGATTCGCGCTTTCGGTAACCGTCTGGAAGCTGGCTATGCTGACGTGATGGATGAACGGGGAAGAGACTTTCTGCAGCGCATGCTCAATGCAGCTGAACGCATGTCGATGTTAATCAGTGACTTACTCGCCTTCTCCCGGGTGACCACAAGAGGTAAGGACTTCTCAAAAGTTGCCTTGTCTGAGATCCTCGACAATGTCACCAGTGACCTGGAAATTGCAATAGAAGAATGCAAAGCCACCATCAATGCAGGCTCCCTGCCGGTGGTGCAGTGCGATAAAACGCAAATTGAACAATTGTTGCTCAATCTGATGTCCAACGCACTTAAGTTCAGATCCGAAGACACACCACCGGTTATTTCCCTGAATTCCCGCCCATCCGCAGAGGAAGAACTCGAACCCATTTTATTGAAAGATGAATACGAATGGGTAACCATCACAGTTGAAGATAACGGCATTGGCTTTGAACAGTCTTTTGCTGAAAAAATATTTGCGCCGTTCCAGCGTTTACATGGCAGAAGTGCCTACAAAGGAACGGGCATTGGACTAGCCGTTTGCCGCCGGATTGTTGAGCGGCACAATGGCGTTATAAAAGCATTCAGTGAACCGGGCAAAGGATCGCGCTTTGTCATTACGATGCCTGTCGATGGCGAACCGTTTGCGACAAACAGCGAAGGAGTAGTAAAACATGTCTCTTAAACATGCCACCCCGATAAATATTCTGATGGCAGATGACGACGAAGACGATCGTCTGCTTACCCTCGATGCACTTAAAGAAAGCCGTGTACTGAATAATCTGTATTGCGTCGAAGACGGTGTAGAGCTTCTGGAATACCTGCGCCGTGAAGGAAAATATGCCGATCCGAAAGACTCGCCCCGTCCCAGTCTCATTCTTCTGGATTTAAATATGCCCAGGAAGGACGGCCGTGAAGCCTTACAGGAAATCAAGGCTGATCCGTCGCTCAGAGGCATTCCTGTGGTCATTTTGACGACATCGAAAGAGGAAGAAGACATGCTGAAAGGCTATGATCTCGGCTGCGCTTCATATATTACCAAGCCGGTAAATTTTGAAGGTCTGGTTGACCTCATGCGGGCATTAGGACGTTACTGGATTGAGTTTGTAGAGTTACCCCACGATTAAAAGTGGGCAGCAATAAATAGTGCACGGGGAAACGAGCGTGGCAGAAGTTATTCGGGTTTTACTGGTAGAAGACGATGAGGATGATTATTTCCTCACCGCCGACTATATGTCCCAGTGTGAAGACCCTAAATTCCACATCACATGGGTGACAAACGGCAAAGCCGCCATCGATGCTTTTCAGAAGCGCACCTTTGATATCTGTTTGCTGGACTACATTTTAGGGGCAGAAAACGCGCTTGATGTGCTTGCCACTTTTAAAGCTGCAGGTATCACTGTTCCTGTTGTCATTCTGACTGGCCAGACAGACAGTCAGGTGGATGACATGGTGATGCGTGCCGGTGCAGCTGACTATCTGAACAAAAGCGAAATTGAATCCCCCCGTTTCATGCGGACTATGCGATATGCCATGGTTCGTCGCGAGATAGAAAACGAGCGCATTGAACGTCATAAAGTTGAGCAACAAAATAAAGCAAAAGATAAGTTTCTGGCCCACCTTGGCCATGAATTACGCACACCGCTGACATCCATTCTGGGCTACACCGAGCTGCTGCTTGACGATGAAGCCAACGAACCGATGAACCAGGAACTGTCGATTATCCACACCAACGGCAAACACCTGCTCAGTTTGCTGAACGATTTGCTGGATATGTCACGCATTATGGCCAATAAGCTTGAGCTTTCACTCAGAGAAGTGAATCTCAACGGCTTTCTCACAGACGTCCATTCACTGATGAATCTCGCTGCGAAAGACAAAGGGCTTTGCATGGAAGTCTTTTCGCAAAACGATATACCGGATTTTATTACTGCTGATCCCACACGGCTCAGACAGGTATTAATCAACCTAATCAGTAATGCGGTTAAGTTTACTGATACCGGCACCATCCGGGTGTCAGTAGAAACTCTGCCTCCACGAAAATCTGATAATAAAGAATTGCTGTTATTCCGGGTTACCGACTCGGGTATCGGTATGCCGCCGAACAAACTGGATGACATCTTCCGGCCTTTTGAACAGATCGAAGATGTTATGCGGGCTAACCATGGCGGCGCGGGTCTGGGTCTGGCGATTTGTCGTGAACTGGTGTCCAAAATGGGCGGAGAAATCAGTGTTGAGTCAGTATTTGGCCGCGGCAGTACTTTCTCTTTCACCATTGACCCCGGTGACATCAGCGAACAGCATTTTGACGTATTCCGGTTATCAGCGCCAACGCCGGATGAACTCAGCAAGAACCATCTTCATGTCACAGGCCGGGTACTTATCGTCGACGACTTACGTGAACTGAGAAAGTTGACCGGTCACATGGTCAGTCAGTGTCATGCAACTGTGTCCTATGCTGAGAACGGTGTTAAAGCGCTGGAAGCCGTTTTGCAGGCTGAACAAGCGGGTAAACCTTATCACCTGGTGCTGATGGATATACACATGCCCGTGATGAACGGTATTGATGCCCTTAAAGCCATGCGTAAACACCAGTGTAATGTCGCCGTAGTGGCAATTACCGCCGCCAGCAGAAAAGGCCTGAGACAGTCGCTGCTGGACGAAGGATTTGATGATGTGCTGGGCAAGCCCATCGATAAGCCCGCGTTGTTCGAAATACTGGATCGTTATCTAATCAGCACGCCGGGAATGGCAAAGCCTTCAGAAGATGAAGCATCCAATGTCAATAAAGCGCTGGAGTTTGTACCTTATAAAACAGCTGAAACGGAGTCCTCTTCCCCGCTTTCAGATACCAGTGACAATCAACCCGGTGATTCTGACGGAAAACAGGTATTACTGGTTGAAGATGACCACGATGCTGCAGAACTGATGAAGTTGTTGCTCAGTCACCTCGGCCACAGTGTTGAGGTTGCTCATAATGCCCGTGACGCGAAATCCCTCATTGCCATTAAGCCATTCGATGCCGCCCTGCTGGATTTAACCCTGCCGGATGCTGACGGGATCAGTCTTGCCTGTGACATCCGTCAGGACCATAAAGATTTAAAGATATACATTGTCAGTGGCCGTGAGCCTGATGAAAATGACTTAAAAGACATCGATATCGCCGGCACATTGCTCAAACCTGTCAACCGGAACGATCTTGCCACGCTGTTTTAGTAAGAGGTTGCCTGCAATTATTACAGGCAACCTGTAACAAACTCAGGTACGGGCAAACACTATAAATTCCCCGAAAAAGCAAAAATTATTAAATATCAACACCTTGTAATAAACAATCGTAGTGGTATTGGCCTTGCAATACTCCTTATGAACATTCCAAAAAGGAGAAATTATTATGGCTAATGCAGCATCAACCGCTTCACCAGCTTCAGCAACAAAGACATCTAACGGTGTGGCTGATTCGACTCATCCTTTTACAGACAAAGCTCAGGCGTCTCTGCACTCGTCTGTAGATAAGCTGGCTGAATCAGCGGCCCGTGCCGAACAGAATATCCGCTCCACCGCGTCTGACTCTGCTGACAACATGGCAGCACGTAAGGCGCAGATGGATGCGAAGTGGAAGGCCTCAGGGGTACGTAAGTACGCCATTGAAAACCCGGTAGCCACTGCAGGTATCGCGTTTGCTGCAGGTATGCTGGTTACTTCACTTTTACGTAAAAAGTAACATGGGCGTCAGGGAGCCGACTGGTCCCGGTGAAGAGATGGTCACCGGGCACATTCCCGACGACCCCCCGGTCAGTGATACTGACCGGGGTTTTTCTCCTTCCCGCTCAGAATTCCCGGAAGGCCGTCAGGATCCTTATACTGAAGACGCAGGCAACGAAGAAACTGAGACTTCCGATGAGTCTGATCCTTCGCTCGACGACATGATAACCAATGCGCAATGGGTGCTGTTCCAAAAGCAACAGGAATTGATAGCACTGACGGAACTTACCGCAGCCGAAGTGAATGTTGCCAGGCAATCAGTGGTAGTTACCGGCATATCAATTCTGGCGTCATTCGTGTTTGCCTGCTTCTGCTGGCTTATCGCCAATATCGGTATTGCCATCACATTGCATCATTTCAACGTTCACAACGGCGTAACAGCACTGATTGTTTTTGTGCTTAATCTCGCTCTGGCGGTGGCTGCATTTGCGATAGCCAGAAATGCTTACCGCTATATTTCGCTGATGCCTGCAGTCAGAACGCTGTTGCAGGCTGTTGGTGTGAACAAAGAGGAAAAACAGGAGGAAACAAAATCATGAACCTGTTTTTAAGTTCGGCACTCCGCGCCCGTGACAAGGCGCAGGAAAACTACGAAATATCGCAATATGAAAGTGCGGTTGCAGTGAACCATGCTAAAGTGACAGCAAGACTTTTTGTTGCCCGCCCCGAAACCCTGCTTACCTGTTTCGGTGCCGGTGCCTGGAAAGGTGCAACCAGTGATGATCCACCCGGCAAGCGCCGGCAAGCCCTGTTTGCTTTTGCCCGCACGGCAGTTTTCAATTTTTTAGGATAAGGACACCTTATGTCAGGTTTTGCATCAGGATTAATGATTAAAACGCGCAACGTATTTTTACCGGTTTTAACAGCAAGTGTGCTGATTCTCAGTGCCTGCAGCAGTGTTCCGGACTCAGCGCCAACGCCATATAAGGCGGCAAAATCTGAGAAACAGTACGGATATTCATCTGTTCAACTGTCTGATGCGGAGTACAGGGTGATGTTCCGCGCCACAGAAGCCACCGATGCGGCGCTGGTGCAGGAATACACTTTATACCGCGCAGCTGAAATCGCTCAGGCCGCCGGCTATCAGTATCTGGCTATCGTGAAAACAGATGTTGAACGCAAAATGACTACCGGCAAACGCCTGGTAAAAGACACCAGTGCTGCTCAAATCCCTGTACTGCAGGAAGAACAATGCACAATGTCAGGCTGTTCCGGCGTAGCCCAGCCATTCCCGGCGCAAACCACAGAGATGACCGTTGAAACACAGACCATGGAAGACGTGTATTTTTCAATCATGGTTAGAATGAGCAATGATGCGGCAACTCTGGGTAAAAAAGCGTTCACCGTCAGTGAACTGCTGGCAAACAAACCTGCCTGATATCTGAATTGTAAGCATCGCCGGGGCAGCCATTTACTGATTCTGCTCTATACCTGATAAACGCCTGAAATACCCGTTTCAGGCGTTTCTTTATTGGCGCAAACGTTCCTTTCCTCTATTCTCATCATGTCGTTAATAAGAACCTTATACCATGATGAAAACTATTAAATATTCTGCAGGCTTTACATTAATCGAACTGGTCATCGTCATTGTCATTCTTGGCGTGCTGGCAGTAACAGCTGCTCCCCGTTTTATTGATTTATCTGAAGATGCCACCAATGCCGTCACTCAGGGTCAGATGGGCGCATTCAAGTCAGGCATTACGCTGTTACAGGCCAAATATCAGATTCGCCAGACAACGCCGATAAATATCGGCGGACAATCTGTAGATTTCACATCCGATGGCTGGGCTCAGGGTAGCACTGCGGACACCGCCGGCTGTGTGGACCTGTGGAACAAAGTTTACAGCAGCCCGGAACCGGTGAATGCGCTGGCCAGCTACAACAGTCCCCTGGTGACTGGCTGGAACGCTTACTACTACAGTGGCGCCTGCGGATACATTCCCGGTAATGCCGGCGAAGTATTTTACGATGACACCGGTAATCCGACTCAGGTACATTTCGTGTACTTCACTCAGGATCTCACTGTATCTACCTATTCCGGTAATGCAGGCGATGTGAAAATGTACAACCTTTAATTACTGTTATCAGCACTTAAAAGCCGGCATTGTTCTCAATGCCGGCTTTTACTTTTTTACAGAGCAAATTGTAAAGATGTATTTACCCGTTTCTTCCACACGCTGCCTGTTTAAGCACCTGGAAAAAAGTCCTTACATATCATAAATATAAATTTTCACTAGCAGAGACAGCATATGGCCTGATCCCTGCAAATTCCCATACAGAGTTTTGCAACAAAGGGAATCCGCTGTGTCTGCTGCTAATTATCCGTCTGATAATATTTCATATCTCATCAATGTGCTGCAAAGCGGTATCACGTTTTACAGTGACGGAATTAAAGCCGTGAGCTGCGACAGTACCCGCGCCCTGTTTTCGCGTATACTAAGAGAGAAGCAACAAGCCTGTACTGATCTCATGCCTTATGCAGGTCAGCACAGTGATTTTACTGAAACGTCTCTGCTTATCGAAGCGAGAAAACTCTATACCCATGTAGTCAGTAAGCTTTCTGCAAACAGTGAGCAGGTGTTTGTTGAGCAACTGATAGCGCTGGAATCACGGGTTCTGAGACAGTTTGATGATGCGTTAAACGAAAAACAGAGCCAGTCTTGTGCTCAGTTGTTGCGGAAAATCCGCACCCGCATGCAGCAATGTTATGATGAATTATTATCCCTGAAACAAGCCAGAACGCGGTTATTGAAAGACCGCGCCTGAACTGAGAACGTTAAACGTTCCCTATTATTCTTTAATATTCAGTGTATTAGCCCTTTCGACCCAGTCTAAATCGCGGGTCTGCTCATCCAGCGTTCCTTTTGCATCTTCAAGAAATACCTGACAGAAATAATCCACACATTTAAACGTGTCCCGGTATTTTTTCAATTGTATGTCCATTTCGTGCATAGCATTTGAAAACTCTGAGTTAGATTTTGATAACTCATAGTCACATTTCAGATAAGCACACAATACGTCTGCGGCTTTCGCCAGCGCCACATGAATATCTTCTTTATCCTGCTCAATCAGAGGCTGATAACGCTGACGTAGTGGTTCAGGTAACGTTTGAAGTAACATGGCTTCAAACCTTCGCTCCAGCTTTTTAATCGCCATGGTAGTTTCAGGGTCGTGATATTTTACCGGGCTGGGAATGTCGCTCATACCGGCAATTTCACTGCCTTCATGGAAAATAGCCATGGAGGCTACCCGGTCAGGCTCAACATCTTCGTTAAATACGTCTTTTGCAATTGCCCCGAGCATGTGAGCAGCCACCGCCGCTTCATAAATATGCGTTGATAACATTTCTTCCTGAAACTGCGCCATCAATGGCCAGCGTTTTACGTTTCTTGCTCTTTGCATCAAACCGATAAATGCAGAATGGTTTTTACTCATGAATAGTTGTCCGTGTATCGAAAGCGGGACCGGCACCGGCTGGCGGGCCACAGGTAAGCCGGATTAAATAAATGATGAAATATAAATCTAGTGTACCAGCGTCTCTCATGCACTGCATGAAAGCTTTCCGGAGACTGTGTAAAAAATGCAAGTAAGTTGTAACTACCGCCCTGTCCATCAGGCCCAAACGCAGCAAAACAAAAAATAAATCTTAATTTTCAACACCTTAAACAATGGCACAATACCAGCATAAGTTAATATGTCATTCACTAGAGCAATATGAGGAAATAATTATGCTAGGTTGGGCAGTTACATTTTTCATTATCGCCATTATCGCAGCAGTTTTTGGCTTTGGCGGCATTGCCGGTGCAGCATCAGGCATTGCTCAGTTTTTATTCTTCGTGTTTGTAGCGTTGCTGGTGATCTCTTTGATCGCAAATGCATTACGCGGCAAATCACCTAGAGTCTAACAATATACATTGGAACAAGGAGAAAGGACTATGAACTTATCTAAATTAATGCTTAAAGCACTGTTAGTAGCAGGTTTCGCATTCTCACTGGCCGCTTGTGGCGACGGTGAAGCAGAAAACGCAGGTGAAAAACTCGACGAAGTCGTTACCGATGCAGGTAATGCAGTCGAAGACGCCTGTGAAGATGCCAAAGAAGGCATGAATGCAGAAGACAAAGACTGCTAATCAGTTCTGAGAAAATCAAAACCAGACCTCCGGGTCTGGTTTTTTATGTCTGTCACCCCATAGCCTGTTTCAGTAAAGCCGGCCTCCTTCTGATCAGATAATTCAGAAAACCAATTTTTTCATTTGTCAGCTGCCGGTAGTCAAAATACGGCGTCACAACCAGTGACCGTTGCAAGCACACAGCAAAATCAGCCGTCAGCCATTCCACACTGTCTGTTAGTCCCAACGTCCCGGCAAAGGTTTTGCCCATCACAATATTTAATCTGGCGGGGTTAAAGTGTTCCGGCGCTTTAAACCAGAGTGCAGTACTTCCCTGCTCTGTCAGCAACAGCTCGTCACGATACTGCTGCCATGAGGAAATGCTTTGCGTTGTGCCGGCACTCTCTGACAAGGCAAATACCCATTTTGCGTAGACATTAAATACTTTACGCCAGCCGTTTCCGCATTCCCGGTTTATGTTCTCAATGAGGGTATTATTTGCCGGCAACAATTGTCCCGGAGGCCCCGTCAGAGGATAATCAGGCCGGTTTGCCATAAACACCTGAATACACGCCTCTTCACACCCTAACCCTGCAACGGAATCTGCCTCAGGCATTGCTCAGCTCCTTTCTCAGCCATCAGTAAAAAAGGCCTGCATCGCTGCAAGCCTTTATTCGTCTATATATCATACCTGATTGCAGGGGCATTACCCGCTACTTTTCTTACCAACAAAACGGTTTAGCAGCGCCGGCAATAAACTCAGGTCAGTAAACAGTGCCAGCAGCATCGCCAGTGCCGTCAGCAAGCCAAAATACACACTGGGTAAAAAGTCAGAAAAACCGAACAGTGAGAAACCCGTTGCAATAATGGTAGAGGTGAACAATATAGCCAGCCCGGAATGCCCGAACGCTGAACGGCTCCCCGCGTCTGCGCTGCCATCTCCCTGTTTCATACCAGACAGGTAACTGTGTAAAAAGTGAATGGTATCATCGACAGCTATGCCCATGGCTATGGCCGCAATAGTGATAGTCATAATATCAAGGGAAATACCGGACCAGCCTATAATCCCTAAAATTCCCAGCGTGGTGAGAATATTCGGTAGCAGCGCAATCAGTGTGACCTTAAGCGAGCGGAAAATAGCAAACAGCACCAGCGCCAGCACAGCATACACAATGCCGAGAGTTTTGATTTGGGAGTCAAACAGACGACTGAGAATATCCTGATACAACACGAACAGGTTAGTCAGTTCATACTGAGAATCATCCAGCCCCGTGGCTTTTAAGTCAGACTGCAGTTGGGTCATAAACAGTTGACGGTTCAGCCCTTCCGTAGTGTCCTGAATACGCGTAGAGATACGAAAGGCATTATCTTCAGCAGAAAAATACGCCCCCACCAGCTGATTTACGACCTTTTCATCCAGTAAACGGTAGATAGAGGTAAGCTCATACTCAGTAAGAGGTTTTCCGCCATTTAACTGTTTTGCCAGTTCAGTAAAATTTACTACCGACGTCACACTGCCTGTGGCGTCAAATGCCTTAATGGCCGCCTGCGCCAGCTGCAATTGTGCGACAGAATCTGCCGTCAGTACCAGTTCCTTCGACGCGTTTTGTTCATCCAGTGTAATAATGACATCCAGGGCAGTAGAACCACCAAATTCACGGTCGATAAACGCCAGTTCTTTGTAGATTTGCGTGTCTTTATCAAAGTAATTAATAAAGGAGTTTTCAACATTAAGCCGTGTGATGCCCGCAGCCATAACAGCAAACACAATGAGCACAAACCCGCTGACAGCCAATGGTGCGCGCATCGACAGCCCGCGCAGGCGTTCCAGCAATGCTTTAATAAAACCGTACTCTTTCGTTTCTTTACTGGCCGGTAAAAATGACAGCAAAGCCGGGAACAGCAGCAAACTTACCGCCATGGTGATCAACATGGAAGCCAGCATCATCCATCCAAATGCGACCACCGGCTGCAAGCCTGAAAAGATGAGAGCGCCGAATCCTATAGAGGTTGTCAGCGTGGCGTAAAAACAGGGAGACAGTTTATCTTCCAACGTAGCGATAATGCGCTGGCGTTGAGAATACTCAGGGTTATCCCGGCTTAATTCGCGGTAACTGCCAATAACGTGGATCATTACTGCCAGGGTAAGAATAAGTTGCAAAGCTACAAAATTTGCGGAAATGACCGTGGTACGTAAATCCAGCAACCCGAACAGGCCCATGGTCAGAAATACGCTTACTGTACAGGAAAGTAACGGAAAGAATACCCACTTAAATGAACGGTACAATAAGGCCAGAAGTAACACGATAACCGCAGCGATTGCGGTGCCAAAACTCACCAGGTCTGACTTGATGATATCTATAAGATGCTGGCCTACCACATAGGCACCGCCAAGGTAGGTGTTGGCTCTGTCAGACACAGACTGCGTGATTTGTTCAATTTGTTCGATTTCGGCTTTTCGCTGTGTGGTCAGTTGCTGACGGATAGGATCAGCCTTCGCCTTTAACGCTTCAATTTTCTTATTGTCGGCGTCACTGAGGCTCTTACCGTCAAGTACTTTGGCCTGAATGGCGGTAATTTCTTTGTCTATTTCTGCCAGTTCAGGATTGTCTTTAAAAACAATCTGAATGCCCGTTGCGGTTTCCTGACGGTTAACCAGCAGATCAGTAAAAATCGGATGGCCTGAAATCATCGATTTCATTTGCGCGGGAGAATACTGCTGCTTTTCCCATGACAGAGAAGCCACATCGGTATCACCGGTAAGTGCACCGGCATCATTAATAAGCGGCACGGTGATAATGGATGTCACAGCTTCAACACGGTCGATTTTCTTGATTTCTGCCGACAGCGCAGCAATATCATCAAATGTCTGCCGGCTGAACAGATCATGAGAAACCGGCTCATAAGCCAGCAGAATAAATTCCTGTGGGGCGAATGTCTGATCAGCAACCTGAGTCTGAATGTAGAGCTTGTTATCTTTCACCAGTAAGGTGTCTGCGGATGCATCAATGCGAAATTGCGATATGTATAATCCCAGCCACACTAAAACCGCAATAAAGAAAACCAGAATACCCCAGCGGGCTGAAACAATCCCTGCCGCCAGCTTACTGGTTATCTTGCTGTTCGCGTTCACTGAGTTCGAAGAGTTCGTCACGTCGCTGTCCCTGAATGTACTGATTACGGAAATAGATGTAAGGATCCTCAGCCTGCTCATACAGTTTCCTGTACGTATCTGACTGATTAGAGAAGTCATCAAAACCTTCAAAAATCCTCAATTGATAGCTTTCCGGTGGTTCGGCAATGTAATTTACCGGGTGGACAAACCCTTCGGTGAGCGTAGATAACGCGCCCCGGGAATCAGACGGACCTAAAATGGGAATAACCAGATAAGGGCCGGAGCCAATATCATAGCGTTGTAAGGTATTTGCGATGGTTTGCTTTTGCGGTTTGATGTCGAACCAGTCGGATGCCGGGTCGAATAAGCCGAGCAGTCCCACCGTAGAATTGATCAGAAAGCGCCCTAAGTTTGCACCAGCCTCACCGAACTCGCCGGCAAAGGTGTTATTGACCAGATTCAACGGCTCTCTGAGATTATCAAAGGCATTACCAATTTTGTCTCTCACCACCCCCGGCACTACATAATGATAGCCGTCTGCCAGCGGTAAAAGTACATACTGATAAGACACATTATTAAAGCTGAACATGGCCCGGTTGAAGCCTTCCCAGGGATCGTTGTAATACACCCCATCACCGGTATTCCCTGACTGAGGGGTATCACCTACTGCAACCACTACCGGAGAAACGGATACGGCTCCCTGGCTGGTTTGTACGGTAACGTCTTTCCCTTTCGCAAGCTCTTCAGCCAGTGCAGGTTCGTTTTTTTGAGGTTGTGTGTTGTCCTGCGGTTGTACAGCAGAATATTCAGGCATGTCGGGCGCGCTGGCACAGCCGCCCAATAAAAATACACAAATAATTAAGGCGAAAGCACCTTGTCTATAAGCTGGCATAGATACCACTTTCCTTCCTTTCGTGGTGATTCATTATATTTTGAGCCCGCTGCAGAGCTTCATCCCTGCTGTAGTCCCAGTCACTATCATCATAGTTACGGGCCAAATCAAGATAATGCTCAATCCTTTGCTTACGAATTTGATGAAACGAATTCGCCGGGTCAAAATCCAACTCATTAAATACCGCCTCAACTTCTGCCAGATCAGCACCAGTTGATGTTTCTGCCGGCGTTTCCCCCAGCCAGGTTGAAAGTTGCTTTCCGGACCCCAGAGCTACAAGACTGGTCAGAAGTAACACTGTCATTACTGCAATTTTTAAGTAATTCATGTTTTTCACCATCGTTGTTTAATTCAAGGACCGTCCGGATCGCTTTCCTGTACTTACTTAGCGGTCGCTGCCTCCGCCATCACTGCACCTGCTGTTGCCTTACCGGCTTTGTGGTCACGTTTGTCGTAGCGATCGAACCAGTTAAAAACTGGCTGCGAGTGAATGAGACGTTCAAAAGACGTTGACGGTAATGGACGGTGTTTAGTCTTCAGAAATTTCATACTGCTCCCTTGCGTGCGTAGGATTGAATTCCGGTAAATGACTTATTTACTCTCACAACTATTTCTAGTATTCCAATTTCCGCGCCATATTTTTAAAGACCTCACAGAAACGCCGCAAAAACCACCGCCACGCACCAACCTCATGACCGGCCTTTCCGTAACCTACTGTTTTATTAGACTTAAGTATCAATTCATTATCATAGAAGAAAAATCAGAGGAAAAAGGTGCAGGCAATAACACCCAAATAATTTCCGTTGACCCGGGAATTTGATGATACTTTTTTACTACAGGCAGGAAATATTTTCACAGACGGGAAGGAAGGTTTTTCAGCAAGGTTCACTAACCGGGACGCAATAAAAAAATGGGCTGAGATAACTCAGCCCTTTCCGGATTATGCAGTTAAAAAGTATTATTCACTTTTCATCGCTGTTTTCTGTTGAACGACCTTCAGGTTGTCTTCAACGTCTGTAACATCTGTGGCGTTTTTCGCAATCTCAACGGCCAGGTCACGCTCAGCGTCTGAGTCTACTGTACCGGTAAGCGTAACATTGCCCTGATCAACATCCACGTCGATATCAAAACCGGAAATATCAGAGTCCATCAGCAAACGGGTTTTAATTACAGTCGCGATTTTAGCATCTGTCAGTTTGCCGGTTGCAGAGTCCATGTCCATATCATCGCCGGCCATAGCTTCAGAGTCATGCTCTTCTACAATTGTCAGTTGGTTATCAACATCTGTTACGCCGTCGATATTTGCTACCAGCTCTTCCGCGAGCTTTTTATCAACCGAGTTGTCTACCTTACCGGTCAGAATAACCTTGCCATCCTGAACGTCGGTGTTGATGTCAAAAGAATTCAGATTACCGTTAAACAGTAATGTTGCTTCAGCTTTGCCGTCTATCCAGGCATCCTTGGCACCTTCCTCCCACTTGTTCGCAGTATCCATAGATCCTGCAAAAGCAGAAGTAGTTAATGTACCAGCTACTAACAGTGAAAGAATTGAACGTTTCATAATTTTGCTCTCCTTAATTATCAAGCAAAATAAGTGAAGCCAACTTCATGCCAGCAAATTAAACAGCTGAAATATATGATTTTTATAGTGGACTCCAACTTTCCGCTCTTTCCCTTCATGCAAACTTTTCTCAGAACCCCGTATTTTTTACCTTGCATTTACGATTGCTGAAATCACCTCGTTTGATCGAACCGGGCAGAAAGTCTTTATATAAGTAAGCTAAATATTTTGATTCCGGACAGTAATTTCAGCGGACGAACCATGACAACAGTACTCTCTATCATTACCCTTTTCTTTATTGTGGCTGCGATACTGCCTCACATACCCGGCCAGCACTGGTTAATCCGCGTATGGGAGTTTCCCCGTCTGCAGCAGGCGTTTATTTTACTTGTGCTCACCTTAGTCTGGACGTACTCGTATATCGAAACGCCCTTACTGGCGCTGTGCATGCAGGCCGGTGCTGTCTGCGCTTTGCTCTATCAACTTGCCTGGGTAATCCCTTACACACCGGTATGGCGCACAGAAGTGAATCAGGTACCGGCAACTGATGACGAACGCACAATAAGCATTCTCACCAGCAATGTATTAATGACTAACGATAACTATGACGCACTGATTAATCTTACCAGGCTACGTAAACCGGATATTCTGGTGACGCTGGAAAGCAACAAAGACTGGGAGCAGGCATTATCGGTCCTTCACGATGACTATCCCTACCGCCTCTCTTGTCCGCTGGAAAATCTTTACGGCATGCATCTTTATAGCCGGCGTCCCTTCGGCAACGAAAAAATCCGGTTCATTATTGAAGATGACGTACCGTCTATGGAAATCTGGCAGGAAATGGCGGGTACTCAGGTAAAAATCCATTTTGTACACCCTAAACCGCCAAGTCCCACAGAAAATAAATCTGCCGGACCCAGGGATAAGGAACTGACACGGGTAGGAAAAGAAATGGCAAAGTTAAAGCATCCGGCCATTGTTACCGGCGACCTCAATGATGTGGCATGGTCACCGACGACCCGAAAATTCAGAAAAATAAGTGGCATGCTGGATCCCCGTCGTGGCCGTGGATTCTTCAACACTTTCCATGCGGATTATCCGTTGCTGCGCTGGCCCCTCGATCATGTCTTTCATACTGAACATTTCGAACTGGTCAAAATAGAAAGAATGCCGGATGTAGGCTCAGACCACTTTCCCTTACTTACAACACTGAGATTAAGAACTGCTCCATCAATTGAACAGGCATAAAAAAACCTGTGGCTTTTCAGCTACAGGTTTCCATGAACTCTCTTTTGAGGGTATTTTGTCAGGCTGTGATTGCCAGCGGTTCCTGTGTGGCAAAGCGTTGACAACGACTCACAATGTCACGATAGTCTGAAGGATCCGGAACACTGTCATCTGCAGCGGCAAAGGCTGCGTTACCTGCGGGGTCTTGTCCGGGGTTCATCAGTAATACCGGCGAATCACAGGCTTGTTTTATTTGTGCCAGTATTTCCGCACCGGGTAAATCCGGCATCGCCACATCAAGCAGAATAGCGTCGTATCGCTGAGCCTTGCTCAGACGGATAGCCAGCTTTCCGCTGGCAGCAAAATCCACTTTCCATCCCAGTCCGGTCAAAAAGCAGGTTAACTGGCTTGCTACCACAGGATCGTCTTCAACGACCAGAATTTGTAAGATTGTACCGGGGGTCATGTTGCCTCCTTGCTGTTTTCACACTCTGTCCGCATTTCTGCGACAGGTCTCATAGACCCTAAAACTTAAGGAAACGCACATTTTACTCGTACTACAGGTGCAGCAATCAAGTTGCTACCTTTCTGCACTTCTATCTGCAGGATTTACGAGTGCAGAATTCACGCCATCTCTGTATAAGCGGCGTTTATTACGAATTTCATATACCACCGAGTCCGGAATTAGCCAAAAATATCAACAACTTAAATAAATAAGCGTGCTAATTTCATGATCAAAGGTAAGACAACATTACCATTAATGAAATTTGAAAAACAATTCTATCTGTGAATATTGTCCCCATTGCAGGCCAAATTGGGACAAGTCAACCGGCACCTGCTCACTTTTCGTGCAAACACCGGGGAAATGGATATCAGGAAAGGAAAGAATTAATTTTCCGGCATGCTTTATCGCGGGATATAAAGTGCGCAAGAGCCAGCAACCGGTCGTCCCGTGGCCAGACCGCCTGATTAAGGGTACTGACATCGTTTTCCGATAGCCGCTGCGTATCCAGTATAAGCGCCAGTGCTTTTTTATTCGGCTTTATCAGCGCGGGTTCAGCTGTGGTAACCAGACTGACAGGCACACATATAAATTCCCGCTTTTGCGGATCGCGGATCACGCAAATTTCATCGTCACTTGAAAGTACAGCCGGCCAGCCTTCAGCGATACGGCTTTGACCAAACATGGCCAGCGTAAACGCAATCAGTACACCAAACACGGTAAGTTGGAAAACCTGAGATAAATCAGGAGCCATAACCACAATAATGGCGACTACAACACAAAAAATACACCACGCAGCAAACACCCGGCGCATGGCCTTCGGGCTGATACCGGAAAAAATTGTTGCGTGTTTAAGTTGCTCTTTATCGAGAGTCTTAACAGAAACCAGATTATCAGACACTACAATATCCTACAGAATAACTTTATACCTGAAACGTATAACCAATATGATAAAGCCGCAACTAATCATTAGTATGACAAGGATGGACCGGATGAGCGGCTATTGTTACATGATTTCTGAGCCTGAATAAGGGCCTATCTTCCTTAAAGCCAAATAAATATCGCCAAACTTCTCAAACGCTTAACTTTTGAACATGTGCGACAATTTGCCGCATGTTGGTTTTGCGACGCCGCCGTTACACTATCGCCGGATTTAATAACCGGAAAATGTAAGTGAAACCATTCCCCTATGCTGTGTTGTCTGCAACCACACTGCTCAGTACATTAGCTTCTGCCGGAGAAACTCCGGTGGAAACCATCGAAGTCACTACCCGCCAGCCTCATCTTCATGGTGATGAGAACCTCTCATCACGCCTGGCACAAGCCGGTATCACGTTTTCTGCAGCAGGCGGTGTCTCTGCATTACCGGTGATGAACGGTATGATGGGTGACCGCATTCAGCTACTCACCGACGGTGTGCCTGTTACTGCAGCTTGTGGTAACCAGATGAACCCGCCTCTGTCATATGTTTCCGCTAATCAGGTCAATACCATTGCCGTTTTACCGGGCGTATCTCCGGTCAGTGCCGGCGGTGACAATATTGCCGGGGTTATTGCATTGTCTACTTTCACACCAGCATTCAATACAAGTGATACGGTAACGTTTGAGAAAGGGTCGCTGGGGTATTTTTATCAAAGCAACGACAATGGCAGAACGCTGAGCGCTGATGCCACTGTTGCCAGTGACACATGGTATCTGAGCTATGCAGGAAATCAGTCCAAAGCAGAAAGCTACGAAGACGGGCATGGTAACCTGGTACTTGATACCCTTTATAAAGCCACAAACCATTTGCTGAGTGGTGGTTATCAGGATGCATCACAACGCCTGCAACTGAGCATTTCTCACCAGCGTATCCCCTATCAGGGCTTCCCGAACCAGTACATGGACATGACTGACAATACCAGTACAGGCATTACGGCACTGTATCAGCGACAGTTCGGAGATATTGCCCTGGATGCCACCGCCAGTACCCGTCATACCACCCATGAAATGGGTTTCTTCACGGCGGAGAAAACAGGCATGATGCCAATGAACACAGACAGCCACGACACTGCACTAAAGCTGAAATGGACAATGCCGGCAGACAACAGCAGTACCTTTGTTTTTGGTCAGGAATATTACGCCAATCGCCTGGACGACTGGTGGCCGGCCGTAGAAGGCTCAGCTATGATGGGCCCCAATGACTACATCAACATTAATGACGGGGAGCGGGACCGCCTTGCAGCCTGGGCTGAATGGTTGTCCGCCGCTGATGAAGACTGGCAGTATCAGGCGGGACTGCGCGCTGAATATGTCACAACAGATACCGGTGAAGTTCAGGCATATGTAAACAGCAGCATGGATGGAATGTCCATGGGTGGCATGTCCATGGGCAGCGGGATGATGATGGCAAACAATCTGGCAGCAGCCAGCGCATTTAATTCAGCAGACCGCAGTCAGTCTGACACACTGTTCGACGCCACGTTGCTGGCTACACGCAAATTATCCGGCGATCAAAGCCTGACCCTAGGTATCGCAAGAAAGAACCGCGCCCCTAACCTTTATGAACGCTACAGCTGGGGAACCAGCGCCATGGCCACATCCATGATTGGCTGGTTCGGTGACGGAAACGGCTATATCGGCAACATCAAACTTGCACCTGAAACCGCCAGTACAGCCTCGGTGTCCTGGCAGGCAGAAAAATCAGACTGGGCAGCAGAAGTGAGTATCTGGTACACGCGGGTATCAGACTACATTGACGTCGACGTCACCGGTACTTTCAACCGCACAGAGTCCGCTGCGGGACAGAGAAACATTCTGCAATTTGTGAACACAGACGCTACTCTTACCGGTGCTGATGTAAAAGCATCGAAGCGTCTGTTTGACAATGAAGCAGGGGCACTGACCTGGAAAACAGCGTTCAGCTGGCAACAAGGTGAGCGCCGTCACGGAGAAGGCAATCTTTACCAAATCATACCGGTACAGAATACTATGAGCCTGGAATATGCCATATCGTCGTTCTCCGGTGCATTATCCTGGCAATGGACAGGCAGTAAAAACGATGTGGATAACCGGCGGAATGAGAACACCACTGACGCCTGGTCACTTCTGCATCTGTCTGCAGCCTGGCAACAGGGTAATATGACTTTCCACTTCGACATCCATAATTTACTAGATACCTGGTACGAAGAGCCCGCTGGCGGTGTCAACATTGCTCAATTTAAGCAAACGCCGGAACAGGGCTTCGCGCAGATTGCCGGAAGGGGGCGGTCTTTTGACCTTGGCGTAACACTGGCGTTTTAGCCTTAACACTTTATACTCTGCGGTTGTACGCCGCAGAGCACTCTATAATCAGGCCCGCTCTGCAGAAGCAGTACGCCGGAATAACAGACAATGCGGTAATCCACGCTGATGCTACTGATCTTGCTCACCCTGCTACCCGAAAAGCGCCGGCTGAACGCCGTAGCGTTGTTTATCTGCACAGTGATGGAAATCGTGCTGATAAACTGGCTTATCGGATTGAACGGTGCGGCCAGTAACCCCTACGCCATCATATTACTGATCCCCCTTGTCGCCGGTCTGGTTCAACTTCCCTTCAGGTTGGCCACGGCGGTATTGCTTATCAGTACCGGTGCCCAGTTATTACAACTGCTTGCTTCCCCTGCTTCTCATCATGATGGCATGGCGCAGCATGCGGCCAATATGGTGTGGAGTTTTGCCGGCACCAGCGTGTTTATCGCAGCCATCATTTTTTATTACCGCCGCCAGTTAAGAAAGCGCAATGCGGCTATTGTTGCGCTCAGAGAAACTCAGTTAAGAAATGAACAACTCCTGGCTATTGGCACTGCCGCCGCACAACTTACCCATGATGCTGCAACGCCGGTTCAGACAATTAATTTGCTATTGGAAGAATGGCGGGACAGCCCGGATCCGGCACTCATAAAAGAGCTTAGTGAACAGGTCAGCAGACTGAATGGTTTGTTATCTGACTGGCGGGAAGTGGCTGATGATGTCAGAGAGTCCCGCACCACAACCTACCGCAGTTCAGGATTAATCAAAGCATTACGGCATAGTCTGACTCTTGCCAGACCGGAAGCCCTTATTCACTGGCAAACCTGTAATAGCGATTACATTATTCACGCTGACCGCACTCTGCTGCCTGCGCTTACAAATATTGTCGTTAATGCCTGTGAGGAAGCGTCCGGTGAAGCAGACAACGGCGTGAGCATCACTCAGGTTGTCAGCACCGGCCAATGGACGTTACGGATAGCTAATCCGCTGAATAGTGCGCCACCTGAACACGCACCGGTCATCGGCTGGCAACTTGTTCACAGCGAAAAAGGAAACGGGGTTGCCAGTGTGCTGACAAACGCAACAATTGAGCGGTTCGGTGGCAAAGTCAGTTGGGAAATTATTGATAGCCGGGGCACTCTCACACTTGAAACCACGGTTATTTTGCCGGCAGAGCAATAATGCAGACTATCTTTATCATTGACGATGATCCCAGACTTTCACAAGTGCTTACCAGACGGTTTACCACCAAAACAGAATTTAACGTACATTGCTTTGCATCGGCCAGTGAAGCCATGCACCACCAGCAAACCGGTGTTTATGCAATTTTACTCGATATGATGTTGCAGGATGAAACCGGACTGGATTTTATTGAGCAGCTGGCCGCCCGCTTTTGCCCCCGACACCTGATTGTGATGACAGGATACGCCAGCATTCCTACCACCGTGCGGGCCATAAAAAGCGGTGCCACAGACTATTTAACCAAACCGGTTTCTTTCCAGACCATTTTGAAACGCCTCGGGGTGGTGTCAGCCGGAGATGAAAAAGAATCGCTGACACCGATGACGCCGGCACAGGCGGAGTGGGAACATATTCAGCGCACCCTGCACGATCACGCACACAATATTTCCGCTACAGCGAAGGCATTGGGAATGCACCGCAGGACTTTACAAAGAAAACTGCAAAAGATGTCACCGGGTAAATAATATTACCCCTTGCCGTCGTCACGGGGTGACGTCAGGGTAGATTTTGATGCATTCAACCATTTGGTCAGTGCCGCATACATTTCTTCCTGCCGGAATGGCTTACTTAAATGATCATCCATGCCACATTCCAGTGCTTTACGTTTGTCTTCCACCATGGCCGCAGCGGTCAGAGCAATAACCGGCACATTGATGCCAGACTCACGGATTTGCCGGGTCGCTTCATAGCCATCCATCACCGGCATCTGAATATCCATTAAAATAATATCAAAATGATGGCGGCGTGTTGCAGCCACAGCCAGCGCCCCGTTATCTGCCATGGTGACATCCAGTCCAAGGTGACGTAACTGTTCACCCACCACTTCCTGGTTAATCTCGTTATCTTCTACCAGTAATACGTGACCGCTAAAAGCCCCTTCAAGGTTGTCTCTTACCCGTGCCCGCTCAGCTTTAAACTCATCAATTTCCCGTGGCTGAGGTAACTTAAACGGCAGTTTTACTATAAAAGTCGTGCCCTCGCCCTGACGGCTTGTTACTGAGATATTCCCGTCCATGGCGGTTGCCAGACGATGGCTGATGGTCATTCCCAGCCCTGTACCACCAAATTTGCGGCTGGTTGAAGAGTCCGCCTGCGTGAAGGCATCAAAGACTACCTTCTGCTGACTTTCCGACATGCCAATCCCGGTGTCTGTCACTGAAATTACCAGCAAGCATTCATGATCGTCGATATCTTCATACCGGCACACCAGGGTAACACTTCCCTCACTGGTGAATTTAATGGCATTGCTGAGTAAGTTCACCAGTATCTGCCGCAGCCGCAACGAATCACCGGTAAGCCAGGGGCGAAGTTTGCCGTCAAAACGGAATTGCAGTTCAATACCTTTTGCTTTTGCCTGTTCAAGAAACAAATCCCGCAACTGGCTGATAATGTCCTTAATAGAAAAAATTTGTTCTTCAAGTTCCAGCTTCTGTGCTTCGATTTTGGAAAAATCCAGAATGTCATTGATGATCCCCAGCAACAGCTCGCCGGAATGATTAATTTTTTCGAACTTGTCACGGAAGTTGGCCGGCGGCTCCTGGTTCAGCCCCAACCGGCTTAATCCCAGAATGGCGTTCAGCGGCGTACGGATTTCATGGCTCATATTGGCCAGAAATTCGCTTTTCGCACGGTTTGAACGTTCTGCGTCTTTAACCGCTTCAGCCTGAGCATACTCTGACTCAACCAGTCTGCTGTTAGCCTGAGTCAAATCACGGGTACGTCGTTTGACCTGATATTCAATTTCATCAGTATGTCCGGCCACAATAATAATGAACCAGCCCAGCAGCCCGGCGAACAACACAGAACCTGCCAACAGTAAATGCACGCCCCAGGGCTGATAAAGGAAACTGCTGTCGCTCACCTGCAGCAGCACCCAACTGTGTCCTCCGACAGTAATTGTTCTGACCTCATTTAGCGGAAAACGCTCAGCCAGGAAGCCCGCATTGTCTTGTGCCTGCTTATCCCACCCTGTAGTCAGAAACTCTACATCTTCGCCGGAGAGGTTTTGCCGGAACAAGATGGAATGGCCGGGCGGTGCCGCAGGGTCAAAGACCAGTACGCCCAGGGTAGGTAAAAGAGAATCACCAAAAGCATTCTCAATCATTTCCTGAGCTTTCAAAACTGCAGTGGCATAACCGGAATGATTTGATCCTGTAGTTTTTCCGCCAGGCATGAACATAAGTACGCCGGGTTCAGAGCGGTCTCCCTGAACAAGGTTAATGGGCGAAGTCGGGAATAAACGATGGCTGGACCACGCGTTATCCAGCGCTTTCCGGCGGGATATTTGTGAATAAACATCCAGCCCCAGTGCTTTTATGTTGCCCGTCATAGGCTCAATAAACGACACGATTACGTGGGTATCACGGTTATCTACCGCCACCATATCTTCTTTGGCATCCAGACCTTTCACTTCAAAATGAATAGTGGGATCGAAGGCCTCGTAACTCGCCTGCATAGCAGTTTCAAACGCCTTCAGTTCCCGCCCCTCCAGTCTTTCATTCCACGATAACCCGTGAATTGAAGGATTCCGCTTCAGCAGATCCAGCGTGAAGACACGGTATTCTGAAGGGGTGACATCTTCCTGAATTCTGACAAACCCCGCCAGCGCCTGAAGGATATCTGAGACTTTGGACAGTTCACCGCTGAGTGCACGCTCAAGAACGTTCACATTAACAGTAAACTCAACTTTGTGTTTTTCCATTTCCGTTTTGGTCACCAGCCAACCCAGCAGCGCCGTGCAGGAAGTAATAGTGATCAGGGAATAGAAAACAAAGCGGACCTTGGATACATGAGAAGATAGGGTTTTCGGTGTAAATACCAGTAGCCAGGGGATAATAAACACGATGCCGATAGCATCGCCCATATACCAGCTTACCCAGTTTTTAAACCAGTCCTGGTCAGATATAACCCCCTGAGCCCAGAGAAAAATATTACTCAATGTGGCGCCGGTTAAGGGGCTGATAATTGCTCCGAGCAATAAAAATTTCGCCACAACCGCAGGACGCACAAAATTAACCGGCGCGGGAATGACACTGACAATCAGTACCCGCCCGACCAGCGCCTGTGTTGCCGCGAACGCCCCCATCATGCCGGAAACAAACAATGACGGCTCTCCGCCGGCATAGTTTAAAGATATAATGAAATTAAGAACTGCAGCACCGGCGAATACACCAAATAATGCAAACGGGCCGAGCAAAAGTACGGCCAGCAGACCGAGGCCGGCAGCGGGCCATACTACCGTAGCAAAACCGGGCGGAATGGCAGCCCATATACTGAGCAGTCCAAACAATATATAGCCTGTTGAGACCAGAAAAGTGGCCAGCAGTTTTTGCATGTGCGACTGAACTTTAAACATCTATTCCTTTACCTGACCTTCCACCTCAGAAAATCCTGTTTTTTCCGCTTTCACAACATGTTACATACGTAAACCGTGTTCAGCGTAACGCATTAAAACATAGTCTCTATACTATAGTTCAAATTTAAAGAAAAAATATTCTTCACCGGACAGAGTTAATATAGAATCCCATACCTGTCGTAACAAACATTGGCAGGTCCCTTGCGGATCTGATGTGACCCCTGTATGGATTATCCCGTTCTGCCCCACGAAGACGCCCGCTTAAAAGCGTTGCATGACCTGAAAATTCTCGATACTGAGCCGGATGAACGGTTAGATGCGATTACTAAGGCCGCGCAAGCGTATTTTGACTGTAAAATATGCCTTATCAGTTTGATAGCAGAAGATCGCCAGTGGTTTAAATCCAGACAATGTCTGGATAAAACTGAGACCCCGCGTAATGTATCTTTCTGTACGTATGCCATTGCCGAAGAAGAATACCTGATAGTACCTGATGCCACACGGGACAACCGCTTTGCAGGGAGTCCGCTGGTTAAGGGTGAACCCTTTATCCGGGCTTATGCTGGCATGATCCTGAAATCCCCGGATGGTTACGAACTGGGTACATTGTGCGTTATCTATGACGCGCCCCGCACGTTTTCTGATCAGGATATCAATGTTTTGCGGGACCTTGGCAAGCAAATTGAAGAGATAATTTTCCAACATCTACGTTAAGTCATCGCTCCGTAAAAGGATGTTTAACCAGTAATGGATACTATGACACAACAATCAGGACGTTTTCCGCCCGGATTTTACGCATTTCTCACCGGCAGAGGGC
Organism: Alteromonas sp. AWJ4_197; assembly: GCF_056160285.1. Lineage (NCBI taxonomy): Bacteria > Pseudomonadati > Pseudomonadota > Gammaproteobacteria > Alteromonadales > Alteromonadaceae > Alteromonas > Alteromonas sp. AWJ4_197. Next base: position 122,318 of record NZ_JBSWWW010000007.1, on the reverse strand, counting down.
TGTTCAGTGTCATAGACTCCATATTAGGCACTGCTGTTGGCTGGCATTTATATCAGGCCACAAAAGATCCCTTCGACCTGGCGCTGGTAGGATTATTTCAAATCGTCCCGGTGTATGTATTTTTTATTCTTACCGGCTGGGTTGCCGACCATATGTCCCGTAAGAAGGTACTGCAAACCGGGGCCGTTTGCTGGCTGGGTATCATTCTTTGTATCGCCTTTGAGATGCACGACGGTAACTTTAATAAGTGGGTTTTACTGTCGTTATTAATGGCACTCGGCACCGTCAAAGCGTTTATATCTCCGTCCATGCAGGCCATTGTGCCCAACCTGGTGCCCCCCGACCGGCTTGGCGCAGCCATCGCGATTACCAGCACCGTCTGGAATCTGGCATTAACCGCCGGCCCCTTCGTCGCCGGGCTGCTAATAGCGTTAATGGACTTTAAAGTGTACTGGACAGTATGCGTAATTTGCTTTGTGATCAGCATCTGTTTCTTGTTTCTGCCCCCGATTGGTCCTGCTAATACCGGAGGACAACGTAGTAAAAAAGCCTTATGGGAAGGCGTACATTTCATGCAGCGAAATCCCATCGTACTGGGTAGTTTGTCGCTGGATTTACTCATCGTGCTGGGCGGTTCCGTCGTAGCATTGTTACCCGTTTATGCCGCGGACATTCTGCACACAGGTCCGCAAGGACTGGGCATGCTGAGGGCCATGCCTGCTATCGGCGCGGTATTCATCGGCATTTATCTGTCGAAATTTAAAACCGACTTCCGCCACGCCGGTTATACACTATTCTCTGCCCTGTTTGTCTTTGCCTGCTCTGTACTGGTATTTTCGCAAACGACCAGTATCTGGATAGCCTGCGCATGCTTATTTATTTACGGCGCATCAGATATGTTCAGCGTGGTTATCCGCGGCTCCGTTATTCAACATAATACACCGGATGCACTGCGGGGGCGTGTAGGCGCGCTGAATGCCATCTTCATTGCGTCTTCAAATCAACTGGGAGATTTCAGGGCGGGCACGGTAGCTGCTGCAGCAGGGCCCGCCGGCGCTGCTCTGATTGGTGCGATTACGGCTTTTGGTGTGGTTGGATGGGGAATCTGGCAATTCCCCTCACTGAGAAAACTGACTTCAACGGATATGAAAGAAAAAGCCTGAGGCTTTAAGGATTAATCACCAGATTGTTTTCCACAATAAGCAGCATCATCAGACCCGCTGCAAAACAATACAGTACCGGATCAGACACACAATCTTTCAGATAGTTTTTCATTTTATCAATACGGTGGTTCATAGAGGACTTCCCGTTTCTTGGTTATCAACCCCTTAAATTTACCATAAATTAACAATTTTTAAACATTAAACTTTAGCATGAAGCTGCCCGCCGTATAATCCGGTAACAGAGTCGTATGATTGCGTGTCTGTTCTTGCATAGCACCCGGCGCCCGTTATATGCTGAGAAGGTAAAAGAACAGGAACAATCTATTCCCCTGATGAAAGTCTTCACCGCATTTTTAATGATTTGTCTGCTTGGTGTGTTCACTATGAACGCGCAGGGCAATGTGCACGATGCTGCGCGACACCATGCTATGCAAACTGTACAAATGAATATGACCGGCCACATGCAGGCACATTCAGAGCCTGATGTCATGATGTCTGGTATGACTCAGGAAGTTTGCTGTAAACAGGAGTGTCATTGTGATGTCTCCATGTGCCACGGTAGCCTGTTCGTGCTGTCTCACTTTACGCACTTTACCGCAGCAGTTGTGGTAAATGATACCACTAGCACCATATCAGAACCGCTGACTGCTCATGGTGGTCCGCCCTTCAAGCCCCCTATCCGGTTAAGTTAATTACAGTTAAACACCGCCTGCATTGCATGCAGGCGGACATTACTTTTTTAACCGGAAATAGCTATGAACAACCAGGATTCGTCACGTCGTCGTTTTCTTTGCGGCGCGGTGACCTCAATGTCAGCGATGGCATTATATCAGGCCGCCCCCCGTTGGGCTGTTGCTCAGGGGAACACTGAATTTCAGACCCGTAATGATGAAGTTAATCTGAAGATCAGCCAGCAAACATTTTCTTTTGGCAACAAGAAAAATAACACCATTACCATCAACGGTCAGATGCCGGGGCCACTACTGCGTTTTCGCGAAGGTGAACGGGCAGTGATTAACGTCACTAATACTCTCAGCGAAGACACGTCAATCCACTGGCACGGCATCATTTTGCCCGCCAACATGGACGGTGTGCCGGGCTTATCCTTTGCCGGCATCAAGCCGGGCGAAACCTTCAGATACGAATTTGATTTGCAACAAAGCGGTACCTACTGGTACCACAGCCACTCGGGCTTACAGGAACAGATTGGACATCTTGGCCCGCTGGTTATTCATCCCGCAGACGGCGATATTGGTGCCGACCGGGAACATATGATCCTGCTGTCAGACTGGACCTTTGAAGATCCTCACGAAATATTCCGCAAGCTTAAAGTGTCTGAAGGTTATTACAACTACCAGAAGCGGACCATTTTCGACACGTTACAAGATGTGGAGGAACAGGGCCTGGCCGATACATGGCATGTTCGCAGTATGTGGAACAGCATGCGGATGGATCCCAGGGATATTGCTGATGTGTCAGCCAGCGCATATACCTACCTGATGAACGGCCGGGATGCAGTGATGAACTGGGAAGCTCTGTTTAATCCGGGAGAAAAAGTCAGGCTGCGGCTGGTGAACGGTTCCGCCATGACTTATTTCGACTTCCGAATTCCGGGGCTGGAAATGACGGTTGTCGCGGCAGACGGTCAGCCGGTAAAACCTGTCACCGTTGATGAAATCCGTATTGCCATCGCAGAAAGTTACGATGTCATTGTGCAGCCCAAAGAGAACAAAGCTTATACCCTCTTTGCCGAAAGTTATGATCGCAGCGGTTTTGTTCGCGGCACGCTCGCGCCACGGCCAGGAATGAGCGCCGCCGTCCCTCCCCGCCGGACGATTACAGAACGCGGTATGGATGCCATGAGCATGGATCATGGTGATATGGACCACAGTAGTATGAATCACGACGATACTGGCCATGGCAGCATGGGCCACAGTGGAATGAATCATGCTGCTATGAACCACGGTGGTCACGACATGCAGGGCAGCGGCAAACCTGCCGTCGATGATATTGCCATTCATCACGACGCGGACGGACACGGTCCGGGGGCAGCGATGATTGCAGCGAATCCCCATTCAAGACTGGACGAACCCGGTATTGGCCTGGGTAATGACGGTCGCCGGGTACTCGTTTATAAAGATCTCACCGGAGCACAAACCTGGGGGGATGAACGGGAACCGTCCCGCAACCTCGAACTTCACCTTACCGGAAACATGCAGCGCTACATGTGGTCATTTGACGGCAAAAAGTTCAGCGAGGTTGACGGACCGGTAGTGTTCCGCCACGGAGAACGGTTAAGGCTGGTGCTGGTAAACGATACTATGATGGACCACCCTATCCATTTACATGGTATGTGGATGGAACTGGAAAATGGTCAGTATCCCCGTCCACGAAAACATACCATCAGCTTAAAACCCTCAGAAAAAGTGTCATTACTTATCACCGCGGATGCGATGGGTGACTGGGCCTTCCACTGCCACCTGCTTTATCACATGGAAGCCGGCATGTTCAGGGTAGTCAGTGTTCAGCACGGAGGGCATCATAATGATTAAACACAATCTTTTAGCCGCTGCTGTGCTCAGCAGTATTACATTCTCAACCTGCGCAATGGCAGAGGATAAATCAGACTGGCCTTCACCGATGATGGAAATGGCAGCCTGGCAAGTCATGCTCGACAGGCTGGAATTATACCGTAATACAGATAAAGAAAATGTGTTTACCTGGGATGCCACCGCCTGGTACGGCGGCGATTATCACCGCGTAGTGTTAAGGACTGAGGGCGAAAATCAGCAAAACGATGGTCATCCCACCGACCTTGAAAGAACAGATATCAGCTACAGCTACATGATTTCATCCTTCTGGTCACTGCAGGCCGGGCTTGGTCTGAAAGGTGAAATGTCGTCCGGGGAGAACGCAGAGCACTATGCAGTATTCAGTCTGACAGGCCTGGCGCCTTACTACTTTGAAACTGACTCCAGTTTGCTTATTAATGAAGACGGCGACGTTCAGTGGCTTAACGAGTTTGAATATGACTTTTTGCTGACACAAACCAGTTACCTTCAACCCAGGTTAACGGTGAACACCAACCTGACAGATTCAGAGCGCTTTGGCAGAGAGGCCGGTGTTGAATCCGTGCGGTTCGGCTTGCGTTACCGTCAGGAAGTGGTGCGGGAGTTTGCGCCATACTTTGGTGTTTACTGGCAAAAGCAGTTAGGACAAACTGCGAACACTACCGCTGCAAACGGTGAAGACACGTCCGAATTCGGCTTTATTGCCGGCGCGCGGATCTGGTTCTGACAATAAAAAAGCACAGCGGCCGTTGCTGCTGTGCTTTTAGTATCTGAATATGTCACCGGGGCTGATGCCCCGGCCTGTTAAAATGCGGTATTAATCTGTACGCTCAGAATTTGCGCTTTCGCATGCTCTGTAGCGGTAAGATCGCTGACAATAGAGCCGATTGCACGTTGCTGAGATACCGCCGCTTCACGTCCTTTGATATACACGTAGGCCATATCCACACTGGTGTCATCAGTCAGCGCCCAGGTTGCTCCGGCACTTACCCAGTGACGATCTGTGTCAGGAATGCTCAGTGAGCGGTGTGCAAAACTCACAGCGCCTTCATCATAAGCATAACCGGCACGCAACGTCAGCTTCTCATCATACTGATAAGTAACACCTGCACTCCAGCGCCAGGTATCTTCAAAATCTTCTTCTTTTAGCAGCAAATCATAGCCACTGTCCAGATTCGCTTCCAGCTTGTCAAAGGTGCTCCAGTCTGTGTAATTCACGCTGGCCTGTACAGACCATTGCTCATCAATTTCTTGATCGATGGCCAGCTCAGTGACTGCAGCGAAATTCAAATCCAGACTACCGCCCTGATTATACAGCTCAGCAACTTCAGGGATCAGCACACCCAGATCTGACTTAATTTCACCGGCCAGTTCCAGCTGTGTTTCAGCACGGTAACTTAACGCCACGTTAGTGCCGTCAGCCGGTTGCCAGAATACACCGGCGTTCCAGCCGTAGCCGATATCATCACCGGCCATTTCGACAATAGTCAGATTCCCCAGCGCCGGATTGCCCATCACCTGGCCGAAGACCTGAGGAATAGAGGTACTGATTTTCGCATCGGCATAGGTAAAATTCAGGCCAAGTCCCAGACTCAACGTGTCCGTTGCTTTCCAGGCGACAGCCGGATTTACAGTAAAAGAGATGATCTCAGCTTCATCTGCATAATGCAGCGCATTGTAATCATCGCTGTAATCTGTCGACAGGCCGTAGCTGGTAAACAAACCAATGCCCCAGGAGAACTTATCGTTAACCGGCGCAGCGTAAAAAATGGAAGGAATGACGGCTGATTCAGCAATGTCTTCAGCACTGGCATCGCTGGTAATGGTTGCGCCGCCTACTGAGGTGGTCATATCACCACGGATATCTACTTCGGGGTCAAGGTAGCTGACCTGGGCGCTGAATTGTGCTTTATCAAACGCGGTGATAGCAGCCGGGTTAGTTGCCAGCACAGAAGCGTTTTCCGGCTTTGCAGCCTGACCCGCCATAGCGCGACCCAGTCCGTTCGCACTGTGTTCATTGACCTGAAAACCTGCAGAGAAAGCAGAAGAAGAGAACAGTCCGGCTACAGAAAGCGCAAGCGCTGTACGGACGAATAAAGGATGCTTCATAAAAACTCTATGATTATTGAAAAAGGGCCGCATCCTACTGGTACGACCGGTTAGCTTCAAGTAAAACAAATGTAAATGCTTATTTTTAAGACGAATTACAGTAAAACGATTCGATAAAGGCCTGAAAACCATTGATAAGGGAAATGTTGCGGGGTGCTTTTAATTGCTATGATTCACTTTGCATAATAAAAATATCTGACCGGGAAAATCATGACACTCAGACACTTATTCACCATTTCTGCACTCACAGCCTCTTTATGTTTCAGTGCAGGAAAAGTTATTGCAAGCACGCCCCAGCAAACAGAAAGTTTTGAAATGTGGCCTGGCGCACAGTACAGCCCGTCCATCCCCACGGTAAAATCGGTGCTCGGGTATAACACCGGCGAACGCATCACGACCCACAGTGATATGCTGACCTATTTCAAAGCACTGGCAGAAGCTGCTCCGGAGCGGGTCCATCTGGTTAAATACGCAGAAAGCTGGGAGGGCCGTGCGCTTATTTATGTCGCTATCGGTTCGCCTGAGCATATTAAAGACCTGGAGCAGTTCGCAGCAAATATGAACCGCCTGGCCGACCCGCGAAAAACTTCCCGTGATGAAGCTAATAAGCTTATCGCTTCCCTGCCCTCATCGGTATGGCTTCAGCACGGTGTTCACGGCAACGAAATCAGCAGTACCGATGCCGCAATGATGACGGCTTATCACTTGCTGGCAGCACAGAATGACCCGTTAACGGCGAAGGTGCTAAAAAACACACTGGTCTTTATTGACCCGCTGCAGAACCCCGATGGCCGCACCAGATTTACGCACAACTACTATTCCTCCACCGGCTTACAGGACAGCGATGATCGCCTGAGCGTCGATCAGAATGAACCATGGCCCAGGGGCAGAAGTAACCACTATCTGTTCGACATGAACCGCGACTGGCTCGCCATTACCCAGCCTGAAACGCTGGGCCGGGTGAATGCCCTGAACCACTTCAAGCCAACGGTAGTCATCGACTTACACGAAATGGGCAGTGACTCCACTTACTTTTTCGTGCCGGCAGCGAGCCCGGTCAACCCGCATATGCAGCAGGCACAGCTCGACAATAACGATTTAATAGGCAGAAACAACGGTAAACATTTTGACCGCATGGGTTTTGACTATTTTACCCGCGAAGTCTATGACGCATTTTATCCGGGCTATGGAGACAGCTGGCCTACTTTTTACGGAGCATCTGCTGCCACCTATGAAGTGGCTTCTACCCGTGGTATGACATTCAGAAATAAAGACGGCAAAGTGAATCACTATCGCGATCCTGTGCAAAAGCACTTTGTTGCCTCCCTTTCTACCCTCGAAGCAGCAGCGGATAACCGTGAAAAAATCCTCACTGATTTTTACCAGTATCAGGTTAATGCTATTGAAGCCGGTAAAAAAGATGACGAGCGTACCTTTATTATTCCGGCTACCACCGACCGTGCCGGCAGCCACCGTCTTGCTACATTAATGGCGACCCACGGTGTCGAAGTAAAACAGGCAGGCGAATCATTTAAAGCATGCGGCACCCGGTATAACAAAGGTGCCTATATCATTGATACTGCCCAGCCCCGTGGCCGTTTTGTGAAAACTACGTTTACCCGCCAGGTCGATATGGCGGAATCATTCATCAAAGAGCAGGAACGGCGCCGGGCCCGCAAGCTGGACGATGAAATTTATGATGTGACAGCCTGGTCTCTGCCACTGTTATTCAACGTTAAAACCGACAGTTGTGATGATGGTTTATCTGTAAAAGGCAGCTACGTGACACCTGATATGCCCCTGAAAGGCAATGTGGATAAACCGGACGCAAGTGTTGCCTGGCTGGTGCCCTGGGGTGATGCCGCAGCAGGCCGTTTTCTGACTGCTGCGCTGCAACAGGGGCTCCATTTAAAAAGTGCTGATGAAGCCTTCACTCTCGACGACAAGCGCCGGTTTCCGGCGGGTACATTAATTATTGAAGTGAAAGCCAATGGCGAAGGCACCGGTGAAAAGATTGCTGCTCTGGCAGCACAAACCGGCGCGCTGGTAACTGGTACTGACAGCAGTTGGGTAACTGACGGTCCCAGCTTTGGCAGCCGCAGTACGCCGGTGATGTCTGCACCCAATATTGCTATGGCCTGGGATTCTCCCACCAGCTCACTGAGCGCCGGCAGCACCCGCTTTGTTATTGAGCGGCAGTTTAACTATCCGGTCACCGCAATCCGGACAGATATGCTGGCAAGTAGAAACCTGAACCACTATCAGGTGATCATTTTGCCCGCAGGCTGGTACGACGGAGCCTTAGGCCAGCGCGGCGCTGAAAACCTCAAGACCTGGGTAAAACAGGGAGGTGTGTTAATTACCTTTGCACAGGCAACCGCTTTTGCAGCCTCACCGGATAACGGCCTGCTGGATGCAGATCTGGAATACAGCTTTAATGATGAAACGGTGGTAGCAGATGAACAGGCAGACCACCGTGGTCATGTGGCCGGTTCACATATTACTGATAAATCGCAACTTATACGCCGCATTGAAAACAACCAGCGTTCACCGGATTACGTCGCCGGAATCCTTGCGAAGGTTGAAGTGGACCAGGAGCACTGGCTTACCGCAGGGGTCAATCCTGAAGTGGTTTCGCTGGTAACAGGCAATACTATTTTTGCGCCCATGAAACTGGATGCCGGTAAAAATGTTGCCTGGTATAAAGGTGCTGATGAGCTGCTCGCATCCGGATATTTATGGGACGAGAACCGCGAACAGCTGGCTTATAAGCCATTTCTGATGGTGCAACCGTCCGGCGAAGGCATGGTGATAGGCTTTACCCAGGACCCTTCAAGCCGCGCATATATGGATGGTCTGAACGTCATGCTATTGAATGCTATATTCCGTGGCGCAGCGCATGCATCACCACGACGCTGATCTGACGGTTAATCCTGTTACGGTTTCATCTTAACGTAACAGACTGGCATGAAGAATTAAGGTATTGTTATATTGTAACAATACCTTTTTTTATGAGAACACAACAATGATAACAAGACGACAATTCACCTTTGGTCTCGCGGCCCTTTCCGCTGGTAGCAGCGCATTCGGCGGGCTCGCGAATGCAGCAACTCAGCATGCCGCAGGCGGACTGCGTGCAGCGACCGGGTTTGGCCCGCTGAAACCGGATCCCGCTTCCCTGCTGGATTTACCGGAAGGCTTTACTTATAAAGTCATTTCAGCGCTGGGCCAGGCCATGTCTGACGGCCTGAATGTGCCGGATAAAGCTGACGGAATGGGCTGTTTCAAACTGGATGAACAACGTGTGGCTCTGGTGAGAAACCATGAGCTTACGCCAAAAGACCGGGCCTTACAGCCTGCATCGGTTGCCTCGCACAAAACTGCAGACGCCTACGACACCGCCCCCGACGGGAACGCACTGCCTGGTGGCACGACTACCATGGTGTATAACTTAATTACCGGTGAAACAGAGAGCCAGCATGTGAGTTTATGCGGCACAATCCGGAACTGTTCCGGTGGCATTACTCCCTGGGGCAGCTGGCTCACTTGCGAAGAGAGTATTGATAAGCCGTCGGCTTATAACAATAAAGACCACGGCTGGGTTTTTGAAGTCCCCTCAACAGCACAAACCCTTGTCTCACCTGAGCCGCTTAAAGCCATGGGTCGCTTTAACCATGAAGCTGCAGCAGTGGATCCCCGCACCGGTATTGTTTACATGACGGAAGACCGGGGAGACAGCCTGTTCTACCGCTTTATTCCCGATGTGCCCGGCGATCTTATCAAAGGTGGCAGACTTCAGGCGCTGGCAATAAAAGCCAGTCCGGGTTACGACAGCCGCAACTGGGTTAACCCGGCGATGCCGCTTCAACAGTGGCTCGACGCCAGCTGGATAGATTTGACAGACCCGGAGAGTCCGGAAGATGATCTCCGCAAACGGGGATATGCAGACGGTGCAGCCCTGTTCGCCCGTGGTGAGGGGATCCACTGGGGAGACGGTGAACTCTATTTCTGCTGCACCAATGGCGGCAAAAAGCAACTGGGACAAATTATGCGCTATCAGCCTTCTACGTCTGAAGGCACAGAACACGAAGCAGCTAAGCCGGGCCGGCTGCAATTGTTCCTGGAAAGTACAGACAAATCTCTGTTCAACTTTGGCGACAATCTCACTGTTGCACCTTTTGGTGATCTAATTGTTTGTGAAGATCAGTACACAGACGTTGTCGACAACCACCTGCGGGGTATAACCCCGGATGGCAGTGTGTATCCTTTTGCCCGCTTAAATGATCAAACCGAACTTGCCGGCGCATGCTTCTCACCGGACGGCAGTACCCTGTTTGTTAATTTGTATTCACCGGCCAGAACCGTCGCAATTACCGGTCCCTGGTCAGCCAGAAGCTCATAATACCTGTTTACCGGACAGCCGGATAAGGCTGTCCGTTTCCCCCTCCCACCTGAAATGTTTATTTTTTATTCAATTTTGCACTAAACCCCGGGCAGAACCGTATGCTATCCTGAAAATGCTGCATAGCAGCATAACTTAAGGAACAGGCGATGAAACCACTGAAAATTAATCTCGCTTTACAGGGTGGCGGGGCCCACGGTGCTTTCACCTGGGGGGTGTTAATCAGGCTGTTGGAAGAGGAATGGCTGGAGTTTGACGGCATCAGCGGCACCAGTGCCGGCGCAATGAACGCAGTAATGCTGGCTGAAGGCTGGCGTAAAGACGGTCGCCGGGGTGCAGCGGCGCAACTGGATGCATTCTGGGAAGCCATCGCTGACAAAGGTGTACAGATGCCCATGCCGAAAATATTGGAGCAATCATTGAACAAATGGTGGATGAGCATGTTTCAACACTTTTCCCCATACGATATCAATACCATGGACATCAACCCGCTGCGGGATGTGCTCGATGAAATTACTGATTTCAAAGCACTGCAGCACCACTCCCCTTTTCGCTTGTTCATTGCCGCAACTGAAGTGACGACGGGAAAACTGGAACTCTTTAATGAACAGGAGCTGACCGTCAGTCACGTTCTGGCTTCCGCCTGTTTGCCCAACGTTTACAAAGCGGTAACGATAAATAATAAACACTACTGGGACGGTGGCTACGCGGCCAATCCGGCTATCTTTCCGTTGATCCACAGTTGTGACGCTCAGGATGTTTTGATTGTACTGCTGCAACCGTTACAACGGGGAGCACTGCCCGTCCGTTCGGAAGAAATCAGTGACCGCATCAGTGAACTCACATTTCACTGTGCTTTTTTACGGGAGATGCGCTCAATGCTGGACATTAAAACCTCGTCTCAACGGTGGGGCTGGGTTTCCGGCGATTTTGAGAAACGCATACGGGCAACCCGCACACACATCATAGAAAACAGTGAATTAATGTCTGCCCTTGACCAGATGAGTAAGTACGACAATTCACGGGCGTTCCTTCTGGAACTGAAGGAGGAAGGCATAAAAACCGCTGAGAAATGGCTGGAAACCAGCACCGGAGATTTGGGAAAAAGAGACAGTTGCGATTTACCCGGACTTTTTGGCTAAACCTTATTGATAAACATTCTCATTTGCATTAAGATAAGTTCACCTTTTGAGAATTGAGCCTGTTAATTTTCAACCTGGTACTACTCCTCCAGCCAAAAGGCAGGACCCTTAGACCGCCGGAGCTCATCCCGGCGGTATTTTTTTGCCTGAATTACAGTCCCATGGATTTCAGTTTTGCATCCAGACGGGGATAAACACGACGGGCGTTCCCTGAGTAAACCTGAGTTCGTTGTTCCTCAGTTAAATCCAGCGCATCGACATAACGTTTCGTATCATCAAAGTAGTAACCGGTTTCCGGGTCAATGCCGCGCACAGCACCAATCATTTCTGAACCAAAAAGAATGTTGTCCAGATCGATAACATCAAACAGTAAATCGATACCCGGCTGGTGATACACACATGTATCAAAATACACATTTTTCATCACGTGCTCACGTAACGGGGGCTGCTCAAGCATATCGGCAAGACCACGGTAGCGTCCCCAGTGATAAGGCACTGCGCCGCCACCATGAGGAATGATAAAGCGCAGATTCGGAAACTCTTTAAACAGATTTCCCTGCAGGAACTGCATGAATGCCGTGGTGTCTGCGTTCATATAGTGAGCGCCGGTAGCGTGGAAGTTTGCGTTACAGGAGCCGGACACGTGAATCATTGCCGGTACATCCAGTTCTACCATTTTTTCATAGAAGGGATACCAGCTTTCATCTGTCAGCGGCTTTGATGTCCAGTGTCCGCCTGAAGGATCCGGGTTCAGGTTACACCCGACAAAACCCAGTTCGTTCACACAACGCTCCAGTTCGTCCACTGAATTTTTAATCGGCACGCCGGGTGATTGCGGCAGCTGGCAAACACCGATAAATTGCTTCGGATATAAATCCACCACACGCTTAATTAAATCGTTACATGCGCTGGTCCACTGTTTAGAAACGGCCTCGTCCCCCAGGTGGTGCGCCATGGCTGACGCGCGGGGAGAAAAAATGGTCATATCTGAACCGCGTTCAATCAGCAAACGAAGCTGGTTTTTCTCAATACTTTCCTGAATTTGCTCATCACTGATATGAGGAACTTCAGGTAACGCTTTACCCGCCTTAAACGCCGCCAGTTGCGCATCACGGAATAATTGAAGTGGTTCCGGTGCCGTTGTGTAATGGCCGTGACAATCAATAATCATAATCAATCCTGTAACTTATTGTTTCCCGGGCGCAGAGAAAGCTGAGCCTGCGACCAGCACTTCTCCCCGCATGAGCAAACGGGCTGTGCGCAACAGCGCAGAACGGTTAATTTTTAAAGTCGACAGCGAACCGCTGCCTTCCACATCCATTGCCACAGTAAAACTGCCGGTTGGATGTTCTATTTCAAGACGGGAGTAGTCGCTACAACCTTTGAGGTAGCCGTAGGCGATGGAACCGTCCACCACGCAGGCTGTAGCAACACTCACCGAACCCAGGACACCTATGGCATCATGCACACGGTGTGGAATAAAGGTGCGGGTATTCAGCAAACCACCCCGGACAGGGGCCGATATAAGCGACATTTTAGGGACAGTTTTATCGCTTACATCACCAAGGTTCATTTGCCGGCCCGCTTGTAACCTGATGCTTTCAATGCGTTCTTTAACGCCGGTATTTTTTTCAATTTCCGCAGGAGACTCATCGCCTGTTAAGCCAAAGTCAGCGGCATTTAACAGCACAACAGGCATGCCGTTATCGATACAGGTCACTTCCACACCATCAATCACATCTTTGGCGTTGCCGGTGGGAAATAATGCACCGCAACTGGCTCCGGCAACATCGAGGAAATCAATCAGAACCGGCGCTGCCGTGCCCGGCACGCCGTCAATACGGGCATCACCTTCATATACCGGCGCACCGTCTTTAACTTCGACCTGTGCTACCGCAAGGCCACCGGTATTAACCATGTGAATACGCACACTGGTGGTACCTTCCTGTGCGTCAATTAAGCCTTGTTCAATCGCGAAAGGACCCACGCCTGCAAGAATATTTCCGCAATTCTGGCCATCACTAACCACGGCTTTATCCACCACAACCTGCAGGAAAAGATAATCCACGTCGGCATCGTCTCTGGTAGAAGGACTGACTACTGCAACCTTGCTGGTTAACGGATGGGCACCGCCCACACCGTCGATTTGTCTGTCATCCGGAGATCCCATTGCAGCCAGCAAAACCTGGTCCCGCAATACGGTATCTTCCGGTAATGAAGATGCCAGAAAATACAAGCCTTTAGACGTTCCGCCGCGCATCAGATGGCAGGGAATGGCCTTCACTTGCTGTACTCCTCGTAAGACACATAATTCAGGCCTTTTTCAGCCAGGCGCTCACGCATATTGTAAATATCCAGCCCCAGTTCACCGGCGGCCAGGCGATCCCGTTTGGATGCTTCGTTATCGAGACGCTTCTGTACTTTTTCATGCACTGCATCCGCTTCGTTACGCTGCACAACCACGACTCCATCGTCATCGGCAACAATAATGTCGCCCGGATGAATCAGTGCGCCGGCACAAACCACCGGCACGTTTACGCTGGCGATGGTTTCTTTCACTGTGCCCTGGGCAAAAATTGCTTTAGACCAGACGGGAAATTCCATTTCCTGCAGCGTTGCGGTATCACGCACACCGCCGTCAATGATTAACCCTTTCACGCCACGGGCTTTTAACGAGGTAGCCAGCAAATCGCCAAAAAAACCATCAATGCAGTGACTGGTGGGCGATACAACTAATACATCTCCGGGCTGACACTGCTCAACAGCAACGTGGATCATCCAGTTGTCACCCGGGGCAACCTGACAGGTTACAGCCGTACCGGAAATACTGGCCGGGCGGTAAATTGGACGCATGTAATCAGCCAGCAAACCTTTGCGACCCTGAGCTTCGTGGACGGTAGCCACTTCCGCGCCTTCATATGTTTTCAGCGTGTCCTCAGATGCACGTGGACAATTCGTAACGCATACTGCCATAACCTTTAACCCTTCTGACTTTTTGGTGTGGCTCAGTATGCGCCGGTAAATGTTAAAAAGCCGTTTAGAAACCTGTGCAGCATCATTACTTTTTTCTATAATGGCAAAAAATCGCTACTGGTTTGCCATGCCATGTTGAATATCCGGCACCTGCACTGTGCACTTGAAATTAAAAAGTACTGCAATCTGTCAGAAGCAGCCCGACAAGTGCACCTCACCCAATCTGCCCTTACTCAAAGCATTAAAAAACTGGAAAAGAGCATTGGCTGGACGCTGTTTACCCGTTCCTCCTCCGGTATGTTCGTAACCCCGGAGGGAGATGTTTTTCTTAACCGGTTTGGCCGTGCCTTCAGTTTGCTGGAAAGCTTTGCCACCACTTTACTCAGTGCCGACAAGCATGGCAGAACGTCGTTTCTGCGGGGGGTCACTGCAAGGCAACTTGATGCTCTGGTACATATTGTTGAATTGCAAAGTTACACGGCTGCATCAGTAAAAATGGGCTTGTCTCAACCCACGCTTCACAGAACTATCCGTGATCTGGAAACCTTGTGCCAGCAAACCCTGTTCAACCGCTCCCCCACCGGTGTTGAGGCCACCTGGCGTGCCAGACAGTTTTCCCGTATTGCCTCATTATATTTTTCAGAACTCAGCCAGGGGCTGGATGAAGTCGCAGAATTAAATGGTGAAAAGCTGGGTAGCGTGCGTATTGGCAGCTTACCGCTCGCACGGTCTGAGATTGTTCCCAAAGCTGTACTCGCTCTGCTTGAAGAAGCGCCGGGCGCCAACATAAGCATTGTCGACGGTCCTTATGAAGAGCAGTTGCATGCCTTGCTGCACGGACATATTGATATACTGGTAGGCGCCCTGCGCTTCCCCGCCCTGTCTGACGATATTGAACAGATCCCTTTGTTTGATGATTACCTGTCAATTGTGACCGGCAGTCACCATCCGCTGGCCGCCAAATGCTCCCTCACGACACAAGACTGGCAATCACTGAAGTGGATTGCGGCAAAAGAAGGTACACCTGCACGTAAGGCCTTTGGTGATGTGCTACAAGCCATTTGTCCCGATCACGCTTACGAAGTGATTGAATGCAGCTCACTGATGGCAATTCGCGGATTGCTAATCAACAGCGACCGCGCCGCCATCCTGCCTGCCCGCCAGGTTGAAATTGATGTTGCCGCTGGATTGCTGGCGGTCAACCCGACGCCCCTGAGCGATGCTCCGAGACAGATTGGCTATACATTAAGAAAAAACTGGCACCCCACCCGGTTGCAAAAAGAATTTTTGTGCCATCTGGAAGCAAAATCCGGACATTAGACTAAAGTATAAAAATATTTAATGTTAATCCTCAAAATCAGTCTGACTTTTTAAGGAAAACAACCATGTCACCGGTCACAAAAGAGAGAACCCGCTATCTTGTTCTTGTTGCAATAGATCTCAGCAAAAAGTTGTCGGTGCTCATTATGGCAATGAGCATTATGTCACTTGCCGGTTACTTCTATAATGTTGGTTTTTTGTATCGTCCCGCCGAGGATCAGGTAGCAACCCACCCCTACACCGCTATTCAGGCTTTTTTGATCGCTTTATGTATTGTTTTAAACAGGCCCGGAAGACGACAGCATATGAAATGGATACTGGCAGTGAGTTTATTGCTGTCACTTTCGTGGCTCGCAGACGAGATACTAGGGAGTAAGATCCTTTATACGATCATTCCTTTTACCGAGATTGCACTGTCAGAACACAATGCAGGAAAAATCAATCATGTTGGTATAAATACCTTTATCACCTTTCTGCTGATTTGGTTTGCCGTGGCTATGAAAGCATTTAACTATAATTTGAGTTCACAGTCTGCTGCGTTCGCAGCATTATCTTTTCCGTCACTTTCTCTTTTTGGTTATGCGTACGCAATTGCACCTTTCCACGGAGAAATGTCCTTATTAAGCACTGCGACTTTACTCCTGCTTAGTTGCGCCGCACTTTGGAGTACTGCAAACCACGGAGTAGTAAGGGCAATCTTGTCACCGTACATTGGTGGTCAAATAGCCCGCTTTCAATTCGCTACCGGTTGTATTTTTGCTTTCTTCCTTGGATATCTTGTCGTCAAATCAATTGCATCTATCCAATATTCCGGAGTAGTCGGTGCTTACGCTGTTGCTGTGTGCTGGTTGATAATAATCCTTGTCACTATTAGTGCTGCTTTGTTTGAACGAAGCGATAAAATTCGACGGAGGATAGAAAATCAATTAGCGAATTCAGCAAGAACTGACTCGTTGACAGGTCTGATGAACCGCAGAGCGTTTAACGAAGTTTTAAAATACGAAGCAGGCCGGACCAACCGCTACGGAACGAAGGCAGTTCTGATCCTCATGGATATCGACCATTTCAAAGGGGTAAATGACACCTACGGTCATCCTGCCGGTGACGAGGTTCTCAAAACAATTGCAGCAACGATTAGGGATAATATCAGAGATACAGACAGTGCCTGCCGTTTCGGCGGTGAAGAATTTGCCATATTGTTATCTGACACGAGTCCCGAAGCTGGGTTGACAGTAAGCCATGCTTTGCGAAAAGTGATTGAAGAAACAGACATTGTTCCGTCACCAGAACAGAGTATCAAAGTTACCGCTTCATTCGGGCTGACACAACTCGATGAAAACCGGATTGAAGAAGCTCTGATACGCGCTGATAAAGCACTCTATCAGTCAAAGGAAAGGGGTCGCAACAGGGTATCAGTTCATGTTCTGGCGACCTCCCGGCACAATGTTTACTGCAGACGCAGCAACCAGGTCGTCCGCCAGCTGGCTTTTTAGACTGCAAAAACACTGTCAAACCCATGTACTGACGATTACAATGCGTGTCCGTTGTCCATTCATCTGTAGTGCAAGGAAATTTCATGGAAACGATACATCGCGATTTTATCGACGCCTGGCAGCGTTTCGACCTCTGGCTGACGACATCATTGTTTCCGAAATGGGCTGCACAGGGTTTTGCTGAAAACGGCGCCGCACTGGAATGTTTTGATGGTGAAGGCAAGCCCGACAGGCAAGCCGACAAACGTATGCGGGTGCAATCCAGACAAATATTTTCAATGTGCTACGGCTATAAAAAAGGGTTCCTGCCTGAAGGTAAAGCCCTGGCGCAGGCAACGGAAAAGTTTATCAGCAATGCCTGTCCTGACGCCCTTCCCGGCTTTTACCCGATGACCCTTGATGCATCCGATAAAGTAAAAAATGCCGCTACCGATTTGTATGATGTGGCATTTTTTCTGCTGGCATACAGTTGGCAGAAAGACGCGCTGAATGATGATCATGCTCTGCTGAAAGCGAAAAACCTTGCACTGCACGTGGATACTGTTCTGAAAAGTGATCATGGTGGCTGGCTTGAAGGGACATATGCCCACACCACGCGGCGTCAAAATCCGCACATGCATTTGTTCGAGGCCTTTATTCACCTGTACCGGGTCAGTAACGACTCGTTCTGGCTTGAACGCTGCAATCAGGTGTATGCACTGTTTGAGCAGCATTTTTTCGATGCACAGCACGGTGTGTTGCTGGAGTTTTTCACCACAGACTGGCAGCCATGCCCCACCGGCGGCCGGAGTGTAGAACCCGGCCACATGATGGAGTGGGTATGGCTGCTGCATGAATTTCAGACTGTCAGTGGCACAGATACCACACGTTATCAGTCGGTATTATACCGCCATGCCAGAGACTACGGGTTGACGCACGGTAACCGCTGGTTGCACGATACTGTTACACCTGAAGGAACAGTCGTATCGTCCACCTTTAAGAGCTGGCCGATGACGGAGTGGATAAAAGCCGCACTGGTTCACAGCACTTTCCCTGACAATGCAAACCGTGAGCAGGACATTGCCAGTGCCACATTTGCCATCCACCAGTTGATTGACGGCTTCTCCCATCCGCAACTTGAAGCCCATTACACGTATGTTATAGACAGCAACGGACAACCCGTGGACCCGAAAATGGCTGCCAGTACCTTATATCACCTGTGTATGGCACATAACGAAGCCTCCCGTTTTGCCGCTGCATTTGCTGAAAGCCCAGCTGTTTCCGGATAACGTTTCAGGTTGACTTTCCTGCTCACGGCGTTTTGACACCGTGAGCCATTGAAACAAAATCTCACAATTTCCTTCTGACATTAATTTTTCAAAAACCCCTTACTGCTAATATGCATAGCAGGCAAGCAAGAAAGCGCTTACAAAAACACCCGCACGCCTGTTACAAAACACGTCAATTTTATAATGACATCGATGACATAAATACATTATAGTGTTACTAAATTTACTTTTTGTTAACCATATTGATTACAAATAAAATCAATCAGGTTAAGGTCAGGATTCACTGTGTGATCTGCTTGTAGGGACAAAAACAGGCGCAGATCGTTTTCAACTTGAACAGGGGCGAAAATGTCAAAAAATACATATGATGCCATCGTAGTTGGCTCTGGTATCAGCGGGGGCTGGGCTGCTAAAGAGCTTACCGAAAAGGGCCTGAAGGTACTTATGCTTGAGCGCGGCGAGAACGTCGAGCACATCAAAGACTACACCAACATGAGTAAAAATTTATGGGACTATCCACACCACGGTCGTCCCAGCCTGGAAGCACTGGCCGCTGAACCCAATATGGCCCGTGGTAAGGGGTATCCTTTTAATGAACCCACAATGGGCGCCTGGGCTTCTGCGCAAACATCCCCCTATGTGGAAAAAGAACCTTTCCAGTGGTTTCGTGCCTATCAGGTGGGTGGACGTTCTTTGTTGTGGGGTCGTCAGTCTTACCGTTTAAACCCTGAAGACTTCGAAGCCAATGGTAAAGAAGGTGTGGGTGTTGACTGGCCTATTCGCTATGAAGATGTGGCACCATGGTATTCGTATGTTGAAAAATTTGCCGGAATTTCCGGTAACCGCGACGGTCTGGATGTATTACCTGACGGTGAATTTCTGCCGGCATTTGCTTTCAATGCTGTAGAAAAAGACGTTCAAGCCCGTCTTAAAAAACAGTACAAGGGCAAGCGACAATTAATTATGGGCCGTACCGCCCACATTACCGAGCAACGTCCCGAACAGGGTCGTGTGAAGTGTCAGCACCGTGACAAGTGCTGGACAGGCTGTCCTTTCGGCGGCTATTTCAGTACCCAGTCTGCAACCCTGCCTGCAGCACTTAAAACCGGCAATCTTACTCTGCGCCCGCTCTCCATCGTAAAAGAGCTGATTTACGATAAAGACACCAAACGGGTTACCGGAGTTGAAATAATTGATTCTGAAACCGGACTAACTGAAGTTTTCCACAGCAAAATTGTCTTCCTGAATGCCTCGGCACTGAACTCTGCCTGGTTATTGATGAACTCAGCCCGTGATGTCTGGGATAACGGTCTTGGCTCAAGCTCAGGTGAACTGGGTCACAATGTCATGGATCACCACTACATGCTGGGCGGTATGGCAGAAATTGAAGGCCATCTCGACAAATACGTCTATGGCCGCAGGCCAACAGGCTTCTACATTCCCCGCTTTGCAAACTGGGGCGATGACAAACGTGACTTCCTCCGTGGCTTCGGCTTCCAGGGTAACGCATCCCGTTCAGGTTTCAGCCGCAGCGCTGACGACTTAGGTATCGGAGCCGGATTGAAAGACGGTCTCAGTGAGCCGGGTCCGTGGAGCATCAGTACAGTTGGTTTTGGTGAAATTCTGCCGGACCACCGCAACAAAGTAAGTCTGAACCATGATGTGAAAGATGCATGGGGACTGCCGGTGCTGGAAATGGATGCCAAAATCCGTGACAACGAACTGAAAATGCGTAAAGCCATGAAAGAAGACATTGTAGAAATGTTTGACAGCATCGGTCTTAAAAACGCCACCGCCTGGGAAACCACTTACCACATGGGTAAAGGTATTCATGAAATGGGCACTGCCCGCATGGGCCGGGATCCTAAGACTTCCGTCCTCAACAAGCACAACCAGGTGTGGGATGCGCCTAATGTATTTGTTACCGACGGAGCCTGTATGACATCGTCTTCGTGTGTTAATCCTTCACTTACTTACATGGCACTGACAGCCCGTGCCGCAGATTTTGCAGTAGAAGAACTCAAGCGGGGTAATCTGTAATGGATCGTCGTGATTTACTAAAACTTATCGCAACCGCCACCGGCACAAGCTTTATCTGTTCTCCGGCCATGGCCGTCTGGCAGGAGCAACCGGTCCTGACCTCTGTAAAAGACTCAGGACTGGACGACAACACCGTCGCGCTGATTACTGAACTGTGCGAAACCGTATTACCGAGAACTGATACGCCGGGAGCAAAAGATGCGGGTTTGCCGGCGTTCTTTATCGGCATGATCCGCGAATGCTACACACCGGAACAACAGGCTTTGATGGAAGCCGGATTTAAAGATGTGGATGCACGCAGTCAGGAAGAATATGGTAAGCCTTTCGTTGGCTTAAGCCAGAAACAGAAAACGGCACTGGCTTCAAAGCTGGACAGTGAGGCGCTGGCGTTTAACCGCGGTGAAGACTCGCCCTGGGACGGTAAAGAAGATGGCCTGCCCCATTACTTTACCCTCTACAAGCAGCTGATGATCTTTGGTTTCTTTACGTCGAAAACAGGCGGCACTCAGGTGCTCCGTCACGTAGACATACCGGGCGACTACAAAGATATCCCTTATAAGAAAGGGGACAAAGCCTGGATGACCGTTTGGCCGATGTAAGGAGACTCCTGATGATGAAGAAAAATATGCTTAAAGCCATTATTGCCGGCAGCATCACAATGGGCAGTCTGGTAGCGACAGGCAGCGCGTCTGCCGCAGAGGCTTTAACCGACTGTTCCTTACGGGATGTTCCTTTTTCCAGCTCTATGCCGGCTTACGATGTGGTAATGCGCCCGAAAGCCAGAGCCATTGTTGAAAAACACTATCCCGGCGTACTGGCTAAAATTCCGGCGTGGATCTTAAGTGAATCAATGCCTTCTTTCAGTACATTGATCACACTGGACCAGTTACTGGCCCGTGTGGGTGTTGAAGACGATGCAAACGCTGCGGCTATGCGTAAAGAACTGGCAGCACTGCCGGTCACCCGTGAAGATAAGATTGCACGTTGTGCAAGGTTCGATTCAGAACCGGTGGAATTCGACCTGGGTGGAGAACCTGTTCAGGTGCTGATCTATCAGAAAATCAATGGCTATGACCACGGCGAATCAGTAACTGCTGCCACAGAAAACCTGAGCAAGCTGGCAAAAGAAATGGGCTATGGTGTTTCTGTCAGCGCCAAAGGCAGTGCATTTACACCGGAAAACCTGTCTGAATTTGATGTGGTGATCTGGAATAATGTCAGCGGTGACACCCTCACTTTGTCACAACGTAAAGCGTTTGAAGACTACATGAATAACGGCGGCGGCTTCCTGGGCATTCATGCATCAGCCGGCGACTCGGTGTATTTCTGGGACTGGTATCGTGATGTGCTGATTGGTGCTCAGTTTATCGGCCATCCGGGTGATGACAACTGGTTCCAGGATGCATCGCTGGATGTTACCCGTCACGGCACCGGTGTGGCAGAAGGGATCCCTGACCGCTGGGAATTAAATGATGAGTGGTATTCGTTCTCAGACAGCGTGTCCTCCAAAGGCTACGACATCGTAGTGGCCATAGATGAAACTACTTATGTGCCGGGTAAAGAACTGGAAATGGGTGAAGATCATCCGCTGGTCTGGACCCATTGCATCGGCGAAGGCCGCGCAATGTACAGCGCTATCGGTCACCGCAAAGAAGTTTACAACGCTGAATACAACATTAAGTTATTAAAGAACGGTATGAAGTGGACGGCGGGACAAGGTAACGATACCTGCAAGCAGTGATATTTTCGCTGAACAGTTGAAATGATAAGGCCCGGTCATTCCGGGCCTTTTTTCGTTTAACGGCAGATATGCCTTGTTATTGATAATAACAAACGGGGTTAAGGATTCACCCGCGTCTGATAAACCTGTCGCAATATGCCAAGCTTTCCGGCTCTGACCTCTTTTTCAGCATGGGCTGTCTTATCAAAAACCATCCAGTTCTTGTCCTGCTTATCCACTGGCTGCCACTCAGATAAGCCCTGCCCGTTCGGGTTGCCGGTTCTTATGAAATTCCGCCAGTACGCCTGCATCGCTTTAACGGCATCATCGCCGGCAGGTTTAAAAAGTGCAAAGGTTTCTGAGGCATGACCTGCCCCCGGCGTAGTCTCATCCGCAACATCGTAAAAGTAACGGTACCCCGGTTGCTTAACAGTTTGCATTGCGCCGGTTGTCACCATACCGGCCAGAACATAACGTAAATCACCGAACAAATGTTGAAAAGGTAAGGCCGTCAGCGCCTGCTCGCCCAGTCCATACGCTTTTTGCACACTGTCAGCAGCAGATGCCGTTAAGGTGAGCATGCGCTGAGGTGACACACCGGCATAAGGATAAACATTGCCGTCGTAACTGTTTCCGCCACTAATATAAGGTACGGCGTGCTGCTTCCCCTGAGCAAACAATCGCGCCGGTTCGTCGGGCAACGTGATACCGTCTGCAACCGGCAGGTGAAAGCCGTTTATCGCATTGACGAATGCTTCCGGACTGGTCTGATAAAGTTGCTCCCTGCTGACTTTGTCTGTTCCCGTTGCCCGCTGTGCGATGGCAGAGGACAGGATCTCTGCATCCGGGCTGCCCTGAAGGGCCGGTGCACCTGAAGTGCGTGGCAACGGCCAGGTGCCGTAGCCACTTTGAGAAATCGCGCCGGAGAACAAACCTTCAGCTTTGGGTGTTACCATTAGCATCTGCACGGCCATGCCACCTGCAGAGCCGCCGGCAATCGTCACCCTGGCGGGATCGCCACCGAATTCAGCGATATTGTCCTGAACCCAGGACAGCGCAGCGACCATATCCATCACACTATAGTTAACACCATCAGGTTGAGATAAAGCCGGATGAGCAAAAATACCCAGTGCACCAAGCCGGTAGTTAAACGATACCAGTACGAGTCCCTGACTTACCCAGTGTGAAACGATTTTGGGATCCAAATCACCTGATCCACCTACATACCCGCCACCATGAATCCACACTAACACTGGCCGCGCAGTCTGCCCGTCATCCGCTGACTGGGAGAATACATTAATTCCCAAACAGTCTTCGCTGCCATTATCTTTGCCCCGCTGCGGGCAGGGAGGAAAGAAAGACGTTGCTGCATAGGGCGATGCAATAGCATCCGGTGCCTGAGGCGGCTGCCAGCGCAAGTTACCCACCGGCGCTTTGGCATAAGGCATACCGCGGTAAAAGTTTATTCCGTCTGCATACTGTCCGGTTACTTTACCGGAGGCGAGAGTCACCTCAGGCGTGTCATGGCCGGCAGCATACCCGCAGGATAGCGACGAAATAGTTAAAAACAGTACAGAGAAACACCCGCGAAAGCGCTGGCAGCAAAAAAAAGTGAATAACATCCTGGTCCTCATCATAGAAACCGGTGACGGGCACCGTTAAAGTTTATGCAACAATAACATTAACTTAACATTATCAGACAGTAATTGTTACCGGTAAAGCTTCTTTTATTCCTGCAACCTGATCTATTTTGTTCATTAAGTTCATGGACAAAACAAACAAAACAGACAGTTATATTTTCAAGCACAAAAACATCCATTACATAGCCTTAACAAAGGACTAACAATATTCTTGCGTCACGAAACATTGAGGTACTTTGTGATGCATAAAACAACAATTGGTCTGCTGTGCCTGGCAGCCACTTATCAGGCTTCGGCACAAACGGAATCAACCAGTAATCAGTCTCTTGAAAACAGGCTTTCTCAGTTAGAGCAACAGCTCGCATCAATGGAAGCGAAAGACGCAAGTGACGATAAATGGGTGACGTTAGGCGGACGACTTCAGATAGACGCTAACATCTTTGACGGCGCCTACAATGCAGACAACGAAGGCAACACAGGTTCTACTATTTTTCCCCGCCGTGCGCGGTTGTCGGTAGAAGGCGAACGCAGCGATCTGGAATACAAGATGATTCTGGAATTTGCCGAAGAAACCATCGAAATTTTGTTACTTCGTTTTGAATATACCGGTTTTGAAAACGGCCCGACGATTAAGTTCGGTAAAATCCGTGAAGACATTACTCTTGACGCTCTGACCAGCTCTAAGCATATGGCTTTAATTGAGCGTGCGAGCATGGCAAATACTATGTCGCCCTATTTCCGTTGGGGTGTGGCTGCGTATCAATACTTCCCGTCAACAGGTTTACGTTACGCTGTGGGTGTACATAAAAACGATGCATTCGGCGCAGAAGGTACCGATGATGACTCCGCCATTTCACTGGCAACCACCGGACGCCTCACCTGGGCTCACGAATTTAAAGAAAACAATCTGATCCACCTGGGCTCATGGGGCTCGTACCGCAAAATGGATAACAGCCAGTTGTCAGCTTCTTTTGCCCGTGCGGAAGTCAGAGAGCCGAACGTGAGACTGGTAAATTATGCCGCAGGCGGCGACACCGTGCCCCTTGACCATCTGAGTCAGTACGGTATTGAAGCCGCCTACCAGTACAACAGCTTACTGGTTCAGGGTGAAGTAGCCCGGCGCAATATCGCCACCAGCGATCCTGCATCCTTGCCCGACGACGAAAACTATGACGGCTATTACTTTCAGGCCAGCTACATGCTAACCGGCGAGAGTAAGTCATATTCCAAAGGCAGCGCACGTTTCAATCAGCCTAAAGGCGTTGAAGACGCGTGGGAAATAGCCGCCCGCGTTTCGTCTATGGATGCCACCAGCGAATTTCAGGGCACCCGGGCCAAATCATTCACGGCGGGTGTGTCTTACTACATCGATGAAAATACAAAAATTATGCTGAACGGCGTGCATAGCAAAGTGTCAGGCCCCGGCACAGAAGCGCTTGTGGGTGATGAAACCAGCGGCAATGCCATCACCATGCGTTTCCATTACGACTTCTAACGGAGGGATTCATGCGTTCTGTTTTGATTAGTGCAGCAATATTGTGGCTGGTGAGTGCCAGTGCCTTCGCCAAGGATCACTTTCTGATCCCGGGCGGCCCCGGCGGAGGCTGGGACACTACCGGTCGTGGTATCGGGGAAGCGTTGATGAAGTCAGGTATTTCAGATAACGCCTCGTTTCAGAATATGTCCGGTGGGGGTGGCGGTCGCGCTATCGCTTATCTGATTGAATCGGGTAACAAACACGGCGATATGTTGATGGTTAACTCTACGCCTATTGTAATTCGTGCGTTAACCGGTCAGGTACCCTTCAGCTACCGTGATGTGAAACCCGTAGCCAGCATAATTGCTGACTACGGCGCCTTTGTGGTGCGAGAAGACTCGCCCATCAAAAGTTGGAATGAAGCCTTAGCGATCCTGTCCAAAAACGTCCGTGAACTGACCATCGCAGGCGGTTCTGCACGGGGCAGTATGGATCATCTGGTGGCTTCGCTGGCAGTCAATGCTGCCGGCCTAGACGGTGCCCGCATCCGCTACATCCCTTATGACGCAGGCGGTCAGGCAAAAGCCGGACTGCTTTCAGGTGAAGTACAAATGCTTTCTACCGGATTAAGCGAAGCACTGGAAATTGCAGAAGGTGGCCAGGCACGTATTTTAGCCATCACAGCCCCTGAAACCGTGCCCGCCTATCCGGATATTCCCACTTTAAAATCGCTGGGCTACGACGCAACGTTCGTAAACTGGCGTGGATTGTTTGCAGCGCCTGATACATCTGATGAAAAAGTACAGGAATATATCGATAAATACGCCGCGCTGCTGAAAACCCCTGAGTGGGCGGCAGTTCGTGACCGGAACGGTTGGATGGATTTGTTCCGTACCACGGACGATTTTGCCGCAGACCTGGCAGCCCAGGAAGCACAAATTAAGACCCTGATGATTCAACTTGGCTTTATTCAACAGGAGCAACAACAATGACACGTCAGTTAACCGGCCCTGCCCTGTTTCTCGTTTTTTTCACGTTTTACGGTATCTATGCCTGGCAAATTCCTCTGCTACCGTTTGAACAATATGAAGTGGTGGATTCATCCACTATGCCAAAACTCTACGCCATGGCAGGCGCTCTGTTCAGTTTTTTAGCTATCGTCAGCCATATGATTAAAAGTAAGGAACCACAGGGCGAACAAAAGCCGCTGGGGATCACTAAACATACCGTTCGTCAGACCGCGGTTGTTATGCTGCTGATGGTGATCTACAGCGCGCTGCTCGATCCGTTAGGGTTCATTGTGGCAACACTTATTTTTCTGATTTCCGGCTTTTGGGTTATGGGAGAAAGACGCGCCCGCATAGTGCTGTTCGCCTCAGTCCCTATGGTGGTGTTTTTCTGGCTCCTCATGACCCAACTTCTTGATATTTACCTGGCCCCCGGCAGCCTTTGGAGTTAACCCATGTTTGATGCAATGATGATAGGCCTGGATGCCGCATTCCAGTGGCACAATTTGATGTATGTTGTGATTGGCTGTCTGGTCGGTACCTTTATCGGTATGCTCCCGGGCTTAGGACCCATTACTGCCATCGCATTAATGATCCCCATCACTTACAGTATCGGCCCGAGTTCAGGCATGATCCTGATGGCCGGGGTTTATTACGGTGCCATCTTTGGTGGCTCAACCAGCTCCATTTTGATTAATGCACCGGGCATTGCCGGCACCGTTGCCTCATCCTTCGACGGTTATCCGCTGGCTATGAAGGGACAGGCCGGTAAAGCACTGGCTATCGCGGCCTGGGCCTCTTTCACCGGCGGCACCATTGGCGCGATAATGCTGATGGTAGCAGCTCCCACGCTGGCAGAAGTCTCGCTGAGTTTCCATTCCGGCGACTATGTAATGTTAATGCTGGTAGGTTTAACCGCTATTGCAGCGTTCTCCAGCAACGGCGAATTTTTAAAAGCCATGATGATGACCGTATTTGGTCTTGCCCTGTCCACCATTGGTATCGACCCGTCATCCGGTACTGAGCGCTTTACTTTCGGCCAGCCCGATTTGCTGGATGGGCTGAGCTTTCTGCTGATTGCTATGGCCACTTTTGCCTTGTCTGAAGCACTGATGAATGTGATCAAACCAGACAGTGCTAAAGACACCAGCATGGGCGGTAATCAATTGGGCAGCTTTAAGCTGAGCAAAGACGAAGTAAAAGAAATCGCGCCATCAGTAGGCCGTTCATCCATCCTTGGCTTTTTAATTGGTGTTTTGCCCGGTGCCGGTGCAACCATCGCCAGCTTTATGGCCTATGCCGCAGAAAGAAATCTGGCCCCTGCCCGCTTCAAGAAAGAGTTTGGCCAGGGTGCCAAGCGTGGTCTTGCTGCACCTGAAGCAGCGAACAACGCGGCGTGTACAGGTTCATTTGTCCCTTTGTTAACGCTGGGGATCCCTGGATCAGGTACTACGGCAATTATGCTGGGTGCACTGATTGCTTACGGCTTACAACCGGGACCGCTGCTTATGCAGGAAAATCCTGACGTATTCTGGTCTGTCATTGTGTCCATGTATTTTGGTAACGTGGTACTGCTCATCCTGAACCTGCCACTGATCCCGTATCTGGCCAAAGTGCTGGTATTGCCCAAATCACTGCTGACCATTTTTATTCTGTTCTTCAGTTTAATTGGTGTGTATCTGGTATCCTTTAACACATTCGATTTATTTATGATGATCGGGTTTGCCTTCGTGGCGGTTGTCCTGCGCATATTACAATTCCCTATGGCCCCGCTGCTACTGGGCTTTATTTTGGGCGACATGATTGAGCGTAACTTCCGTCGTGCCATGCTGATTTCAGACGGTTCATTCAGTTTCATCTGGGAGCGGCCGCTTACCCTGTCGATTCTGATCGTGGCAATTGTTGTGTTGCTGGTACCGCTGTTAGGTTTTGTCAAAAACCGCCGGGCAAATACAACGGCAACGCCGGACTAAAAAGGGGCAAAATAACTGGTGGCAACAAAACGTTATTTCATTCGTAACAAACTGGAATCCTGGTTAGTTGCCGCCATCGTTGTAATGAGCCTGCTACAGCTTGCTGTATTAGGCTTTGCCAGTCAGTACCTGCTGGCTTCTGTCATTGAAGAAAAAACCGGGCAACAGGCCCTTGCCATTGCCCGTTCCCTCGCCAGTCGTCCCGATATCATCCATGCTGTAGAAGCAGAATCCGTTCCTGAACCGCTTCAGCGGGAACTCGCTCTGCTGCAACACGGTTACGGCGCCAGTTATGTTGTCATTGGTAACGAAAGTAAAATCCGTTTATTTCACCCGGTAACAGATCGTGTCGGCCAGCCAATGCAAGGCGGCGACAGTCAGGCTGCACTGGAAGGCAACTATTACATCTCCTCTTCAACGGGTTCTATGGGTCCGTCAATCCGTGGTAAAGCGCCGGTTATCAATGCCAGTGGCGATGTCATCGGATTGGTGTCTGTGGGATTTTTGGAAAAATCAGTAAGCCTCGCCATTGAGCAACAAACCTGGCTTATCCTGGGCGTTATTTTTGTGATTCTGGCGTTGGCTGTGATTGCCGCGCGCTGGATTGGTAACCGTGTGCGTAGTCGTTTATTTGGTCTGCAACCGGATGAAATTGGCCGCTTGTATGCCGAGCAGGAAGCTATCTTTAACACCGTACGGACCGGTATCATTGCCATGACATTGGACGGTAAAATACAACGCATGAACCAACGTGCCAGGGTATTGTTATTCGCTGAGAACGAAAACGGCGGCACGATAAACGACATCCTGCCCCAGCATGCAGAATTTCTGCTGAAAAACACCGACAAACACATCCGTGGTTTCGAACTGTTTGCCAATCAGCAATGGCTGGTGTTATCCCGCGTACCTTTACAAGTTCAGGGTCAGATGGCCGGCCTGATGCTGACGATGCGTCCTGCCGATGAAGTGGAACATTTGTCACAGCAACTTGCACGGGTGGAAGCGTTTGCTGAGCTGCTGCGGGTTCAGACTCACGATTACTCGAACAAACTGAATACCCTTGCCGCCTTGCTGCAGATGGGGAATGTGGAAAAAGCCCTTGAACTGATCAGTAATGAAAGTCAGGAAGTGCAGACGCAGGTACACAGTCTGGTCGGCCGGGTACAAACGCCGGTGCTCGCCGCTTTGTTGTTCGGCAAATATCACAAAGCACAGGAAGGCAATGTGGCGCTGGACATCAGTCCGGATACGCAGCTTTCTGTGATTAACGATAAACACTTACTCGAATGTCTGGTTTCTATCTTCGGTAACCTGATCGATAATGCCATCGAAGCGTCCCAGCGTGCGAGCAGTCACCGGCCGGCAAAAGTCAGTGTGAGCCTGGAAGAAATGGGCAATAATATCGTTTTCGATGTTGAAGACAGCGGTGACGGTATTCCCGCTGCTGAATATGAACGTATTTTCGCACCGTCGTTCAGCTCAAAATCTGATGCCCGTCATGGAGTGGGCATGTATATAGTGAAAACGCATCTTGAAGGCTGCAACGGCAGTATCGAGATTGGCGAGTCGGAATCAGGCGGAGCCCGCTTCTCTGTGTATATTCCGAGAACAGAAGTGTCAAAATAGTTATGCCCTACTCTTGTATTATTGTTGAAGATCAGCCCCACGTAGCCCAGTATCTGGCTCAGTACCTCATTCAAACCGGTCGCTACATGGTGATGGGCATGGCAAATAACGTGGCGGCAGCTGAAGCTTTGCTCGGCGCCATGCAGCCTGACTTACTTCTGCTGGATGTTTATCTGCCCGACGGTAATGGCCTTGAACTGATGAAAAGCCATCACGATGAATTGCAGAAGACAGAAGTGTTTCTGCTAACGGCAGCGAAAGAAGTACAGGTACTGGAGCAGGCAATGAAATTAGGCGTGTCTGACTTTCTGGTAAAACCGATTCTGCAAAGTCGTTTGGAACAGGCCCTGCAGCACTTTGAGAACCGCCATAAGCAGTTATCCGGTGCGTCAGAGCTTACGCAAACTGTCGTGGATCAATTCTTCAGCCGGCAGAGCGACGGAAAGGCGCAGCGCTTACCCAAAGGCGTAGATGGCCTGACACTTCAAAAAATACAGCAGGTCTTTACTGCAGCGCCTAAAGACAGCCTGAGTGCACAACAGGTTGGTGACACTGTCGGCGTAAGCCGCTCCACCGCCCGTCGCTATCTCGAATACTTATTGGAAACCGAAGAGCTCATTGCTGAACAGGTTTACGGCAACGTGGGCCGCCCCGAGCGCTGCTACCGGCTGAGATAACAACGCCAAAAACCGGCTTCACACCTACTGCACAAAAGTAACCGCAGCTTCCGGTTCGGTGTTGTAAGTTGTACCGTCTTCCATGGTCAGTTTAAACATGTACCAGTAGGTTGTACCATTTTCCAGTGACAGGTTGTCGGTCAGGCTGCCGCTGACCGGCGCTGACGGGCTGATACGCGTGCGCCCGCTCAGCTCTGCTTTGGTGTTCCGGTAAAGTTGTACACCACGAATAGCTTGCGGGAAATCTTCCAGTTGCCAGCTGACCACAATACCGTCACCATTTTGCACTGCAGACAAATGTGTTTTGGGCTCCAGCAGACGTTCTGCATTCACCGGATCACTGGTTATCCGGCCTTTTGACGCAGTATCAAACACGAGCCAGTAAATGTACGGCGTACCGGGCACTGATGATTCGTCTGTCCACTCTGTTGAATCCGCAGCAAGTGAAGCGACTCCTGATGCCTGTTCAAAAACGGGATCGGCTTCACCTTCTACACGCTCTGCGCGGAACACAAATACACTACTCACTTCAATATTCGCAGTGAACCAGCTCAGGGTTACCGGACTGGCAGAACTTTGATGAAAAGTGCGGATATCCGGTATGTCGCTTGAAGTTAATGTTGCAGTTGTCACAGGCAATAACTCAGGCTCATTATGCTTACTTTTCACACTGCCCCAGTAGTAATACCGGATGTCCGGTTCGACATCAGTGTCCACAAAACGGCTTTCACCGCTGCCCAGAGTAGTGAGCAATTCCCGGGTTTCCGGATCATCAGATAAACTCTTATACAGTGTCATTCCTTTGTAAGGATAGCCGTTTGAATGAATGCTGATTTCAACCGAGTCTGCATTTCCGCGGGCAACAGGCTGCAGCCACAACTGACTTTTTTGTGTCTGAATGTCATATACCGGCATAGCTTTCATATCACTTCCCAGGTAAAACGAAGGATGAGGCGGCTGGTTATAACCCACGTTTTGCCACGCAATAGCTGTCCGGTATTGCGGGTTGTGCATCAATGCCGGAATACGGTATTCCGTGTCTTCAGTGGTAGAAAAGAGAAGTAAAGCACTGCTGTCACTGTTGGCCCAAATGACTTCTTCCCGCCAGTCACCCAATATATCTGCCGACAGAACCGGCGTTGCTTTCGTGCCGTTATTCGACACGGCTCCCCATTCGCTTCCATCGAGTACGACTTCAGAGGTTTCCGTAGCCGGCTGCCACTTATAGATCCGGTTTCCGTCCAGTAACTCGCGATTCAAATCACCATCCCACCATGATAAAAAATTTACCTGAGACGGCCGGGTATCCGAAATAACTGTTCCGTTGGCAGCGACCAGTCCGCCCCGGGTTGCCCAGTTCTCGTTACCTGTATATGCGGGGTCAATATCAGCACTTACGCCCCGCCCCACATCGGTACCGTTGCCTGAACGATGCCATAAGATTTCACCGGTGGCGGCATCATGTAATTCAACGCCATACTCTGTGCCGTCTTTGGTATAAGCAGACGGTGATTCATGCACCATATGAATTTCAAGACCGGGACGTTCAGGATCGATATCCGACATATGCAAAGCATCACCGTGACCTAAATCCGTGCTGTACAGCAAATGGCCGTCATCGTCAATAGTAGCGGCGCCGTACACGATCTCATCTTTTCCGTCGCCGTCAACATCTCCCACAGAAATGCTGTGGGCTCCCTGACCATATCCACCGGCATCTGCACCGCCGTTATTACTGTCATAAACCCAGCGGCTGACAAACTGACCGTCAACCCAGTCGAAGGCACTGACCACTGCTCTGGTGTAATACCCTCTGGCGAAAAAAGCGGTGGGTGTGGAGCCGTCAAAATAGCCCACGCCGGCAAGAAAGCGATCCACCCGGTTTCCGTAACCATCCCCCCAACTGCTTACACTGCCCCGCTCAGGGACATAGTCAATGGTATCCAGTGCTTTGCCTGACAAACCATCGAACATGGTTAGAAATTCAGGCCCATCCAGCACGTACCCCTGACTGTTACGGTAGTCAGCATTGGCATCACCCATTACCGTCCCCTCTCCGTCCACAGTGCCATCCGCCGTTTTCACGGCGACTTCAGCCCGGCCATCCTGGTCGAAATCGTAGGCAACAAACTGAGTATAATGGGCACCGGAGCGAATATTTCTGCCAAGGTCGATACGCCAGAGTTGCAGCCCTTCCAGTGTGTAAGCATCCAGATACGTGTTTCCGGTATGACCGGCCTGTGAATTGTCTTTGGCATTTGACGGATACCATTTAACAATGACTTCGTAACGGCCATCTCCCGTTAAATCCGCCACCGAGCCGTCATTTGCAGAATACGTGAAGGATAGTCCGTTTACCCAGCCGTCCGCAGGCTTGTTCAGCGGGATCTGCAGCATCACATCCTGCCAGGCTGTGGCCATGGCAGCACTGTGATCTTTTTTGCGTTTATATTTATTGTTCAGGCCGGTCGCTTTTATTTCATACACATCATCTTTGTCTCCCTGCGGGTCGGTGAAGAACGTCGCACCGGATAGCTTTTTACCGTTCAGCTTGTGACCGTTCCTGTAAATATCAAAGGAAATATCGAGAGGATCGGTGCCCAGCAAGCGCCAGCTCACCGCATTGCCCTGCTCAGCGGGAATAACAACCAGTCCACGGTCGAGGGATTCCATGATGATACCTGTAGCGGGGTCACTTTGATTTTGTCTGTGTCTGTCGCTGGCATCAGCGCATGCGGCACTGAGCAGAAGGACGGGAGGGATTAAGGCGCCGGTGATAAGGCGGCCGGATTTTAGTGCGCGATGCTTAGTCTGGAATATCATGTATTTTCCTTGTCCGAAATATCAACAAAAATGTTAATTTTTCGTAAACTAGAAAATTACACGCAAGGACTCAAGCCAAACCTGTCAACTTCTGTCAGTTTGGTTCAAATGCGAAAATTTGCTGTCATCTGAACTGTTTCTAATCTTACCTTCTGGCGATAATCAGCACATGTTTTTGCGGATACTGGTCAAGTTCAGTATGCACGATGGTCAGTCCGGCTGACATCATCAGTTGAAGATTCCGGTTAATACCAATTGAACTGTAATAGAATGTATCATCCATCCAGCTGTCAGTATGTTCACCACAATCGTTGCCGCAAGTCAGCAGCAAGATCCCGCCTTCAGCAACATGTTTGCTCAGCTTAGCAATGACCTGCTCCTGGGCACTAAAAGGAAGATGGAAAAGGCTGTCCCAGGCAAGAATAAAATCATATTGCACTTCAGGCTTAAAGGAGCAGATATCCTGATGAATAAATGTGTGCTCAGGGTGTTGCGATTTCGCCAGCGCTATCATTTCAGCAGATACATCCACACCGGTTACAGCAAGCCCCCGTTCCTCCATCAACCTCACCATTCTGCCGCCTGCACCGCAACCTGCATCCAGTGCAACGGTTCCCTCACCAAGGTAATCCAGTGCACGGGTTACAGCAGCTACACCATATTGAGAATGTTGGTGACGTTCATGCCACCAGCGAGCGATACGATCGTACTTTTCACCGGTCTGACGGGGTTCCATAAAAGTGACGGAATAAAACGAATGATAGGGAGAGTAAACAGAATACAGGGAAGGAAGTCCAGATGTTTACCTCACCCCGCTCCGGCAACGCCGACATCCCAGCGGGGTAAGTAAACATAACGCAAAACCGGATTAATGACGGGATTTTACACTCGCGATGTAGTTGTCAGCCACATATTTACCACTGGTGATAAAGGCATTAATGCTGTCAGGGTTGTCGCTGTATTGTGCAACAAATTCAACAATAGGCAGGCCATTACAGGTAACATTATTTTCAACATAGTGCTTAGTCAGACCAGCATCTTCCAGCGCATTTCGAAGCTTCAGTTTGCTGCCGGTTGCTGCGGTGACACAAATTTTAGACGTCACTGCTGTATCTGCAGGCGTCAATTCAGGACTTGCGTTTGCCATACCCATTGCACCAAAAGACAAACCAACAACAGCCAGAGTTTTCGTAAATGCTTTCATAATTATTTCCTTTTCAATTATTAAGAGATTTAAGCGTTATGCTTGCTCTTACTATCGCAATGGAAGTGCCAACTTTTTTATCTATTTAAAATCAATAACTTAATTTTAAATGATCTGATGATAGCAAAATGAGTGATTGTTTTAGCCAGCTCAAGTGGCCGTATTGACTAACAATTAGTGCTATTTACATTCATTCGAATAGAAGACCGGATGTGATGCCTCGATTGAACTTTAGGCTAGAACCGACATGCCCAGTTTGCTGAATGCTACCTGACGCCCCTGAATATCAACGCCATGCTCGATGTACCTATACGTCACCGTGGTAATATGATTGGAATAATATGCTGCGAACATCGCGGAAACCCGAGACAGTGGGATCCCGATGAAATTGTGTTTGCTGCGGCGTTGGCCGACTTATACGGCCGGGCAGTGAGTGCCAAGGAGCGGGCTGATTATGAGAATAAGCACATTGAAGCTAATCAGACGCTGGAACAAAAAGTTAAGGATCGTACCGCAGAGCTTGAAGATACTCTGCGATCTCTGGAATCAGCACGGGGGAATCTGGTGGCCGGCATTGCGCACGAAATTAATACACCACTTGGCATTGCGCTTACTTCTGTCAGTAACTGTAAGGAAGAACTTGCCGGGATTTATAAGGATTTTGAATCCGGGGAACTGTCGGAAGAAGGCTTCAGAGATTTTAATGATATATGCAACGAAGGACTCAATCTGGCTGAATCCAGCCTCTTCCGGGCTGCCGACCTCGTACAGGACTTCAAACG
The DNA here is from genome assembly GCF_056160285.1 of Alteromonas sp. AWJ4_197. Lineage (NCBI taxonomy): Bacteria > Pseudomonadati > Pseudomonadota > Gammaproteobacteria > Alteromonadales > Alteromonadaceae > Alteromonas > Alteromonas sp. AWJ4_197. The sequence continues at coordinate 86,909 of NZ_JBSWWW010000007.1, read as the reverse complement.
TACCTCTGCCGACCAGACATCCATGGACGTGGAACGTTTATCTCCCGATGATTACATTCCCAGAGTATGCAATCCCCTGCGGCCTATGCTTAAAAAAGACAACATCCAACTTAAGCTGGATATTCACCCTGACACTATCATCATTACCAGTCCGGGTATTATTGCCCAGCTACTTACTAACTTACTTTCAAACGCACAACGACACGGATTTCACGGCTATAAAAATAACGGGGGCAATCTCATCACTGTGGGCTGCTATGGTGTGGATGACGGCGTCATCATCAGTGTCAGTGACAACGGCAAAGGCATTCCCGCCTCACTGCACAAAAAAGTGTTCGAGCCTTTCTACACCACTGCGCGGGATCAGGGTTGCACTGGTCTTGGTCGGAACATTTTAACAACCTTGTTATCCAAAAACTTCAGGGCGAAGTTGAACTCATCTCAGCACCTGACGAAGGCACCACATTCCGCCTGAAAATTCGCCAGGTGTCCGGTGAACTTGAGTCATAGATGACTATTTCGAATGAATATTACCGCTCCGGCACCATGAGCCACCTTCAGGCTGAGGCTGGCTTTTTAATAATTTGAAATTATCTGCCTGTCACATTTGCGGTATCGCAGATTGTGAATTAAGTTTAAGCAACGCAAACTTTTTTAGTCGTATATGCCGTTATTTAAAAAGTCAGAGATTGCAGTCAAGAAATCGAAGCTCCCCCCCTGGAAAGTAGTCATTATTGACGATGAACGTGATGTGCATAAGGTCACGAAACTCACGCTGCAAAAATTTACCTTTGAGAACCGCAATCTCGAATTATTATCGGCATACAGCGCTAAGGAAGGACTTGAACTCTTCAAAAATACGCCAGACATCGCGCTGGCTTTTGTCGACGTGGTCATGGAGACAGATGAAGCTGGTCTGAACCTTATCGACGCCATTCGCAATACACTTAAGAACCGTACGACACGTTTAGTTTTACGCACCGGGCAGCCGGGTCAGGCACCGGAAGAAGAAGTGATCAGCCGCTATGATATCAACGATTACAAGTCGAAAACCGAACTGACCTCTTCAAAACTGAAATCCTGTGTGTACACGGCTATCCGCTCCTACCGTGATATCCAGACTATTGAGGAAGGTAAACGGGGCATCGAAGGCGTGTTACAGTCTTCATCTTCAATTCTGGAAAGCCAGTCGCTGGGACAATTCGGCACCGCAGTGTTAAAACAAACCCTGACTCTGCTTAATCTGAATAACTCTGTACTGTATTTATCTGCCCAGCACACAGACTTGTACGGCCACACTAATATGACCGTGCTCGGTGCCAGCGGTGATCTGGTGGGATTGAGTAAAGAAGGCGTTTCAGCAGAGATCCCGAATGAAATTGCGGAGAAAGTGAAAGAAGTACTGGAGAAGAAATCTCATTTCCAATCTGAAGAGCTGTTCATCGGCTACTACCCCACGGGCAAAGACAGCCATAATATTCTGTATGTGGAACTAAGCGAGCCGCTGAATAAGTTTCAGTTGAAAACGCTGGAAATGTTTGCCTCAAATGTGTCCGTCATTTTCCAGAACCTGATGCACAAAGAAGATATTCAGCATACCCAGAAAGAGCTGATTATGGTGCTCAGTGACGCCATAGAAATGCGCAGTAAAGAAACCGGCGGCCATGTTAAGCGTGTCATGCTGATGTCAGAGTTTTTGGCTGAAAAACTGTTCATGAGTGACGAGTTTATTGAAACCATCCGCTATGCTTCTGCCCTGCATGATGTGGGTAAAATCAGTATCCCGGAAACCATTCTGCACAAGCCCGGTAAACTGACTCCGGATGAATGGGAAATCATGAAAACCCACGCTGAGAAAGGCTACGAGTTACTGGCTGGCTCAGACAAAATTGTCGCGAAGATGGGCGCTATCATTGCCAAAACTCACCATGAACGTTGGGATGGTGAAGGCTATCCGGAAGGACTGGCCGGTGACGATATCCCTATTGAAGGCCGTATCATGGCTATCGTTGATGTTGTCGATGCACTGTTATCAAAACGCTGCTACAAGCCGCCCTGGAGCGCAGAAGATGTCAAAGCTTACCTGACTGAAAATGCCGGTAAGCAATTCGACCCTATCATCACACATGTCATGCTGGAGCATTTTGAGCAGATTCAGGAAATCCGCGCACAAGCTCCGGACGAGGAATAATATCAGGCACAAAAAAGCCCTCATACGAGGGCTTTTATAATGCTTTGGATTTGATTAGTTAGTCAGGTCGTCGAAGAATTTCTTCACGCCGTCAAAGAAACCTTTTTCCTTCGGTCGGTGCTTCGCAGAATCACCGCCCATAGAGTCGTCCAGTTCCTGCAGCAATTCTTTTTGTCTTGCAGACAGGTTAACCGGGGTCTCAACCACTACCTTACACATCAGATCGCCGGTCACGCCGCTTCTTACCGACTTCACGCCTTTTCCGCGCAGACGGAACATACGGCCGGTTTGGGTTTCCGGACTCACTTTCAGCTTCACTTTACCGTCAAGTGTAGGTACTTGCAGCTCGCCGCCCAGGGCAGCGGTTGTGAAGCTAAGTGGTACTTCACAGTACAGGTTGTTACCGTCACGCTGGAAGATATCATGCTCGCGTACGTGCACCTGAACATACAAATCACCTGCCGGTGCGCCGTTCTCCCCTGCTTCACCTTCGCCGGTTAAGCGGATGCGGTCACCGGTATCAACGCCTGCCGGAATTTTAACCGACAAGGTTTTCGTTTTTTCTTTGCGACCATGACCATGACAAGCATTACAAGGGTCGGAAATAATTTTGCCCCGCCCGGAACACGTCGGACAGGTTTGCTGGACAGCAAAGAACCCCTGACGCATTTGTACCTGACCGTTACCATGGCAGGTTGGACAGGTAGTTGGCGAAGTGCCTTTTTTCGCACCGGAGCCGTGACACGAATCACATTCCACCAGCGTAGGTACGCGGATTTCAACTTCTTTACCACGCACCGCTTCTTCAAGCGATAACTCCAGATTGTAACGTAAATCAGCTCCCTGACGTGCGCGGGACTGACGTCCACCGCGGCCACCACCAAAGATATCGCCGAATACATCACCGAAGATGTCACCAAAGTCTGCGCCACCGCCGAAGCCTGCACCACCACGATTCGGATCCACACCGGCATGACCGTACTGATCATACGCAGCGCGTTTCTGCGAATCGGTCAGAACCTCATAGGCTTCCTGGATTTCCTTAAATTTTTCTTCCAGTGCTTTATCGCCCTGTGTGCGATCGGGGTGATATTTCATAGCCAGCTTTTTATACGCCTTCTTAATATCGCGTTCGCCAGCACCTTTATCTACACCCAGCACTTCGTAGTAGTCACGTTTCGACATATCGCTTACTTTTCCTACTCGTTACATCAAGCACCCGGTTCAAGTTGTCTTAAACCACACACTTTTAAATCATCCGGCACTGAGCCGGTCTTTACACGACAAAGGCGCAACAAGAACTTCCTGCTGCGCCCGGCTTGTACAGCACTCCGGCACAAAGTACCGGAGACACACTGACTACAGCTTATTTTTTGTCGTCTTTCACTTCTTCAAATTCAGCGTCAACAACGTCATCTTCCGCTTTCTTACCGGAAGCTTGCTGTTCAGCACCGGCATCTGCGCCGCCTGCTGCACCGGCTTGCGCCTGAGCTGCTTCCATCAGTTTAGAAGACGCCTGAATAAGCTCCTGCGTTTTCGCTTCGATTTCAGCTTTGTCTTCGCCTTTCGAGGCGGTTTCCAGCGCTGAAATAGCAGCTTCGATTGGTGCTTTATCGTCGGCACTTAATGCATCGCCAACTTCATCAAGCTGCTTACGGGTAGCGTGAATCATACCGTCAGCCTGGTTGCGGGCCTGGATCAGTTCTTCAAACTTCGCATCAGACTCTTTGTTTGCTTCTGCATCAGCAACCATTTTTTCGATTTCATCATCGCTCAGACCAGAAGATGCTTTGATGGTGATCTTCTGCTCTTTACCAGTATCTTTGTCTTTCGCAGACACATGCAGAATACCGTCAGCATCCAGGTCGAAAGTTACTTCGATTTGCGGTGTTCCGCGTGACGCAGGACGGATACCTTCAAGGTTGAACTGACCTAACGACTTGTTACCGGCAGCTTGCTTACGCTCACCTTGCAGTACGTGTACTGTTACCGCAGACTGGTTATCTTCCGCCGTTGAGAAGGTTTGCGATTTCTTAGTAGGAATCGTAGTGTTCTTCTCAATCAGTGACGTCATTACGCCACCCATAGTTTCAATACCCAGAGACAAAGGCGTTACGTCAAGCAGCAGTACGTCTTTCACGTCACCGGACAATACACCGCCCTGGATTGCCGCACCAACAGCAACTGCTTCGTCAGGGTTCACGTCTTTACGTGGCTCTTTACCGAAGAAATCAGTTACGTACTTCTGAACCAGAGGCATACGCGTCTGACCACCAACCAGAATGATATCGTGGATATCAGATACTGACAGGTCAGCATCAGCCAGCGCCTGCTTAACAGGATTCAGCGAGTCTTTCACCATGTCTTCAACCAGAGATTCCAGTTTCGCACGGGTCAGTTTAATGGCTAAGTGCTTAGGACCTGTCGCATCAGCAGTGATGTACGGCAGGTTAACTTCTGTTTGCTGTGAAGAAGACAGTTCAATTTTCGCTTTTTCACCGGCTTCTTTCAGACGTTGCATGGCCAGCGGATCTTTACGCAGGTCAATACCCTGATCTTTCTTGAATTCGTCTACCAGGTAAGTAATTACACGGTTATCGAAGTCTTCACCACCTAGGTGAGTATCACCGTTGGTTGCCAGAACTTCGAAGGTGTGCTCGCCGTCAACTTCATCGATTTCGATGATAGAGATATCGAACGTACCACCACCTAAGTCGTAAACCGCAACAACGTTATCGCCTTTCTTCTTGTCCATGCCGTAAGCAAGGGCAGCAGCAGTCGGCTCGTTGATAATACGTTTTACTTCCAGACCAGCGATACGGCCGGCGTCTTTAGTCGCCTGACGCTGAGAGTCGTTGAAGTATGCAGGTACTGTGATAACAGCACCGGTTACTTCTTCGCCCAGGAAGTCTTCAGCAGTCTTCTTCATTTTCTTCAGCACTTCAGCTGAAATCTGAGGAGGCGCCATTTTTTCGCCTTTGGTCTCAACCCATGCATCACCATTGTCAGCTTTAACAATTTTGTAAGGCATGATGTCGATATCGCGCTGTACTTCTTTATCTTCGAAGCGGCGACCGATCAGACGCTTGATAGCGAATAAAGTATTTGTCGGGTTGGTTACTGCCTGACGCTTCGCAGACTGACCTACCAGAGTCTCACCATCGTTTGTGTAAGCGATGATTGAGGGGGTTGTGCGATCGCCTTCGGCGTTTTCAATTACGCGAGGTTTGTCGCCGTCTAGAACTGCGACACATGAATTCGTTGTACCTAAGTCGATACCAATGATTTTACCCATTACGTGTCTCCAAAATAAGAATCTTTAATTTCTGCATTATTAGTGGGGTTATTCCCGCACCATTTCAATAGTCGCCAGAAAAAATCTGTCGTTTTTGGCTTCCGCCCCGGTTAAGCCTGCGTATCAACGCCACCTTCAGGTGCACGGGACACCATCACCATGGCCGGACGAAGCAGGCGACCGTTAATTTGATACCCTTTCTGCATCACGGCCATAACGGTGTTCGGCGCATGATCTGCACTTTCCTGCATAGACATCGCCTGATGCAGTTCCGGGTTAAAACCTTCGCCCTGTGGATCAATAGGTGTTAAACCGAATTTTTCAATTGTGCTGACGAAAGATTTCAGCGTCATATCCACGCCTTCAAGCAATGGCTTAACCGCATCATTTTCGCCGTCACCGGCCTGGATAGCACGTTCCAGATTATCGATAACCGGAAGCAGTTCACCGGCAAAACGCTCTAACGCGAATTTACGGGCTTTTTCCACTTCAGCTTCAGCACGACGGCGGGCATTTTCCATATCAGCACGGGCACGTAATACGCTGTCCTGTTGTTCTTTAATCTGCGCCTGAGCGTCAGATAAAGCCGTTTCCAGTTCGTAAACTTTTTGCTCGTGCTCAGAAACCGGTTGCGCCTCTGCAGCGTCTTCGTTAACTACTTCACCCTGAATCACTTCTGCGTCTTCAGGCTGTTTTTGATCCTGCACGTCGCGATCTTCGCTCATGCTATCCTCCCAACAATACTCATCTGCGGTGAATTTTTGCTTAGCGGCCTGCACAGGAAAGTCCGTGCCACAGGCTGCGTGAATGCGTTCAGTGGGGCTATTAATGGGGTTACTTACCCACCCTTCAAGGGTATCCATGAAAAATTTGTGGCTAAACCGCAATTTTTTTGTGATTTGCTTGCCAACGGGTTTGCTGTAGAGTTTGTTAACGAATTGTTTTCATCTCTTTCTGGTCATGTTTAGTATCTGGACTGTCGGCGTTATTACCGTGATTTATCTCACGTTTTTGTTTCTTGTTGCCTTCTGGGGAGACAAGCGCTTGCGCGACAATCAGCAGCATCCGGTGCTGTACAGTTTAGGGTTAGGCATTCACTGCACTTCCTGGGCATTTTTCGGCACAACCACTCAGGCGTCACAATTTGGCTGGGCACTGGTACCGACGTATGCCGGGATCATTGCCGGTATGGCTTTTCTTTTTCCGGTGCTGATAAAAATTTCCCGTTATTGCCAGAAAAATAATGTGACCTCACTGGCAGACTTCTTCGCCCTGCGCTTCAGGCATTCACATTTTCTGGCTGCCTCAGTCACCGTATTGTGTTTTACCGGCGTTATCCCGTACATTGCACTTCAACTTGATGCCATTTCGGCCAGCATCCGCCTGATTGCTTATGATGCGGAACAGGGAACCAACACGGTTGGCTTGTATGTCGCCGGACTCATGGCTCTGTTTGCCATTTTGTTCGGTACACGCACATTAAACCTTACCGATAAACATCCCGGGCTGGTGCTGACCATTGCCGTAGAATCGGTGGTGAAACTGGTGGGGCTTTCCATCGTCGGTATTTTTGTCTGCTATGGCCTGTTCAGCGGGCCTTTTGACTTAATCGCTCAGGCTGCCAGTCACCCCGTTGCCAGAGAAGTGCTGTACGCAGACAGCGCACCGCTTGTGTATGCCAGTCACGTCCTGCTGGGAGTTTGCTCACTCTTTGTCTTACCCAGACAATTTCATATGAATTTTGTTGAGTGTAACGGTGAAGGAGAAATGCGCACCGCACGCTGGCTGTTTCCTCTCTACCTGCTTGGCATGACGACGTTTATTCTGCCGGTTGCACTGGCCGGGCACGTGTTACTGGATACCTCAGTGGTAAAAACGGATGCCTTTGTACTGGCATTGCCATTACAGGCCGGCAATGCCGGTGTGGCGCTGGCCGCGCTGATAGGTGGTCTGTCAGCCACCACCAGTATGATTATCGTGGCAACCCTTGCCCTTGGCATCATGATATCCAACAACCTTATCACGCCTTTATGGCTGAAAATCCGCCTTAAAGATGATCCACATAACACCATGACGCCGTCGACCCTGCTGACAGTACGACGTTTAACCGTGCTGGTTGTGCTGTCAGTGGCGTACTGGTATCACGTGAACGTCAGCCAGTCGGCGCCACTGGTGAAAAGTGGTGTAATTGCTATCGCGTTACTCGGACAACTGCTGCCGGCAATGTTGTTAAGCCTGTACTGGAAAAAGACATCAAAGACAGCCGTCATTATTGCCATTTTCACCGGTTTTTGTTGCTGGTGCGCCTGGCTGCTCCACCCTTCTATTCTGTCGAGCTATTACTTTGAAAGTCCGCCGACTGAACTGGAGCTGGGCCGGAGTTTTATCATTAGCCTGTTTATTAACCTGGTCACCCTGGCCGGATTGTCTCTGCTTTTTAATCAGGGCAGCGCCAGGTCTGTTCAGGCACCGGATACAGGCGATATCGTCAGCGACAGTCACCCTGATCTCGCAATCAGATTAAGAGATCTGTTCCTGCTCACCGGCCGGGTACTGGAGCCATCGGTGCACCGCACGCTTAAAAGTCAGTTGTCCCATTCTTCTGCATATGCAGAAGGGTTTGCCAGTGCTGGTCTGTTGTCACGGGTAGAAAAATTACTGGCTGCTCAGATGGGCACACCGGGTGCCCGTATTCTGCTTTCAGCCATTGCGCAAAAGCGCGACGGCGAACTCAGTGACATCGTAGAATGGGTAGAAGAAGCTTCCCAGTCATTCCAGTTTAATCACGACATATTGCAGTCTTCGGTACAAAATATACAGCAAGGGATAAGCGTACTGGATCAGGATCTTTCCCTGCTGGCCTGGAACGACCGCTATACAGAGTTGTTTGGCTATCCACCGGGATTCCTGAAGGCCGGTATGCCGATCCAGTCCTTATTGCAGTACAACGCTGAGCGCGGCCTGCTGGGCAATCTTCCGGATGTCGAAACGGAAATAAGCAAACGTGTTACTTACATGGAAAACGGCAGCAGTTACCAGTATATCCGCAAGCAACCCGACGGGCGGGTTATTGAGCTTAACGGCAGCCCGTTGCCCCACGGTGGTTACGTGACTACCTACAGCGACATTACGGCCTATATACGCATTCAGGATGAACTGCGGGCAGCAAAAGAAGATCTTGAGGTTCGCGTAGCACAACGTACGGCTCAGCTTGAGCAGGCGAAGCAGGAAGCCGACCGGGCGAGCGAGAGTAAAACCCGCTTTCTGGCTGCTGCAGGTCACGATCTGATGCAACCTTTCAATGCTGCCACTCTGTTTGCCGGCATGTTGTCGCAGAAAACCGAAGGCACCGGACTGGCAAGTCTGTCACAGGGACTGGTGACATCACTGAACAGTGCCGAATCATTACTCTCTACTTTGCTGGATATGACCAAACTTGAGTCCGGAGTACTAGTCCCGCAAGTCACCGAATTTGCCCTCGACGACATGCTGTCACCGTTGGTGGATGAGTTTAAGGTTATTGCAGAACAAAAAGCGCTGTCACTCCGTTATATTCCCTCTGCACTGGTTGTGCGTTCAGACAAAAAACTGCTCCGGCGTATTATCCAGAATCTGATTTCAAACGCGATCCGTTACACCCCGGAAGGCAAAGTGCTGATTGGCGTCCGGCGACGGTCAGACAATCAGATTCAAATCAGGGTGTACGACACCGGAACCGGGATCCCTGCGGGTCAGCAAAAAGCGATTTTTAATGAATTTCATCAACTGGAACATTTACCCGGAAACCAGGGACTGGGCCTGGGGCTGACCATCGTTGAAAGGATCAGCCAGCTTCTCGGTCATCCTGTTGCGCTGGAATCGGAAATGGGTAAAGGAACGGTATTTACAGTGACATTGCCCCGTGGCGTAAGGGCACTGCAGAAAAGTAGTAATATGCTTGCAGCAGATATCAATCCAAACATGGCAAATACGGCAAACTGGCTGGCTGAAAAACACATTTTAGTGCTGGAAAACGATGATCAGATCATGACTGCGATGAAAACCCTGCTCACCGGCTGGGGCGCGACGGTCACCGGCAGTCAGTCATTGCAACAAGCCAGAGCCTTATGCCCTCAGGCGCCTGATGTGATGCTGGTTGATTTTCACCTGGATTACGGCGAAAAAGGCACAACATCGGCCGTTGCGTTAAAAGACTTCTGGCAAAAAAATGTACCCGGTATTCTCAATACAGCAAACCGGGAAGACGGTGTGAGAGACGAAGCGGCTGCAGCGGGTTTGCGCTATTTACCTAAGCCGGTAAAACCCGCTGCCTTAAAGCGCATGCTGAAAAAGCTTATCATCACAGACGGGTAAACCATAGTCAGCCTGACTGCGCGCTTTATAGTCACAATTACCTGATGTACCGACACTACTCCGCGCCGGTGAGTTGACGGAAAAGCACGCCGGCACGGGTACGGTTTATCACATTGAGTTTACGTAACACCGCCGAAGCATGTTGCTTCACCGTGGATTCGGAAATAGACAATTCCCAGGCAATCTGTTTATTCAGCAAGCCATCTGCCATCATTTTCAGAACTGTAAACTGATGCGGTGTGAGTTGAGCCAGCCGCTCTGCAAATTCTGCCTGAGCGGCGTCTTCATGAGAGGCTAATTCAGCCTCCAGCCCGTCCGGCAACCACTGACCACCGTCCAGCACCTGACTGACGGCACCCGCAATTAACGGCAGTGGCGTTGATTTGGGAATATAGCCGCTGGCACCCAGGTCAATGGCTTTGCGGATCAGATCCGGTTTGTCCTCCGCTGACACCATCACCACCAGCACATCGGGGAATGTGGTGCGAAGTTCACTCAACCCTGTGAGTCCGTCGTTACCGGGCATGTGTATGTCCAGGAACACCAGTTCAATACTGTCATCCCGGATCAGGGCCTCCCTGGCTTCACTGAATGTTGAGGCTTCAATCACTGATTCACCGGTAATACCGGCCAGCGCCTGGCGCATAGCGGCGCGGAATAACGGGTGATCATCAGCTATCAGTACATTGGCCTGCATGGGTAAATCCGTTTGAGTCATATTCATGAATTACTTTGACGAAGTCTGCCTCCGGGTTCAAGTCATCAAACACAAAAAGGCGGCCCTTGCCGCCTTTCAGAGTTTACACACAATCAGAGTCAGAACCGGTAGCCTACAGTAAGTTGTACTGTGCGCGGATCGCCATAATAGCCAATCAGCGTGGTGTCGTTACCCAGACCGGGACCGTAACTGCCATCCTCATTGCGGGTGACAAAGTCATAACCGCCAACCAGATATTCTTCGTCAGTCAGGTTTTTCACGTGCAGACCACCGTACCAGTTACCTTCCATGCTTTCCCAGCTTACGCCGAGGTTGACCATACCGTACGCGTCCTGCTCAATAAGGTCGCTGGTTTCAAACAGCAGATAGTCATCACGGTAGTAATAGTTTGCGTTGAAAATGAAATCACCCATGCTGGTTTGCAATAAATAGTTTGCACCGAAATTCAGGGTGTTTTCCGGTGTGCTTGCCAGTCCGATTAGCGGCGGCGTAGCGTTATTTTCTTTAATTTCAAAATCGATAAAACCGTAGGCCAGATCAAACTTCAGTGCCTCATTCACCACGTAAGTCATCTCCAACTCAATACCCGAGGCGGCAGTTTCAGCGGCGTTTCTCAGACGCTGAAGCAATGCTGTGGGATCATCGGAGTTACCTTCAATACCAATATACTGACGATCTTTATGGTTGTAGCTGAACGCCGTGGCATTGACGCGGAACTGACTGGTTACATCACTTTTCACGCCCAGTTCAAACGAGTCCACTACTTCCGGTGATACACCGGGTTCATTGATTGTCGCGCGGGGGTTAAACGTACCGGACTTAAAGCCCTGAGAATAACTGGCGAAGAACATGGTGTCCCTGGTGTACTGATATTCTACCCCTACCCGCGGCGTAAAACGTGACCAGCTTTCTGTTGCCGGCGCATCAAGCACGCCGTCGCCGTCGGAATCGCTGCCCAGCACCTGCGGCATAGTCAGACCGTCAGGACGGACATAACCGTCAATCCAGCCGGATTCAGGATACAGATTAAACAATACCGTGCCGTTATTTACCGTTGCCTGTTTTTCTTCGTCGGTATAACGGGCCCCCAGAGACAGAGAGAGTTTATCGGTAATATCGTAATTTAACTGGGTATACGCCGCCCAGCTTTCACTGTTATTACAACCGGACACTTCACGGGTGAAACCCGGCGTACCTTCAGGGAAGATGCCAAGCGCCGCGTAGTCCCGCCCCAGCACACCAAGTACCGCATCAAATACGCCGCAGGATTCACCGTCATAATAATACAGGCCGCTTACAAGGCTGAACGCACTGCCGGTATAGTTCGCCTGAATTTCGTGAGTATCGTTAGAGTCATCGTAAATGGCCGGTACGTCAAAAATATCCAGCTGAGTATTATCAAAATCGATATTGGTATCAGAAAAACTTTCGCGGTGGGAGCCGATATATTTCAGCTCCAGATTTTCATTCACATTGTATCTGGCGAGCCAGCTGAAGCCTTCCAGTTCAACATAGTTGTCTGTAGGCATGCTGGTGTAAGAGTCGAAAACAGAATCCGGTTGCGGTGCGTCGGTACGTAAGCTTGGCAGTAACCGGTAACCCCCTTTAGCATTTGAATCATCTTCGGTTTTATCCCAGCCGAACCGTAGGAACAGGTTATCAGACGGATGAATTTCCAGGGTCAGTCTGGCAGCCCACAGATCTTTGTTGTAGTTTTCTGTATCCTGACCATCCAGTGCAGAGATCAGGAACTCACCGTAACCATCGCGGTTCAGGTTTGCATAACCCACACCCAGGTAAACTTTGTCTTCAATCAGCGGCATCTGACCGGTTAATTTCATGTCACGGCGGCTGTAATTGCCCAGTGTCACCTCAGCGTTAAACTGAGGTTCACCGGTCATTTCTTTCGTGACATATTTCACCGCACCACCAATGGTGTTCTTACCGTACAATGTGCCCTGCGGCCCCCGCAGCACTTCAATTCGCTGTACATCAAGTAAATCCAGCACCGCGCCCTGTGGCCGTGCCATATACACATCATCAATGTAAATCCCAACACCGGGCTCATAACCCCAAAGCGGATCCTGCTGACCCAGCCCGCGGATAAATGCTGTTAAGGTAGAGTTGGTACCGCGGCTGGTTTGCATGGTGGTATTCGGTGAGAACTGCTGAATTTCCGTCAGCACGCTGATGCCCTTTTCCGTTAATTCAGTTGCACCGATTGAAGTGATAGCAACAGGCGTTTCCTGTAATGACTCTACCGTTTTACGGGCAGTCACCTCAATGCGCTCTAATTTGCCTCTGCTTTCATCGTTGTTTTGCTGCGCAAAAGCAGTCTGACTGCTTAAGCATGCGGCAGTGACCGCCACTGCACTTAGCGTGCGGGTAAAGCGGTTAACGGGTTTCTGTGCGTTTATCATGATGTGTCCCTTTTGTTATCTGTTTCAACTATTCGGCACTGAAGCTGCGGTCTGAGGTAAACTCTATGTTAATTTTTTGTAGCAGTAAGTAGTACCATCGTACTATGGGCATCTTACTGATTTAACGACACAATCTTTTTCAGTTCCTGAAGCGTCTGCGGTCACAGATTGTTATTAAGGAACCCGATATGATCAGTATGATTGGCCTTACAGGCGGGCTTGCCCTCCTTATTGTGCTTACCATCCGCGGCATGAATTTATTTATTGCTGCTCCGCTTTGCGCCGTTATTGTTGCGCTTACCAGCGGTATTCCTCTTTTTCAGGGCGAAGAGAATTTTGTCACCTTGTACATGGGCGGCTTTTCCGGCTTCATTGCGGCCTGGTTTTTTATGTTTTTGCTGGGGGCTATTTTCGGTAAATTCATGGAAGATACCGGTGCGGCAGACTCCGTGGCCCGCTGGATAGTCGATAAGCTGGGTTTTAAACACGCCGTGCTGGCCGTGGTGCTTGCCTGCGCCATTTTAACTTACGGTGGTGTAAGCCTGTTTGTCGTGGCATTCTCGGTTTACCCCATGGCGCTCAGCCTGTTTAAAGACGCCAATCTGCCCCGCCGTTTTATTCCGGCTACACTGGCGTTCGGCTCTGTCACCTTCACCATGACATCAGCAGGTTCACCTGAAATCCAGAACTGGATCCCGATAAAATATCTGGGTACATCTCCCTTTGCAGCATGGGAAGTCAGTTTGCTGGTTGCTGTTTTTATGGCCACATTCGGTTACTGGTGGTTGAAGCGCATGATTAGCCGTGCCATCGCGAACGGCGAAAAGTTTGAAAGCCGCACCGGCGATCCTGAAATTGAAGCCAGAGATTACCCCAGTCCGCTGACCGGCATACTGCCCCTGTTTGTCGTACTGGCATTATCCTTTTTACTCCATGACAGCATGGCGCAACTGGCATTAATCGTTGCACTGGCAGGCGGCGTACTGACGCTGATGATCATCAATTTCCGCTACTTTCATAATTTATCCGCCGCCATTAACGATGGCACAACCGGTGCTCTGGTCGCCATTGGCAACACCGCCGCCGTGGTGGGTTTCGGTGCCATCGCCAAACACACAGAGGCTTTTCAGCAAACCGTTGAAATTATGACGCATATTCCCGGCAATGAACTGATTGGCGCAGCGATTGCGGTCAGTGTCATCGCCGGACTCACCGGCTCAGCGTCCGGCGGCCAGGCCATTGTTTTACCGCTGGTTGCACCGCATTATATTGACCAGGGCGTGCAGCCCGAACAATTGCATCGCATCGTGTCTATTTCATCCGGCGCGCTGGATTCATTGCCGCATAATGGTTACGTTGTTACCACCATCCGTGCTATTTGTCGCGAAACCCACAAAGCCGCATACGGTGCCATGGCCGCACTGACAGTGGTAGTGCCGGTTATTGGCTTAGCTATTGCCATTACGCTGTTCAGTCTGTTTTAAGGAAAATGATGACTACATTTATGACTAATTTTCGTAGCATACTGGTAAGGTTAATTGTCTTATGCGCGGTAGCCGTCCAACCGGCCTGTGCCGCCACACCGCCCAACCAGTCAGGTACAGCCATGTTGATGACAGAAAAGCAGGTTTTCACCACTACTCAGTTTGAAACTTACGGCGGAGAAATTATTCCTGAAGTGAAAGTTGGCTGGGAAAGTTACGGCAAACTCAACGACGCCAAAGATAACGTCATACTTATCACGCATTATTTTTCGGGAAACTCACACGCCGCCGGCCGGTATCACGGAGATGATGCGGAACCCGGATACTGGGATGCCATTATCGGCCCCGCCAAGGCCATAGACACCAATAAGTTCTTTGTGATCAGTGTGGATTCTCTGGTAAACCTGTCCGCTTACGACCCGAATGTGGTAACCACAGGCCCGGCCACCATCAATCCCCAAACCGGTAAGCCTTATGGTTTGTCGTTTCCGGTGGTGACCATCCGCGACTTTGTGAACGTACAAAAACTCGTACTGGAAAGCCTTGGCATTTCATCGCTGCATGCCGTTGCCGGTCCCTCTATGGGCTCCATGCAGGCACAGGAATGGGCCGCGACTTATCCGGACTGGGTGCCCCGAATGATTGCCGTGATCCCTGCGGCTCAGGCTGACGCCTGGACCACCGCCGCGCTGGAACAGTGGGCCACGCCAATCCGGCTGGATAAACACTGGAATAACGGTGATTATACCCCTGATAATCCGCCAAAAGACGGTCTGGTCGCAGCACTCATGAGCATTACTCTGCAGGCGCTGCATCCGGATTTTTTCAATCAGCAAGGCAAAGCGCTGGGCTATACACCACAGGAAAAAGGCCCGCTTGAGGATATTCATGCCACCCATTCAATCATTAACTGGCTCAGAAGCAGGGCAGAAGACCGTGCTGATTTAATGGATGCCAACCACCTGCTTTACCTGGTACGCGCAAATCAATTGTTCGTTGCCGGCCACCGGGGCTCCTTGCAAGAGGGGCTGAAGAACGTTAAGGCGAAAACGCTTTATTTGCCCGCTGAAACCGATCTTCTGCTGATGCCATACATGGCGGAAGCACCCCATGGTATTTTGAAATCACAAGGCAAGAATACGCAACTCAGTTACCTGAAAGGCGCACTGGGGCATCTTGAAGGAGTGGCTGACATCAAACAAAAAGCACAACTGCTGCGCCGGTTTTTAAACGACGAAACTGAATGATGCACCCGGTTCCTCATTCAAACATTCACGATTCATAACGGAAACACGATTTATGCACGGATTGAAAAACAACGCCACCGCCGCCCTGCTCTCAGCATTATTTAGCGCCGGCGCAATGGCACAGGTGCCGGCGCTTAACCTCGATACTGCTCACATCACAGTGTCAGGCTTGTCTTCCGGCGGTTACATGGCCAATCAGTTTCATCTGGCTTACAGCGACTGGATTGACGGAGCGGGCATTCTGGCGGCAGGCCCTTATTACTGCGCAAAAGGTGATATCAGCACAGCGCTGAGTCAGTGTGTTGATAAAACTGAACCAGCCATTGATGTGAATGCACTCACCGGAAAAGTAAAAACGCTGGCGCAGGAAGGAAAACTGGCGCCACTGTCAGCACTGCAAAACGATAAGGTCTGGTTATTTCACGGCACCCGCGACGTGCGGGTGAACAGCGCCGTCAGTGACGCACTGAACGCCCAGTATGCGGCTTTGATGCCGGCTGAACAAATTACTTACGTTAACAATAAACCGGTTGCCCATTTATTCCCTACAAAGAACAACGGCGGACAGTGCATGTCGTCTGACTCACCCTATATCGGCCGCTGTGACTATGATGCTGCAGGAGAAATGCTCAACTTTCTGCTGGACGGTTTACAACCCGCCAGCGACAAGCTGAGTGGTGAGGTAGTGAGTTTCAGTCAGCAGACACTCGCCGGCGATAATGCGTCTACCATGGCAGAAACAGGCTATGCTTATATTCCTGCCAGTTGCCGTGAAGGTGAACAATGCCGGGTGCATGTCAGTTTTCATGGCTGTAATCAGTACGCAGAAGCAGTGGGCAAAGCTTACGTAGAGCAAACCGGCTTGAATAACTGGGCCGACAGTAACAATATGGTGGTGGTGTACCCGCAAACCCGCAAATCGCTTTTCATGCCTTTAAATCCTCAGGGCTGCTGGGACTGGTGGGGTTACACCGGAGAAGATTACGCCACACGCAGCGGAGAGCAGATTAACGCCGTCCGCGATATCGTTCTTGGATTATCATCAAATTAAGGTTCTATCATGGCTTTGAATATATTTATCACTGGCGGTGCCAGTGGCATCGGGTATGGCATTGCTGAATCACTGGCAAATGACGGGCATCATCTACTCATTGCAGATATTAATCTTGATGCCGCTGAGTCTGCGGCTCAGCAATTAAAGGACGCCGGCTTCAGCGCGCAGGCCGTTGAAGTTAACGTATGCGATGCTGAGCAGGTCGCAGCACTTCCCGGTAAACTGGGAGACGTGAAGGTAGATGTGCTTATCAACAACGCCGGCATCCAGCATGTGTCTAAAATCGAGGATTTTCCGGCCGAAAAATGGCAACAGCTTATCAATATTATGCTGGTTGGCCCTGCCCTGCTTACCCAGACATTTTTACCCGGTATGCGTGCTGATGATTTTGGCCGCATTATTAATGTGGGCTCAATACACTCGCTGGTTGCCTCTCCTTTTAAATCGGCTTACGTCGCAGCAAAGCACGGTTTACTTGGCTTCGCGAAAACTATTGCGCTTGAAACCGGCGACTGCAATGTCACCATTAATACCATTTGCCCTTCTTATGTAAAAACCCCGCTGGTAGACAAGCAAATTGCTGCCCAGGCTAAGGAAAACGGGATCAGCGAAGAAGAAGTGGTAAATGAAATTATGCTCAAACCCATGCCTAAGAAAGCATTTATTTCCATGGACGAACTTGGCGCAACGGCGAAATTTCTCATCAGCGACGGCGCCCGCAATATCACCGGTCAGACCATGGTACTTGATGGCGGCTGGGTGGCGCGCTAACCCTTTCTTTTTTATCAAACTCTGTGCTAATGTCCGAAAAAATGTAGCAGCATGCGGGCATTAGCCAGATTATGACTTATCAAACCGTTGGCCTGATTGGTAAACCTGACCATACCGGCACTCAGGACAGTCTCAAACAAATAGCGACCTGGCTCGATAAACGTGGTTGCCGCGTACTCATCGAAGAATCCATCATTGATGAGATGGATAATGACAAATATCCTGCCGCCAATTTAGTCACTATCGGAAAAGAAGCCGACCTTGCCGTGGTTATCGGCGGGGATGGCAGTATGCTGGGCGCAGCGCGTGTCCTTTCCCGTTTTGACATTCATGTGGTCGGCGTAAACCGTGGAAACCTGGGTTTTTTAACCGATATCCACCCGGACCAGATTGAAGAGCAACTGGATATTATTTTTTCCGGTGAAACCGTGGTTGAAGAGCGCTTCCTGCTGGAAGTGTGTGTGTATCGCCACGAAAAACTGAAGAGCAATAATGCCGCGATGAACGAAGTAGTATTGCACCACGGTAAAGTGGCTCACATGATGGAGTTTGAGATTTATATCGACGGCCAGTTTGTGTTCAGTCAGCGCTCTGACGGACTGATTGTTGCCACACCTACCGGCTCCACGGCCTATTCTTTATCTGCCGGCGGCCCTATCATTGTACCCCACCTGGATGCATTAACTCTGGTGCCCATGTTCCCCCATACCCTCAGCAGCCGCCCGATTGTGGTGGACTCAAAAAGCACAATTTCTATGCGGGTATCAAAAGTAAACAGTGACAGCCTGCAGGTGAGCTGTGACAGTCACATCGTATTGCCTGTTCTGCCCGGGGATGAGATCCGCGTGCATAAAAGTCAGGATACCCTGCGCCTTGTGCACCCTAAAGGCTACAGCTATTTCAATGTACTGCGGAATAAACTGAGCTGGGGCAGCAAGCTTTACTGATCCTCCCGGGCAGTATGCCCGGTTAAAACTCATACCCCAGCATCTGAATATCCCGGGCGAAATGTTTAGCCACCTTTTCCGCCAGGTCATCATCGTAATAAGCGCGGTAGCGTTTTCTGTCATCCGCTTTACGCTTGTGGGGCAGCTTGATTTTTTTCAGGCCGATATGCTCACAGATGTTATCGAAATCCCCTTGCAGGTTTTCGTACTTGCCGACTTTATTCACCAGCACATTGCCGTGCAAATCCACCAGATAGTCAGACTGTAACTGCAGCGAAGTATCGATGTGATACTGATAAGGCCGTGCCGGATCGAACTTGAAACGCATGAAGTCTTTAAAGTTGTCATGCCCTTCCAGAACCTGAGGGCGTTCCCGCTTGATGTGATAAAAAGAGCTGACCTGCAAATCCCAGGGATTGCGCACGAAGGCAAATTTATACAGATTACTAAAATAATCCGCCGGCAACATTTCACTGGCTGCCACAATGCGGCTGTGGCGGGGAAAACGGCATCCCAGTTTATGCCCGGTGAACTGGCTTAGCTTGTTCACCACAAACTGCGGCAGACCGTATTTAACATCCCAACGGTGAGAGGATAAGGCTTTTCTTACACTGGTACCGCCGGTTTTGGCGATATGTACAAACAAAAACTGATGCTTATGGGATAACAACAAAACAGCGTCCTTACTCTTTTTCTTATACGGCTCAGAATACGGTTGTCAGATGACAGAAAAAAGCCACTTTATGCATATTTACTGCAAATTACACGAAAATTGTACTAGGGGCTAACGGGCCAGCAAAGAGGTAAACACCTGAAAAGCAGGCGTATCAGGATGTAGCCAGTCGAAATGTCCGGCGCGTTCCACTACAACAAAAGTGGCCTCAGGTATGGGATTCTGTTCAATGGTCACCGTAATATCCTGCTCACCGGCAAGGATCCAAAGCGGTGTATCGTAACTGTGATTAACAGGATTTGCCTCAGCCCAGGCCTGCGGATCGTCCTCCCGGCGGCTTCCCATGAATGAATTAACAGCTTGCTGACAACTGTTTGCACCCTGTGAGTAAGCCAAAATGTCCGTAACGGGCGCAAGCCCGGTGATACGCGCAACAGGTAATGTGACTTGCTGACTGGCCAGCAATGCAAGGTGACCGCCTGAAGAGTGTCCGGCCAGCGTAACGCTGGTTTCGTCAAACCGGAACTCGTTCTGCTGATAAATATAATTGATGCTTTGCACGACATCTTCCAGCGTACCCGGCCAGCCGCCGCCCCCATCCCCGTTGCGACGAAAACCCGGCACCCACACAGCAAAACCGTCTTCCTGAAGCGCTGAGGCAAGAGGATAGAGTTGTTCCGGTCCGTACTGATTTGACCAGCAGCCGCCGTGGATCATAACCACCAGCGGCGGCGATACAACGTCTGCGGGCATCCACAAATAGCCTGTTTGCAATGGCTCTTCGCCATAAGCCATATTTACATCAGGGGATGTGGCATTCAGAGCCAGCACCTGACGGTAACTGACATTTTCTGTCACTGTTGTGTCAGGCACACTATCAGCCGGCACTGGCCGGCTGGTGCTGTCTCCCGAACCACCACACCCTGTCAGTAATAAAACACACACCGCCACAATGCCTGTCGTTTTCATACTGCTAACCACCTGTCAGACTCTGTTTACTGCATTTATCACAGTATAGTTGATCGCCACCAGCATTCTACAGGGTTCAAACAGACTGTGAGACCGGCACGGGATTTGATACCATGCCCGCGATTTTACCCCAGCCGGATAAGACCATGGCCAGACCTGAACCCGTTATAGAAATGCTGACTTTTGGTATCCATTCAAAATGGGATGCTGAAGACAAAGCGTTGCCTAAGATAAAGACGTTTACCCTTGATATCCCCCTTGAACTGGATATTGAATTCGGCTTCATTGTGAATATCAAGCGGGCGAAAAATCAAAAGGTCCGGTACTGTATTTATCACCCCGACATACCGGGTAAAGACGGAGAGCCCATGGCGCCCTTCGACGGTGAGGAATATGTACGCTCAAACGACTGGGACTTTTATTTAGGGGATACTCTCTGGGAGCCCCTTGACGATAAAGCCGGTGACTGGCGTATGACACTGGAACTAAACGGCAGCATTATTGCCGACAAAACCTTCACTGTAGAACATGAACTCCCATACGAAGGCGCTCAATTCTGGCAACGCCGCAAACCTAAACTGAAGCGCTGGTAACCGGCCCGGAGTGTTAATATCTGCCATGTTTCAATCCCCATTCTCAGCTTCCCTCTTTGCATTCCGCCAGACGGCTTTTCGTTAAGTAGATCTGCGTATTCTGTTTGCGTTACTTGTCCTCACTTATCCGTTCAGTGCGTTTTCAGAAGAATCCGCTGAGCCCTCGGCGCCGTTTACCGTCAATCCGACGCTATTTACAAAGCACGGCGACACTTTCCCTACACTTAAATCGCCGGATGGCGTACAGCACTTTACCGTATTTGAAGGTGTTGAAACTCAGGCGGGCTACAACCACGGCGCTGTGCTCACGGGCTTTAAAGGCCAACTTTTCTGCCAGTGGCAAACGTCGGGAAAAGATGAAGACGGACCCGGCACCCATGTCATTTACAGTTTCAGTGAGGACGGAGAACACTGGAATAAGTCCCGTATGCTTGCACCGGCCAGGGAGCACGCCATTGTTACCAGCGGCGGTTGGTGGATGCAGGGTGATACTTTAATTGCGTTTATTAATGTATGGCCAGACGATGCACCACAAAAGCAGGGGCATACTGAATATGCCACTAGTTCAGATGGCATAAACTGGAGTGCATTTAAACCGGTTACCGGTGCCGGCGGACGCCCGGTACAAGGTATTATTGAGCAGGATTTGAAAGCCTTGCCGTCAGGCCGCATTCTTACGGCTTTTCACATGCAACCGGGTTTGCATGCGACACCTTATTACACTGAAGACCCCTCAGCCACGTCAGGATGGACAGCGGGCAGTTTCACCCATTTACCCCACAAAGACACCATCAGCAGGGAGCTTGAACCGTCATCCTTTGTTGATGCAGACAACAACATTGTTATGACGTTTCGCGATCAGGCCGGCAGCTTTCGTGTGCTGGCATCGGCGAGTAAAGATAACGGTGACACCTGGTCTTTGCCTGCGGTTACCAATATGCCTGACTCACGGGCCAAACAGAGCGCCGGTAATTTACCCGATGGCACCGCCTATCTGGTAAATAACCCCTCCGGCACAAAAGACCGGCTGCCGCTGGTTGTCACACTCAGCCGTGACGGCAAACACTTTGATCATGCCCTGCTCGCCAGAGATGAATCTACGTTGCCGCCGATGAAATTCGCCGGAAAATATAAACGCACCGGTTACAGCTATCCGAAGAGTATTGTCTGGCGTGATGCACTCTGGATCAGCTATGCCGTCAACAAAGAAGATATAGCCGTCACCAGAATACCGGTGAGTAGTTTGCGCGTTCAGGATAGCCTCGAAACAAACCCTGACTAATGCTATGCTACCGGTGGCATTTTTTTATGTACCGATAAAGCGGGTACAGAACCGAATCGTTTTAACAGGTGAAATGAGTGACTCAGCAAGCAAATAAACAAAAAAACGTCTGGTTAAGTCAGCACGAAGCGACCGTCAGCAACTACAAAGACTATGGTGTTTCCCCCGTTGTTCTGCCATCAGAAGCGGAAGTGGGTAAAGCCATGCTGGAAGAATTACTGAAAACAGCAGAAGGCAAGGACGGCGATATTAACATTGCCCTGCTTGGCGGGCGTGGCGCTCAGGCATTTCACCGTTTGCTGGGAGAAAAAGCAAAAGGCAGGGAACTGGATGATGTACTTGCGCGGCTGAACGTATTCACACAGGATGCACTGGCCCCCATGAGCATGCAAAACAGCCTGAGTTTTGTGCGGGATTTCGAGCGTATTCTTGGCGATGCATTCTTTGCCAAAATCAAAAGCTTCACCCCAATGCAAACGGATCTTGAAGATGTACAGGCAGGTCTGAAAGATTACTTACAAAAACTTGAACGCCTTGGTGGTCTGGACATTTTCTTTATCGGTCACGGTCCGGAAGACAATGCGGCGTCTCACCTGGCTTATATCAAGCCTTTCTCCGGCGCAAAAGCCTCACACATGGCAGGCCTCATTCCCATTTCTGCCAGTATTCTTGAGCACCACATCAGTAAATTTAAAGCCGGTGGCAGCGCAATCAGCCCGCAGGACGAAGCAGAATGCCGCGTAGCAGGGATGATTTTAACCCTCGGACCGGCCGCTATTCTGGGCGCGAAAAAACTGGTTCAGTCAGTGGTGGATGCCAGCACCGCACCGGCCAAAAAGGTGACCTATGCAAAGGTGCTGAACACATCCGTCAGCAAAGACGAAACCACCGCACAGGCACAGCTTGATGAGAATCCCGGTTTATGGTTCCGCCTGCACCCGAATAAAGTGTCTTTCGTGTTGCCGGATGTCACAGACGGCAAATAACTGTGTTATCGCCACGATTGTCCTGTACTGTGTAATGATTATTCTCAGAAAGGCATTGCTATGTGCGGATTCATTCAGCGGGTGACAGATTGCCCCGCCGTCATTGACCTGCTAGAAGAAGTTGGCTTAACCACCACACTGCCCTTGTTTAAGGAAGAAAGCGGCGGGGTACTGAATTTCTATCCCGCTTTTGGTAAAAATCCGGCCCGTAAAATCACCAATCTGATAACAGCGCCTGACAACGTCATTGATGCGACCTGGTGGTTTGATGCCAGACCAGAGGGCGACGGACTGGTTATTGGTGACCGTACTACTTTCAATGCGCGTAATCTCGACAGTCCTTTCTGGAAACATGCGGTACGTTATCAAAGAGGTATTGTGGTTGCCACCGCAGTTGGCGAGTCGAATCCGCGGGGAAAAGGGAAAGTGCATTACCTGATGGAAGCGCAGGGCGCCATGTTAATCGGTGCAGTGTACAGGCAGTTCGACAACGGCACGGCTGCCTGTGCGGTGATCACCAGACCGCCCCATCCCCGTTTCAGCCAGTTTCACGAAAAATCCATTCCGTGCTTTTTGCCCCACAACCGTGACGCTGTGAACGCCTGGTTAAATGGGGGACCGGACGATCCCGTCGTCAGTGCCATTGTGGACGAACCCAAACTATACACCGGTCTCACCGTCAGTGAGGTGAAAACCTTTAAAGGCGGTGAGAAAACCGGTGACTCCTGCTTTCTGGCACCGTCCGGTGAGGATATCGTATAAGCCGGCACTGTCCGGCTTATTCACCAAATGCTTTTTTGTCTGCGTCAGATAAGTCTGACCATTTCACTCTGTTGTCCCAGCTTTCTTCGTAATGCTCTTCCGGAAAGTCATCCGGCGATCTGCCTGCTTTAAAGTCATCTGCACAACGCTGTGCATATAAACGGTTTTTCTCACAACCCGGCGCAGCAGGAATATACATTACATTCCCCCACCCCTGCTGGTTTTCAACCGGTTCTACGCCGTGGATCACATCGCAATGCCACCACACCGAATCTCCCGGCGACATATCGGGGATAGTTGCCTTCGCCCGCAACAGCAAGCTGTGCCATTTCTCATCCACCGGCAACACCTTACGGGGCGACACACCACATAAACTGTCTTCCGGCACATCGTCCAGCAACGGGCGAATAAGCAAATACGCCATCGCCGCCGGCACGGGAATGGTAAACAGCACGCCCTGGTCCCGTTTAATGTCACTTAATGCCGTCCAGCCCTGAAACGTTCTGAACGCCGAACATTTCGTTGTTCCGCTTTCATATTCATTCACGAGCGGTCGCCAGGCTGCATCCCAGGGGTCGTACTTATCAAAGTTGCCGTCCAGAATATGGCGGAACACCTTCTGATATGCCGGTAATAACCATCTTTCCAGCGCGCCGGAATCAGTGTGTGGTCCGAGACCGCCGGATGTCACGCCGGGCGGGCGGCGTCTTACACGGTCGGGGTAAATATAATTACAATCCGGATCAAACCATTTCCTGCCTTCCGATTCCGTTTTCCAGAATGCATTTAAAAATACCTGTACATCCTGCATGCGACTGCTGAGGCGCGCTTCCATCTGAGGTTTAGACCAGTAGATAGGAAATATTTCAGGACGGGACGCCGACAAGGTCCCGAAAAAGTCATCTCCCGGACCCCGGTACTGATTATCAAAATCGTTAGATTCCACATAATCCACCAGCTCTTTGTCCCACTTAACAGCCTGTTCACGGGGAAAGTGCCTCCTTACCACCAGACATCCCCGTTGTTTTACCCGTGCCATCACATCCGCGGGGACCGTACCGGCGGCAATATCTTCGTAGTTTGCTTCGGGCCAGCCTGTGTTGCCGTTTTTAATATCCTGTTCAATAGCCTGAATGTCTCTTTCAAGGCCCGCGACAATATTTTCCAGCAGAGCAGGTACATCACCAATGCGCTCCCGCCACATTTGTTTAGTGTCTTTAATGGCTTTTTCGATATCGTCGGGCAGATACGATTTAGACGTCGGTTCGCTCACAGTACTTCCCTCTCATTTTATAGATCATTAACCTCACAATTAAATAAGTAAGGTTTCCTAATTTGTTAAATTATACTAGTCTTGGCTCCGCATTGAGTAAAGACATTTTTTCATTTCGTTAACAAAGCAGATTTAAGAGAAAGGAAGCAGCACACGATGTCAGCCAAGCCTGATCACCGGCCCGGCAGCCTGGCCATGCGCACAGACCAGCAGTTCTTTCAGTGTCTGGAGAAAGCGCAGCGTTTGTCCCGTGCAGCCATAGCCAAAATGACCGGGATCTCCAAACCTACGGTGTCAGAATCTGCACAAAGGCTGACTAAAAAAGGCATGATTAAAACCGCATCTGAAATGGATAACGTGTCTTCAAAACGTCCGTCGGTCATTTATGAAATAAACCCGGATTTCGGGGTTCTGCTCTCCCTAGCACTGGAAGAAAATGCCACCTGGATACGGATTACGGATTTTACCGGAGATACACTTTCTGAAGAGTATGTGACTTATCCCAAAGGGCGTTTGCAGGCAGATTTCGTGCAGGATATGTTCACCCTCACAGACAAAGCTCTGGCAGCAACAAACGCACCGCTGCTCGCCACCGGCGTGTCGGTGGCCGATCCTGTCAGTCCGGTTACCGGCAATGTGCTGGCTCTGCCTCACTCTCCTTTTCCGCTGGCGCACGGCCTTCAGTTTGCACAGCTGCTTGGCGATCGTTACCAGTGCCCCGTGACCGTCGATAACGATGTAAACTGGGCCACACTCATCGAATATTTGAATGACGGCTGTCAGAATTTTGCTTATATCCATCTTGGCAGAGGCATAGGCTGCGGCCTCATGCTCAACGGTAATATTGTGCGTGGTGCTGACGGTATGGCCGGTGAAATTGGTTATGTCAGGCTGGGCACTGCGCCACCGCTACTTGAATCTCTGTATACTGAACACTTTTATGAAATGGCGCTGACACCCGGCAACGCACTGCCCGCGGAGGTGCTGAATGCCACCGGTAAGGTGGTGGCCGCCACCTGCGTACTGACCAATCCGGAAAAGGTGGTGCTCGGCGGTCGGCTTTGTCACCATCCGGCACTGCAAGCCTGCGTTGAAGATGGACTGGCCAGTAATATTGCCGGCACGGCTATTTCTGTTACCTCAGAGCCGGAAAAGGCACCGTTATACGGCGCATCTGCCGGTGCCAGAGAACTTGCACTGGAGAAACTGGCTTTACGGGATCCCGCCGCCCCGGTGCTGCGCGGTTACAGCCGGAACGTTTAATTTCATCTCACCTTGCACATGACACACTATTTTCACCATGACCGGGTTACCGGAACATGCATACAGGAACCTGCGGAATGAATACGCTTACAATCACGCCGGACTTTTCGCCATGGCGTCAGGGACTGAAGGATGCCCTTCCCTTGTTCGGGGGTTATATTCCCGTAGCCATCTCCTTTGGCTTAATTTCAATACAAGCTGGTTTCAGCGTATTTGAAACCATTCTGATCTCAACATTTATCTATGCCGGCGCTTCACAATTTTTATTTGTAGCCATGGTGGCATCCGGTGCTCCCCTGCCACTTGTTGTGCTGATGACACTGCTGATTAACGCCCGCCATATGGTTTATGCACCGAACATTGCCAGGTACATGGATTCAGATAAACGCTGGCTTCCTTTGATGCACGGACTTACCGACCAGGTATTTGCCTTAGCGCTGGTGCGCTTGCCACAACTGCCCAAAGCGCACCGGATGGCATGGTATACAAGCTTAGGCTTGCTGGCATGGTTCAGCTGGATTGGCGGTACAGCGCTTGGCGCAGTAGCCGGCGAGACACTTACCCAACGCTGGCCACTCGTCAATGAAGCCCTGCCGTTCGCCCTGCCCGCCCTGTTTGCGGTATTGGTTGCCCCCCGCTGCAACAGCATGTTGTGGACCACCACTCTGGTAACCGCTGCGGCGCTGTCTATGCTGTGCAAAATAGCCAGTTACCCGAATGCAGCCATTCCCCTTGCCGCCTTAGCCGGCGCCATCGTGTTTTATGCAATGAAGGCAATGCAACCCGGAGACAGCCAGAAATGAGTCAGGAAATGTGGCTGACCCTCATCAGTATTGCTGTAGGCACTTATTTAATCAGACTGCTGCCTTATTTGTGGATGCGCAAAAAACTCGCTAAGCATGAGAACGATGAAACAACACCCGATCTGCCAGACTGGCTCACCGTATCCGGCCCTGCAATGATAGCCGCCATGCTCGGCAGCTCGCTGGTACCGGTCCACCTCACCATCCCCTCATGGACAGCAACGGTAGCAGGCCTGCTGGCAACATTGCTTGTATGGTCGAAAACCCGCTCGATGGGATTACCCACTCTCACCGGCGTGGTGGTGTTCGGGGCCGTGAAGGTGGTTTTGGGGTGATTATCCTTGCCGGAGGTTTGAGAAAATCTTTTAGTTTTTTTGTCTGGCGGAATTTACTGGGGGATGAATGAGCCTTTTATATGGCAGGAAATGGTCAGAAGCGGACATCATCGAAATACTTAGCAAGGTCTCCTCTGTACGTTTAGCGGTCATTGGCGATGCGTGAAATCATCTTCAATAGAGAACGTATTGCGATGGTTGACTCATCAAAATTTTAATGGCACGAATGAGCGAGGTTCTGCCTTTCCATTGTGCCTGATAACACATATAAAGCTCAATCTAAAGTCACTGATGGAAAAGTGCTGCAAGGAGGTAAAATTTGGCTTGGGTTTATATAGCGTTTGATAAAAGAAAGGGAAATCAGTGCAAAGTTGGTAAGACTAAACGCGACCCCAAAAGGCGTATATCAGAAACGGAAAACCCTGATTATGTGTTGTTTAAAGCGTGGAAAGTTCCCGCTGAACAACTTGATGAACAAGAACTCCTGCTACACAAGCTACTTGCTCAAAAATATACGCGCCTAAAACATAAATCAACAGGGCGCCTTTCTGAGCATTTTTCTTGTACACCTGAAGAAGCACAGGCTGTTATCCATGATTTTCTGCATCAAACCAATCCAACATTACGCAAGCAGATAGACGAAGAAAAGGCAAAAATTGAACAAGAAGAGTGCAAAAAGGAAGAGCATAAAGTTCGTCAGAGTTTATGGAATTCGATGACTACTGAGCAAAGAAAGGAATCTCTCATAAATTCAATTGCTCTTTTGAGTTCACAAATTTAAGGACATACCAAGAAACTCATAATACTCTAGAGAACAAGATCAACGCAGAAAAATCTAGATGCGCGAAGTTTACTTACAAAATCGAGCGGTTCTTTTCCAATATCGTAGCACTGCTCTTTTCGGGACTTATTGGCTCTTTTGTTTTGCTTTGCATCGCAATATCTATTCTGGATGACTTTCCTAGAAATGCCATCCCTTGGATACTTGTACCCTTTATCGGGCTACTATGCTGGTTGTATTGGCGCTCTTTTCTATCTGAGTTAAAAGCTTCTGGCGAACTCAAAGAGCTTTTACAGAGACTTGATGACGTGAAAAGAAAAATAAAAGAAGAGGAGTATCGTATTTATAAAGTCACCACTAAGAAAACTAACAAAACTGTACCAAAAAATGTGTCTACCAATGCTTTGAAAAGCACTGCAAAACGCGTAGATGGTTTCTAAGTATCAATTAATTTAAAGATTCGCAATCTAAAATAAAGAGAGTTCGTCTGATCTGGCTTCCTTAAAAGTCCAGACGCTTTCATCACAGAGCTTGATTAAATCTGGAGATCCGCTCCTTGTCTATTGATGCCCGTGGGCTTGAGAAGCAGAAACGTACGTGAAGCGGTCGTTGGCTTACAGCTATTTTTCGACAGCTTTATTTATATCGATACCCTGAAAAAATTAAAAGGATTTACTGATGATTCCAACCTATCAAGAATTAATGAAGCCAGTCCTTGAGAAGGCGAGAGAAGGAGAAGTAAAATTTCGAGATGCTGTAGATGAGATCAGTAATGAGCTAGAGCTAACCGATGAGGAAATTTCAGAGCTTCTCCCAAGCGGTAAACAAACCGTTATTGCTAATCGTATCGGATGGGCGAAAACTTACCTTTCTAAGGCTGGCCTATTAGATACTAGAAAAAGAGGCTTCTTCTCGATAACTGAAAGAGGGATAGAAGCACTCAATTCTGGCCAGAATATCGACAATAAATATTTGAAGCAGTTTGACACATTCAATTCATTTCACGGACAGAGTTCTGAAATAAAAGTAGTGGATAGCACTCTCATCCAAGACGACGAACAAATGACCCCCGATGAGGTCTTGAGACGCGCTTATGAAAAAATTAACGATTCACTATCAACAGATCTTCTCACTAGAGTACGAGCTGTTTCTCCCATCTTCTTTGAAACGCTGCTTGTCGACTTGCTTGTCGAAATGGGATATGGAGGAAACGAAGAAGGTGCCGCTCATGCACTAGGAAGAACAGGGGACAATGGAGTTGATGGCGTTATCAATCAAGACCCTCTCGGCGTTGACCAAATTTATATTCAGGCGAAAAGATACGCTGAAGGAAATAACGTTGGAGCGGGTGATATTCGAGATTTCTTTGGAGCACTCAACCTAAAAAAGGCAAACAAAGGGCTATTTATAACTACTTCCGATTTCACTCAGTCGGCCGTGCAAACCGCAAGAGACCTTGGAAGCCGTATCGTTTTAATTAATGGACAACAGCTCTCGAAACTCATGCTGAGATTCAATGTGGGGTGCAGAGATGTGGAAACATTACATCTGAAGCGAGTCGATGAGGACTTTTTTGATAATTAGTGTATAAGCAAATAGGAAATGAAACAGGTTTTCGAGTACGTGAGTATGCTCCCAAGTCACGTAAAATATAGAACATTTTTCAGTCGTGACTAGCGTTACTATGAATTGCTGGTAATGAATTATGAATGGCAATCAACAATGAAGATCGTTACATGGAACTGCAATGGTGCTTTAAGGAGAAAGACCAACGAGGTCGACGCTCTTAATGCAGATATAGTGATCGTACAAGAATGCGAAGATCCGGCACAATCAACGAAACAATATCGTGAATGGGCTGGTGAATACCTTTGGGTCGGAACCTATAAGAGTAAGGGTATTGGTATATTTCCAAAAAATGGAAACTTGATTAAAGCATTGAACTGGAATGGACAGTTTAAGATTGAGGGTTTACAGACTAAAAGCTCTTCTCTTACTTGGTCAACATCAGACTTGAACTTATTTCTGCCTTTTATCATCAATGATGAAATGACAGTCCTAGCCGTTTGGACAAAAGGCAATGATTCCCAGATATTTGGTTATATGGGGCAATTCTGGAAGTATCTTCAAATTCACAGGAATGATTTAGAGAATGAGAAAACGATTATTATCGGAGATTTTAATAGTAATGCGGTCTGGGATAAGGGAGATCGTTGGTGGAGTCATAGCGACGTCATAGCTGAGTTAAAAGAAATGGGGATTTCGAGTCTATATCACGAACAATTTAAAGAGGAGCAAGGTAAAGAGAGCTCACCAACATTCTACTTACATCGAAGAGAAGAAAAACCATACCACATCGATTATGCATTTGTTTCTAAAGATATTATTCACAAGTCAAAATTATTTCTTGGCAAGCGCACCGACTGGATTAGAGTCAGCGATCATATGCCTCTTAGTATAGAGGTCGCGGAAAGTCTAAAATCTTCAACCTGAAGGTCTGTTAATTGTCTTTTGCGGACGAAAATCGTATTCGCATCTGATGTCCGCTTTTCGCTCTAAGCGAACATCGACAAAATCAGATACTTCTGTAAAAGGCATCACTTAAAACCTTCTCCAAACCAAACTACCTGCCAAGAACTCCTCAAACACGGCCGTAGATAACAACATTTTCATCCCGCCTTAAAAACTTCACTTTACACAGCCCAAATACTGTATATATTTACACATACTGTATAAACATACTGCGGTGAACACATGCTGGTTAATCTGTCGATCAAAAATTTCGCTGTTGTTAAGCAATTGTCTGTCAATCTTGAGTCGGGTATGACGGCCATCACCGGTGAAACCGGTGCGGGTAAGTCTATTGCCATTGATGCACTCAGCCTTTGTCTGGGTGAGCGGGCCGATGCCGGCGCGGTGCGTAAAGACGCGCCTAAAGCTGAAATCGTTGCCCATTTTAATCTGAAAGGCCATAAAGCTGCACTGGCCTGGCTGGATGAGCAGGAATTGCTGGATGAAGATAACGACAGCTGTTTTGTACGCCGTGTCATTTCCCGCGAAGGCAGATCGAAAGCGTTCATTAACGGCACACCGGTATCGCTGCAACAGCTGAAACAATTCGGCCAGTACCTCATTGCTATCCATGGCCAGAACACGCACCTTCAGCTCTTGAAAGACGATTACCAGCGAAAGCTGGTGGATCAGTATGCCGCGCATCCTGCCTTGCTGAGCGCCGTGTCAGATAACTACCGCTTGTGGAAGCAGAAACAGTCGGAACTGAAAAATCTGGAAACACAGGCACAACAGCGTGCTGACCGTCAGCAACTGCTGGCCTACCAGGTACAGGAACTGGATGAGTTTGCTATTGAAGACGGCGAATTTACCGAACTGGAAATTGAGCACCGCAGGTTGAGTAACGGCCAGACATTGCTGGAACAGGCGCAAACGAGTTTTTATAACCTGTATGAGAATGATGAGGGTAATGCGTTATCCATTATCCAAAATGGTCTTGACCGTCTGTCTGAGCTGGAAGAACACGACAGTGCCCTGACGCCGATTATTGCCTTGCTGAACGATGCCTCTATTCAGGTAGAAGAAGCGGCCAGAGAATTACGCAGCTATTGCGATGATCTTGAAATAGATCCTCTGCGGCTGCAACAGGTGGAATCCCGTTACAGCAAAGCCATGGAACTGGCACGTAAGCATACTGTGATGCCTGAAGAACTGTTCGGGCATCATCAGGCACTGGCGGCAGAATTTGCCGGTCTGGAGCAGGATGAGAATCGTCTGGAAGATTTACAGCATGAGGTCGTTGAAGCAAAAGATGCTTACCGTCAGGCCTGTGAGGCACTTTCGGCATCAAGGCAGGTTGCTTCGGTTAAGCTGGCAGAAGCGATTCAGGGGCAAATCCGTCAGATGAATATGCCTCATGCGGTTATCGATATTGCTGTCGATTATCAGGAAGACAAAACGCCTGTAGCGTCAGGTCTGGATGATGTGACTTTCCTGGTGTCCACAAACCCCGGCCAACCGGCAGATAAACTGGAAAAAGTGGTGTCGGGCGGTGAGCTGTCGCGTATCGGGCTTGCCATTCAGGTACTGACCAGTGACAAACACGCAACACCGACCATGATTTTTGATGAGGTCGATACAGGGATCAGCGGCCCGACCGCCGCCATTGTGGGTGGTTTGTTACGCCGGCTGGGTAAAGTGAGTCAGGTTATGTGTGTTACGCACTTACCTCAGGTTGCTGCACAGGCCCATAACCAGTTGTTTGTGACCAAGTTCAGCGATGGCAGTACAACAGAAACACAGATGTTGCCATTAACGAAGCAGGACCGGATAGACGAACTGGCCCGGTTACTTGCAGGTGATAAGGTAACCGAATCAGCACTGGCAAATGCCAGAGAACTGTTAGAAAGTGCAGAATCGAACTAATAAGCGGTTGATTGGTCATAGGTGATTGGGTAGCATGCTGTCGCGCATTATTTTGCGACAGCCGCATTCTGACACTGGTTTGCCGGCAAAGGTAATGCCTGTCACTATAATCAAAGCATAACTGGACACGCTCACGCATGAAGTTGTATCAAATCGCTATTTTGTTAACCGCTGTATTTTTCACCACTGCCTGTAACAACTGGATCTACCGGATTGATGTGCCACAGGGCAACTTTCTGGACGAACGTGACGTTAAAAAGCTGCGTGTTGGCATGACCAAAGAGCAGGTTGTTTATGTTCTGGGCCACCCTGTTGTTGAAGACTCTTTTGATAAGAGCACATGGTATTACGTGTACGATATGAAGCGCGGTATGTCCAAACGCGGTGAAGATTTCCAGAAGCAACTGGTACTTAATTTCGACGGTAATGTGCTGACCACCGTAGAAGGTGACTTCGAATTGTCAGAAGATTTTAATACCCCGCTCGATCAGTAAGCATTTTTGGTCCGGAACACCAAAATGTGGTGTTCCGGACTACTCCCGGATACGCTCTCCCTTCTCCCTGAACGCCAAAAACCCATAACCCACTGATTTTAAATACATAATCACTTTTGGCTCAGCAATTGCTGAACTTGTCATACTTTTTACACTCATTCGTGTGCGGTTATTGCTCATCATTAAGTGAAAGCTTCCCGACAAAAACGGAAGTATTAACGCCATACCGGTCACACATTACTACAAAACGGAAAATAGAATGCTAAACAGGAATCGCTCAATTATTGCTTTATCACTTTTATGTGCTGTCACGCTATCAGGATGTGTAATCAATGTCGGGGGTAACGGTGATTATCACGATGGCGGCGATGTAAGCAGTGTGCTGGGATCGGTAACCATTTATGAAGGCCGTCATGCAGGCGATGTGTCTTCCGTCAACGGAGACGTGACTTTGCAAACATTTACTGTTGCGGAAGATGTCAGTACGGTGAATGGCAATATCAGTATTGCAGATAACGCTGCAATCAATGAAGCGAGTACCGTTAACGGCGATATCAATGCCGGTAAAAACCTGAATGTATTTGGTGATATGTCTACGGTAAATGGCAATATCGGGCTTTCTGTGAATAGTCTGGTGGAAGGCGACCTGGAAACAGTGAATGGCGACATTACGGTGCCGGATGGCGAGATAAAAGGCTCAGTCACAACGCAAAACGGTGATGTCAGCTTGTCAGGCAATACCCGGATCTACGGCGACATCGTATTTGAAGAAACTGAAAATGGCTGGATGAAGAAAAAATCCGAACAACCGGTGCTTTCAATCACGGAAGATGTGGTTATTAACGGCAATATCATTTTAGAGCGCGCCGTTGTACTTGAGCTTGCTAATCCTGCGCTGGAAAGCAAAGTAATTAGACGTAACAACAGCAACCGCAGCTAATCAGTGAAGGCCGGACAGAAATACAACTGTCCGGCCTGTTTAATCACTTACCGGTTAACCTGACGTCCAGCCAGACCAGGCGGTGATCAGAACTCGCTTCACGATCTTTCACCAGACGGTACAACGGGCTGGCTTTTTCGGGCCAGAAAACACCGCTACCGGTCACTTCAAAACCATATCTTGACGGTAAAACGTAATCTGCCCTTGCCCCCCAGTGCGCAGTGAACCTGCGGCTGTAAGGCTCTGTTGAATGTTCACGGCCACCTTCACTTTCCGGGATAACATTGCCATTCACGTACCGGTTATCAACAAGCTGTTCTATGACGCCGGGCCGGTGTTTATCACCCGCATCGGCAGCGTTGAAATCGCCCGCCAGTACGAAACGGGTGTTTTCCGGCAGGCCGGATTGTTTACCCATATCATCAGTAATATATTCGCCTTTATCCGGAGACAGATAGTCAGCCATCAGCCTGATTTCATCATGGTTCCGCTTACCGTTACGGTCCTCATCACCATCGAAATTAGGCGGTGTGGGATGCATAGCAAGTACATGCACAATGCGGCCATTAACGTTAACGGGTATATCCCAGTGAGACTTGGAGCTTAACCGGAACTCAGCCCATTCCTCTTCGTTATACCAGGGAGTATCTGTGGCCGGGTCAACGGGCTTCTGAGCACCGGGCATATCTTTCCACTTAAATGTCTGCAAGCTGTGCACCTGATCATGTACAACGGGATATTTCGACAATACAACCATGCCGTACTGGCCGGGATACAAGCCAAATCCCCACGCATCACCGCCTGTTCCGGTGGCTTTACCATCGTTATCCAGATCGAAAGGAGACGGCTCACCGGTGTTCACCTGCGCGAGATAAACGTACGGGTAATCGATAGCAGGTTGCCCGTGCTGGCTGACATTCAGATAATTTTGAATAAAAGCCCGTACACCATCGCTCTGCGATTTAATGTAATCAAACTCATTAAGCAAAATAATATCCGGCGCAGTGCGCTGAATGATCTCAGCTATATTTTTGACCTGCGGATTAGTGCCATCTGAAAGCACCTTTTTAAGTACGCCATCACCGGGCGGCAGTCCTGAAGAAGGGTAATTCGTCGACTCCATACTCACGTTAAAAGTAGCCACTCTCAACGTATCAGATGACTCTGTTCTCCCGTGTTCGGCCGGTAACATAGAGCGGATTTTGTCTACCGGCAGGGCTTTTACATTCCCGTGAAAACCTTCCACGTCCTCAGCCATCAGCAGACTGTTATAAATGGCTTCCTGTGTTGCTTCAATCACCGCCTCGAATAAAGGTGACACCTGACTGTTCGCCATCACGGTGGATGAATGCGCCGGCGACTGCTCGTCACGACGTAATGCATCTGCGTTAGAAAAGGCTATAACATAATCGCCGGAGCCGTTTGTCAGGCTGGCACCGGTTCGCGCAACACCGGCCATGGCCCGCTTTGCCAGCCTTTCCAGATTGCGGTCGTCCAGCGGTGCGTCTGTTGCAACCACTATCATAATGGAGCCGTCAGCAGCGGTATCGTTATTCAGTTCGTTATACAGGTAGTGCTGATTGAGCGCTTCCCCGGCTTTCAGGCCGTCAATATTCAGGATGCCGCCAAAGTTACTCTGTACCAGCACACCGACTGTGTATCCGCCCAGTGATGCAGGCAGCAAACGGCTGCTTGTACCAATTCCGCCTTTCCACCCGAAGGCGCGGCTACCGCTGCCGGCACCATTATTTCCCTCTGCAACCGGGCCACTTTGCGCTGTATTGATAGCCTGAATCACATCAGCTTTCGTTACGGTTCTGCTGCGGATGTTGTTAAGAAATCCGTCGTTGGTTTCACCTACGACAGCATTCACCGATGCCACGTCTTCATTCCCCGGTTGTGCCAGCGTCCATTCCACTACGCCGGCAATACCTTCAGCCACATTCAGTGTATTAGTAAGCACAACGGGTGTTTCAATTTCTCCCAATTCCCGGATTTGGCTGATCCCGGCCATTTTGCCGTAACCATTGCCCACGTATACCGCAGCCGGTACCTTACGCTGCCGTAAATTGCCCTCTGCCGGAATAATGGCTGTCACACCGGTGTGAACGTCTTTTCCGTTATGAAGGGTTACCTGCCCCACCCGTACGCCTGCGACATCGGTAATACTGTTCAGTTTTCCGGTCGCAAGTACACCAGGCGCGATGCCTATATCACGGGCTCTGACCTGCTCTGCATCTGCGCTGACATGCATAAGCGGCAACACCAGCAGTAACGCCGGAAGAATTCGTTTTCTCATGTTGTTTTCGTTTTTTATAAATAGAAATGGGGAAGGAAAAGTGTCACACGATAGTGCAAAAAACTCAAAAGGAAGACGGCTACGTACCGGTTATAAAAGACTGATGGCATGTTCGATTAAAAACAGACAGGCACCAATCAGCCCGCCCACCAACGTACCGTTAATACGGACTTTTTGCAGATCTTTACCGATGTTCAGTTCAATTTGTTCCGCCATCTGGTTGTCATCCCATGCCAGAATGGTTTTACGGATATGATCAGTAAGAAAATCTGCGAGCTCCGGCGCCATCGCTCTGGCTGCTTCTGCGATGTGTACATCGACAGCGTTTGCCAGTTGCTCATCGTTTGCCACCGATTTACCTGCTTCCTGCAGTGCATGGGATAAACGGTCTGTGAACTTGCCGTCTGTGGCTGCAACATCATCGATTAACCAGCGTTTCACGTCGCCCCACACCTGAAACAGGTACTGCTGAAGGGTATCGTTGTTCAGCAACTGGTTACGGATATTTTCCAGCTTCTCTGTCATAGCAGGGTCGGTTTCCATCCTCGCGGTGAAGTCCTCCAGCTGGCGGTCGAAACTCTTGCGTACCGGGTGTTCGCTGTCGTTGGCAATATCCGCCAGAATGCTCACAATGGCTTTGGAAGCGATGTCAGCGCCCTGCTCGCTCAACCAGGTTGTCGGCAATATCTTCTCCAGTCGCCGGTACTCTGCTTTCAGCCAGCTATGCAGCTTTTCAGCAATAAACATCTGACTGTCAGGCCGGTGAGCAAGCTCTGCGATTTTATAAAGCAATTGGTCCAGCACCTCCTGATGTCGCTTATCACGGGTCAGAACCCGTAACGTGCCGGCCGCGAGAGGTGAAAGATCCATTTTCAGCAGAGCCCGCTTTACTCCGCTTACCATCATGTCCTGAACGGGTTTATCATCCAGCGTGTTAATGATCCCCACCAACGAGCGCGCAGCGAAGCGACTCAGACGGTCTGCGTTTTGAGGCTCGCGCAACCACCTTGCCATTCCCTGAGCAGGACGGGCATCATTGACCAGTTTTTCGATAGCGACTTCATTGAAGAATTTTTCTTTCACAAAGCGGGACAAATTGCCGGCAACCGCCGCTTTGTTATTCGCTACGATATTCGTGTGAGGGATTGGAAATCTGGCCGGAATAGGCCTGAACAATGCGCTGACGGCAAACCAGTCAGCCAGCCCGCCAACCAGCGCAGCTTCTGATGCCATCTTAATGAGTCCGGCCCAGGCGGGCCATGGCGTTATCCACTGCCGGTACTCTGCCAGCGTCGCAAGAATAAAGACAAACGCAGCTCCTACCAGCCAGAAAAGCGCGATGCGTTTTGCACGCCGGAGCTGCTGCTGTTTATTATCCGGTAGCACGTTTGTCCTTGTATTAATATTGCCTGACTTACCTGACTGCACGTCATCAGGCGTATACATCCTATCCACTATATGGTGATGAAAGTGCAGCCGGCAAACCCTTTATGACAATTACGGGTGGTTAAATGTAAAAGGATATTAATCCCACTGCGGCGCGAAATCCGGATCCACGATACGTTCGCCGTTATCCAGCTCATCAATGCGCGCCACATCATCTTCTGAAAGCGTGACAGCGGTATAATCGAAGTTCGCCTGCAAATGGTCCTTATTCGTTGATGAAGGGATGGCATGGATACCTTTTACTTCCATCCACGCCAGTACAATCTGTGCAGGATTGGCTCCGTGCGCGTCAGCAATGGCTTTGAGTTCATCATTTTTTATGACTTCGCCCACCGCGAAGGGCATATAGGCGGTAGTGGAAATACCAGCCTGCATACAATGTTCAACCACCTGACGGTTTTGCATAAACGGGTGAAGCTCTATCTGGTTAGTGAGTATCTCGCCCTCTCCCAGAATCTCAACCGCTTTGTCGATTTGTGCCATGGTGAAATTCGACACACCGATATGGCGCGTTAAACCTTCTTCCTTAGCCTGCTTCAGTGACGCCAAATATGACTCCATGGGAATATGATCATTGGGTGACGGCCAGTGGATGAGCAGCAGGTCAACATAGGCCATTTTCAGTTTGTTCAGACTTTCATGCACAGACGGAATGAAGTGACCCTTATCAAGATGGTCGTGCCATACCTTGGTGGTCACGAACAGTTCTTCACGGGGAAGACCGGCAGTTTGAATTGCATTGCCGATTTCTTCTTCGTTGCCATAAAACTGGGCGGTATCGATATGGCGGAAGCCGGTGGAAAGCGCATCTGAAACCGTTTTTCTTGCTACCTCTCCTTCTAAACGAAACGTACCTACACCTAATTGAGGCATCGATTGCATTATCTTCTCCTGTATTATGAATTCACCTTGTCTACGCTAAGACATTGAATACAGATTACTTCACTTTCTTCAGGTATTGGTTTTAATACTTGCATGCCAACGGTCTTATCGTGCAAAGGCAATTGCATTGATAGGCTTGTGTTACGACTAAAGTTTAAGTGAACAGGACGAATACGATGCGACGCGCTATCACTCTTCTCGCTGCCGTATTGCTTTCAGGTCATGCTTTTGCGGCGAAAGATACTTTCTTTGTAGGTGTCGAAGACAGTTCAGGCAGACAGGTCCACCCGGTAAACGGTGGCAAATATCACCCGGTGCTCGATGCGGTGATGACAGCATTTGCTCTTGAAGAGGGCTTTGAACTGGAATATGTGCCCCTTCAGGGCGACGCTTACGATCAGTGGTTTAAAGAAAACATGATTGATTTCCGCTTTCCGGATCACCCCCGCTGGTCTGCCACAGACGGCACGCTGTTTTACAGCCAGCCTGTGGTCGGTATTTGTGAAATCACCCGTGTGTTGCCTGAGAATCAATGGATGCGAATCCCCGACGTGACTGCACTGGGTATTATTGAAGATCAGCCGGTTTCCAGTGACTGGTTAGAACAGGAACGAAAAGGCTACACAAAAATAGTGTCATTCTCTGAGCCGACACACCTGTTAAAGGCGCTGGTTGACGGTGAGGTTGATGCCATTATCACAGACAGCGAACAGCTGAATGATGCAACTGCAGCACTGAAGCTGTCAGGTAAACGCATTGTGGCATCAGAACATATTCAGGATAAGAAAGAGAGCCTGCGGATTTCCAGTGAGCAGTATCCGGCGATGCTGGAAAAATTAGATGAATTTCTCAAAACGCACCGCGGGCTGATTGCTCAGGTTGCCCGCCGGCACGGTATTGATAACGGGCGTACCTGTTTAAAGAAACGCCCTTCCAGTCAGTCAGAGCTGGCTGACTGATTACGTTGATGAGACTGCCGTGTACGGTGTTTTTTCACCGAGCGGCGCATACGGGTAAGGCGGGCATGATCAAGTTTACCCTGTCTTACATCCACCAGCGTTTGTGTTTCATCGTCCAGTTGCACCAGTTTACGAAGGGCATTTAACTGCTCCAGCGGCAACTCTACCCAGGCCCCCTGCGGTAAACGCTTTTGCAGCTCCACCGGTCCGTAGCGCACGCGAACGAGACGGCTGACCTGCATTTCCTGAGACTCCCACAAGCGACGTACCTCGCGGTTACGGCCTTCAGACAACGTCACGTTGTACCAGCGGTTCATACTCTCTTCTTCACCGGCAGGCTTAGAACGGGCTTTGATTTCAGTAAACCGCGCCAGACCATCTTCCAGTTCAACCCCTTTGGTCAGCGTGTTCAGCGTTTTACCGGACACTTCACCGAATACGCGTACAGCATACTCACGTTCAACTTCACATTTAGGGTGCATTAAGCGGTTTGCCAGTTCACCGTCATTGGTGAATAACAACAGGCCACTGGTATTGATATCCAGCCGTCCTACGGCAATCCAGCGTCCCACGCGGATAGCTGGCAGACGGTCAAATACTGTGGGGCGGCCTTCAGGATCGTGACGGCTGCATAATTCACCTTCCGGCTTGTTATACATCAATACACGGCATACCGGTTTTTCTGCCTGACGGGATAACAGATGACCGTCTACACGGATTTGCTGGCCGGGTTCAACACGGTCGCCCAGTGTCGCAATTTTGCCATCTACCGATACCCTTCCGGCTTCTATCCACCGTTCCATTTCACGGCGGGAGCCCAGTCCCTGGTTTGCCAGGACTTTTTGCAACTTTTCACTCATTTTCTTCTCGCTTTTGTTCAGCGGTTTCAATCGCACGGTCGTCGTCAGACGGTGCCTCCAGTGTAGCCGTCGCAGGCGGCTGTTCGTTGTCTTCAAGCCCTTCAAAAACCTCAGATCCGGGTAAATCGGCCAACGACTTTAACGAAAAATAATCCAGAAACTGTCTGGTAGTGGCATATAACGACGGTCTGCCCGGCACTTCTTTGTGCCCTACCACTTTTATCCAGTCTCTTTCTGTCAGGGTACGGATAATATTACTGCTGACTGCCACCCCGCGTACCGCTTCAATTTCGCCGCGGGTTATGGGTTGACGGTAAGCAATTAACGCCAGTGTTTCCAACATTGCACGTGAATAACGGGGCGCGTTTTCCTGCCACATGCGGCTCAGCCAGGGGCTTAAGCTGTCCAGTGACTGAAAACGATATCCGCTGGCCACTTCAACCAGTTGAATCCCTCTGGGCTGATAGTCCAGCACCAGCTCTTTGAGCACCTCGTTCAGCGCCCTTTCACTGACTGTAAATTCAGCCAGCACAGACTCACGCAGTGCCAGTTTAGTCATAGGCGCATCGGCAACAAACAGCGCGGCCTCGACCAGTTGCTTAAGCTGGACTTTATTAATCTTCTTCATGACGGCCCAATTTTACATGAATTCTGGCAAATGGTCCTGTCTGAACGCACAATAAAAGCTGTTCTTTTACTAATTCCAGAATCGCCAGAAAAGACACCACCACACCTGCTCTGCCTTCTTCCGGCGTGAATAACGCATCCAGCGGTGTGTAGGTCTCACTGTTTACCATAGCCAGAATCTGGCTCATGCGCTCACGGGTACTCAGCGCCTCCCGCTCAATTGTATGATGCTCAAATGCAGCAGCCCGCTTCATGGCATGGCTGAATGCCAGCACAAGCTCCTGCAGTGACACATCCGGCTCTATCCGCACCGGTTGCACACTCAGAGCCACATCAGCCTTCACTGCAAACACATCACGCTCCATACGGGGCTGTTCATCCAATGATTGTGCAGCTTCTTTAACGGCTTCGTATTCTCTTAACCGGCGGATAAGCTCCGCTCTGGGGTCTTCTTCATCTTCAGGTTCATCGCTTCGCCTTGGTAGCAGTAACCGGGATTTAATTTCAGCCAGAATCGCTGCCATCAGCAAATATTCGGCAGCTAATTCCAGCTTCAATGTTTTCATAACCTCCACATACTCCATGTACTGCGCCGTGATATCTGCCACGGGTAAGGTTACGATTTCGAATTTTTGTTTGCGGATAAGGTACAAAAGAAGGTCCAGCGGGCCTTCAAAGGTTTCCAGAATGACTTCCAATGCGTCGGGGGGAATGTACAGATCTGACGGCTTTTCAATGACCGCTTCGCCGTTGATAAACGCCAGTGGCAAAGGTTGCTGAACGGGGTCGCTTACTGCCGCCGGCGTTTGTTCGTCTGTCATCTTACGTGCTGTTCGTCCGTGCTATGATTGTTTTACAGGAACGGTGACGGGTCGCCACTGCCTTCCCTGATCACTTCCGCATTGCCTTCAGAGAAATCGACAATGGTGGTGGGATCTTCACCAAGATACCCGCCATGAATAATCAATCCTACCTGTTTTTCCAGCCTGTCACGGATTTCATCAGGATCTGACTCTGCCATTTCTTTACCCGGCAGGATCAGTGATGTGGACATCAGCGGTTCATTAAGGGTTTCCAGCAACTTAAGTGCAATCACGTTATCCGGCACACGGATCCCGATGGTCTTCCGCTTCGGGTTTTGTAACCGGCGGGGTACCTCACGGGTGGCTTTGAAAATGAAGGTATACGGGCCCGGTGTGTTGTTTTTAATTTGCCGGAAGGCGGTGTTATCCACTTTGGCATAAAACGATAATTCGGACATATCACGGCACATCAAAGTGAAGTTGTGGTCGTGCTCGATTTGCCTTATCTGGCAAAGGCGTTCCAGCGCTTTTTTGTCTTCCATCTGGCAGCCAATGGCGTAGCCGGAATCAGTGGGATACACCACTACCTCGCCCTGCCGGATTAACTCCACAGCCTGATTTAACAATCGCTGCTGTGGATTTTCAGGATGAATATAGAAAAATTGACTCATTACAATGTCCTGTTACTGATGGGCGGGCAGTGCCCAGTCATGCCAGACTGGCTTGAGGTGAGAAGCGATACCTAAATTACGCCCCAATTCTGTCCACCTGGACGGGAAGTGAAAATCAGAACCCGCCGAAGCCAAAAGATTGTGCTCGCTGGCAAGCTCGTTGATAAGCTTTTGCTTGTCAGGATTAATACCGGGAAAAGCCGTTTCGATGGCCTGTCCACCGTGATGTGCAAAATCATTGACCAGACGGCGCAACCATTTTGCCGTTATGTCATAGTGGGCGGGATGAGCAAGTACAGCCTGACCACCGGCAGCACGAATATGAGATATGGCTTGCTCCATGCCGGGCCACACAGCCTTAACGGCGGCCCGTTTCCCTTTTCCAAGATACTTTTTAAAGGCCGCATCCATGGTCGCAACACCATATTCATTAACTAATACGCGTGCGAAGTGTGCACGGGTCACCTGCCCCACACCGGCAAGATTCAGCGCCTTTTCAAGCACACCGTCAAAACCGCATTTTTGCAGCTTTTCACCAATTTTAACCGCACGTTCCTTGCGTATTGTACTTTGCTCAGCCAGAAAGCTGTTGAGTGATGCATCTTCCACATCCACATTTAAGCCGACGATATGAATATCGAACCCATGCCAGGCGGTGGAGAT
This sequence comes from Alteromonas sp. AWJ4_197, assembly GCF_056160285.1. Classification (NCBI taxonomy): domain Bacteria; kingdom Pseudomonadati; phylum Pseudomonadota; class Gammaproteobacteria; order Alteromonadales; family Alteromonadaceae; genus Alteromonas; species Alteromonas sp. AWJ4_197. The sequence goes on along the minus strand of NZ_JBSWWW010000007.1, from coordinate 43,628 downwards.
TTCAACGCCGTTAATGATCGTCATCACACGCTTTTGCTTTGCCTGAGTTTGGTGGGCAAGCGGTAAACCGGCGAGGGTATCATGGTCGGTAATGGCCAGCACATCCACCTGCATGGTGTGCGCGCGGAGCACCAGCTCTTCCGGCGTTAAATGGCCGTCGGAAAATTTTGTATGACTATGTAGATCGATTTTCAATGTCTTATGCAAATTTACGGTTGACACAACTTCGTTTTTGTTTTCTTCTATAGGGCATATTATACGTACTAACGCCTTCGATGCCTATCGAAGTTTATGACAGAGAAATCATGCGTAATCAATTATCAATCAGCACTTTAGTAAAAGCAGTTTGGTGGTGGCACTCCCTGAAGTAACGGGCGGTGTACGCGTGAGTGCGTAAAAGAACACAATAAAGGCCCGTTTAACGGGCCTTTTTTTTTAATCGCAGTTGGAGAAAATGCGACAATGAGTTTAGCTGAACTGGGCACCCAGCCCGGCAAAGTGGAAACAATCGAACAGTCAGGTACCTACCTGAACGATCCGTTAGCCGCCTTTGCCCACCTTTGTGCCGGAAAATCAAATGCACTGTTGTTAGAATCAGCAGAAATTGACAGCAAGGACGACTTGCAAAGCCTGCTGATGGTAGATGCCGCGATGCGCCTTGTGTGCAAAGGTAATCAGGTTATCTGCACTGCACTGACCCCCAACGGCGAATCTGTATTACCGCTGATTGAAGCACAGCGCCCGGACAATACCAGTGTTGTCAGAGACGGAGTAACGGTAACGCTCACCTGCCACGCTGCGGATAATGCCCTGGATGAAGACAGCCGGCTGAAAGCGGCCAGCGTATTCGACGCACTGCGGTTACTGGTTCAGAAAATCACGCCAATCCGGCAGCATCCCCACGCCGTCTTTCTGGGTGGTGTATTTGCTTATGATCTGCTGGCCACATTCGAAAACTTACCTGATGTACCCGATGGCGAAAATGACTGTCCGGACTATGTATTCTATCTGGCAGAGACCTTACTCACTGTCGATCATCAAACCCGCCAGACCCGTTTAATCGGCAGCGTATTCAGCGGCCCTAACGTGGCGCAAAGTTATTTTGATGTGGCACAGCGACTGGAGCGGCTGCAGGCCAGACTCACAGATATACCTGCGAGTACTGCCACTATCCCGCCCGGGGCTCAGGATGCTATGGATGTGGATGTCGACAAAGACGATGAAACCTATAAGCAGGACGTTGTCGACTTAAAAGCCAATATCCTTTCCGGTGACATTTTCCAGGTTGTACCTTCCCGCACTTTCTCCTTACCTTGTCCTGACCCGTTAACCGCATACGCTCAATTAAAAATCAGTAATCCAAGTCCTTATATGTTTTATATGCAGGATGCAGACTTTACTATATTCGGCGCGTCACCTGAGTCGGCAATCAAATACGAGAAATCATCGAATCAGGTGGAAATTTACCCCATCGCCGGTACCCGCCCCAGAGGCAAACGGGCGAATGGTGAAATCGATCCGGATTTGGACAGCCGCATTGAACTGAATTTGCGTGAAGATGACAAAGAGAAAGCCGAACACATTATGTTAGTCGACCTGGCCCGTAACGATGTGGCGAAAGTAAGCCGTCCGGGCACGCGTTTTGTGAAAGACCTGCTGAAAGTAGACCGCTACTCTCACGTGATGCACCTGGTTTCCCGGGTCGTGGGTCAGTTACGAACCGATCTGGATGCGCTGCATGCTTATCAGGCCTGCATGAACATGGGCACCCTGGTCGGCGCACCAAAGGTCAGTGCGGCCACATTAATCCGCCAGGTTGAGAAGAAACGCCGGGGAAGCTATGGCGGCGCTGTGGGCTACTTAAACGGGAACGGCGATATGGATACCTGTATTGTTATCCGCTCAGCGTTTGTGAAAAACGACCGTGCCTATATTCAGGCAGGCGCCGGTGTGGTTTACGACTCAGATCCCCAGTCTGAAGCCAATGAAACCCGCACCAAAGCGCAGGCTGTCATCAACGCGGTTCGCCGCTCTTTGAAACAGGGAGCCTGATCATGAAAGATAAAATCACCGTTTTTCTGCTCGATAATGTAGACTCCTTCACCTATAACCTGGTTGACGAGCTACGGGCACTGGATTTACACATCATTGTGTACCGTAACACGGTAGATGCAGACATGTTGTTCTCCCGCATGCAGCAGGAAGCAGAAAAAGCGCCGGTATTGCTGTTATTGTCGCCGGGTCCGGGTGCGCCCCATGAAGCCGGTTGCATGCCCGCACTGATTAAAAAGGTACAGGGTGTTTTTCCGGTATTGGGTATATGCTTAGGTCACCAGGCTATCGTGAGTCATTACGGCGGCGTGGTCGACCGGGCCAGAGAGGTAATGCACGGCAAATCATCGCCCATCAGTCACTCCGGCGAGGCCATGTTTTCAGGTCTGGCTAACCCGCTGCATGTGGCCCGTTATCATTCTCTTGTGGCTACATCATTACCGGCAGGGTTAGAAACCATTGCCAGTTTTGGTGACACCACCATGGCGGTTTATCACCCCGAAGACAAAATGCTTGGTTTCCAGTTTCACCCGGAGTCAATTCTCACCGCAGACGGAAGCCGTTTACTACTGCAAAGTATTCACTATTTAACCGACAAGGAGTTGGAACATGTATGATGCCTCTCCCCTGCTGGACCTGTTATTTGCTAAAGAGCATCTGAGTCAGGCGCAGTCTTTTGCTTTATTTAACAGCATTATGCATGGCGAACAACCTGATCTGATTTTGGCAACCGTGCTTACTGCATTAAAGCTGAATGGCGAATCACCCAATGAAATCGCCGGTGCTGCCAGTGCCATGGTGTCAAACGCGCTGCCTTTCCCCACGCCGGACTATCCGTTTGCGGATATTGTCGGCACCGGCGGTGACGGACATAACACCATTAATATTTCCAGTGCGGCGGGTGTGGTAGCCGCCAGTTGCGGCGTAAAAGTCGCCAAACACGGTAACCGCAGCGTCTCCAGTAAATCCGGCTCTGCGGATATATTCAGACAGTTCGGTATTAATCTGGAAATCAGCCCAGAGACAGCAAGACAATGTCTGGACGATGCGAACTTCTGCTTCCTGTTCGCACCGGTTTATCATTCAGGTATGCGTCACGCTGCGCCCATCCGCGCGGCACTGAAAACCCGCACCATTTTCAACATTCTGGGTCCACTGGCAAACCCTGCCGGCCCTACCCATGGTTTATTTGGTGTATATTCTCCGGAGCTTCTTGAGCCGTATGCCCGCACGTTGATGCTGCTCGGCCAGCACCGGGCCATGATTGTTCATGGCGACGGACTGGACGAACTGGCTCTGCACGGCGAATCTCACATCATCGACTTAGAGCATGGTGATTTACGCACACTGACCGTGACGCCTTCAGACTTCGGTTTACCTTCATACCCTCTTGAGGCCATAGCCGGCGGTGAACCGGATGAAAACCGCAAAATGGTGGAAGCCGCTCTGGCCGGCGAAGGTCAGGAAGCACACAGGGCCGCCATTGCAATGAATTGCGGCGCGCTGTTGAAACTTACCGACACCGTGACCACATTCAAAGACGGTGCGGAAATGGCCATGGAAGCCATGAAACAGGGCAAACCGTTAACCACGCTTAACGCCGTGGCAAAAATCAGTCATCAGGAGAGCAGTAACGATGAGTAATGTGTTAGAACGCATCGTCGCCGATAAACGTGTGGAGTTAGAAGCACGTATGGCAGCCATGCCGTTAGCCACGTTTAAAGATTCACTGACACCATCAAATAAAAGCTTGTTCGATGCATTAAGTCAGCCGGATGCCGGTTTTATTTTTGAATGTAAAAAAGCATCGCCGTCTAAAGGGCTCATTCGCCCTGTATTCGACCTCGACGAAATTCTTGCCGCTTATAAACCTTACGCAGCAGGCATTTCCGTGCTCACTGATGAAAAGTATTTTCAGGGCAGCTATGACTATCTGGCTTATGTGACTGAGCGGGTGTCACAACCGGTTCTGAACAAAGATTTCTTTGTAAACGAGTATCAGGTTTATCTGGCCCGTCATTATAACGCTGATGCTATTTTGCTGATGCTGAGCGTGCTGGACGACGACACTTACCGCACTCTCGCCAGCCTGGCTGACAGCCTGGCGCTGGATATTCTTACCGAAGTCAGTAACGAAAAAGAAATGCACCGCGCCATCGCGCTGGAAGCGAAAATCATCGGCATTAATAACCGTGATCTGCGGGATTTGTCCACCGACCTCGCCACCAGCGAAAAACTGATCCCTATGCTGGAGAAGGCAAGTCATGATTTCGTTGTGATTTCTGAGTCCGGCATTTACACCCACCAGGATGTACGCCGCTTAGCGCCGCTATGCCAGGGCTTTCTGGTCGGCAGTGCGCTGATGGCTCAAAAAGATTTACCCGAAGCGGTGCGTGCCCTCATTTACGGCGACATCAAAATATGCGGCCTGTCCCGTGCAGCAGACGCTAAAGCTGCGTTTGACGGCGGCGCCAACTATGGCGGACTCATCTTCGCAGAAAAGTCTAAACGTTGTGTAACGCAGGAGCAGGCGCGCACGATTACTGAGACAGTGCCGGGCCGTTATGTGGGTGTATTTGTCGACCAGCCTGTGGATGACATTGTCAGTGCCGCGCGTACACTTAGCCTGTTTGCCGTTCAGTTACACGGCAGCGAAGATGCGGCTTTCCGCCAGACATTGCGGGCAGCATTGCCTGCTGAGTGCCAGATTTGGCAGGCGGTTGGCATATCCGGCGACTTACCGCCGCACCTCAGCGATTTGCCGGGCGAAACAGTAACAGATCGCGTACTGCTGGATTGTCAGGTAGGTACGGAAAAAGGCGGAACGGGACAGTCATTCGACTGGTCACTGCTGGATGATGTGACAGACAAGAAAAAACTTATCGTTGCCGGCGGCATTCATGCCGGTAACCTGGTCGCTGCGCTCGAAACCGGCGCGGGCACCATAGACGTAAATTCCGGAGTAGAAGATGCTCCGGCACAAAAATCTGCTGAAAAGCTGGCGGCGCTGTTCGCAACAGCACGACGCTATTAATTGATGATCAACAGGATTATTCATGAACCAACTTGATTCAAAATTCGGGGATTTCGGGGGCATGTACGTGCCCGAGTTGCTTATTCCCGCGCTAGACCAACTCGAGAAAGAATTTATTGATGCCAAAGAAGATCCGGCATTTCAGGAAGAGTTTTCAGCACTGTTAAAAGATTATGCAGGTCGTCCTACGGCGATGACGCTGACGCGCAATCTGGTTACAAACCCCAAGGTTAAGCTGTATCTGAAGCGTGAAGATTTACTGCATGGCGGTGCGCACAAAACCAACCAGGTACTGGGTCAGGCATTGCTGACTAAGCGTATGGGCAAAACCGAAGTCATTGCCGAAACCGGTGCAGGTCAGCACGGTACGGCGACAGCACTTGCCTGTGCACTGCTGGGTCTGAAATGCCGCATTTACATGGGTGCGAAAGATGTTGAGCGTCAGGCACCGAACGTATTCCGTATGCGTTTAATGGGTGCAGAAGTCATTCCTGTGAATGCTGGTTCAGGCACCCTGAAAGATGCGGTTAACGAAGCACTCCGTGACTGGTCTGCCAATTACGATAAAGCGCACTATCTGCTGGGTACCGCGGCCGGCCCTCACCCGTTCCCGCATATCGTACGTGAATTCCACCGCATGATTGGTGAAGAAACCCGTGCGCAGATCATGGAAAAAGAAGGCAGATTACCGGACGCCGTGGTTGCCTGTGTTGGCGGCGGCTCGAATGCTATCGGCATGTTTGCTGACTTCATCGACGAACCTTCTGTGAAGCTAATCGGTGTCGAGCCTGCAGGTAAAGGCCTGCACACCAAAGAACACGGTGCCACCATTTGTACCGGTTCGAAAGGCATTCTGCACGGTGCATACACGTATATTATGCAGGACAAGCAAGGTCAGATTGAAGAAAGCTACTCTGTGTCTGCCGGTCTGGACTACCCTGCTGTTGGTCCTCAGCATGCCTATCTTGCGGATACCGGCCGCGCTGAATATGTTGCAGTTACTGATGAAGAAGCGCTGAATGCCTTCCAGTTGCTAGCCCGCAAAGAAGGTATCATACCGGCGCTTGAGTCTTCCCACGCGCTGGCCCATGCGCTCAACATGGCGGACGAGGCAGAAGAAGAAACCATTATCGTGGTGAATTTATCGGGTCGCGGCGACAAAGACCTTGGACACGTGATCAAGATTCTGGGAGAAGATTTTAATGGATCGCTATAGTGATATGTTTGGCCGGCTGAACGCCGGTAATCGCGGTGCGTTTGTTCCTTTCGTCATGATTGGCGATCCGGATATCGACACGTCTGAAAAAATTATCTGTCAGTTGATTGAAAGCGGCGCAGACGCTCTTGAACTGGGTATTCCCTACTCAGATCCCATTGCTGATGGCCCGACAATTCAGGCTGCAAGTATTCGTGCTCTAGGCAACGGCGTCACACCGGATGCCTGCTTTGAGATGCTGTCCCGCGTCAGAGCAAGATACCCCGATGTGCCTATGGGCTTATTGTTATATAGCAACCTGGTGATGGCCAAAGGGATCAAAGCCTTTTATCAGCAGGCACACGATGCCGGTGTTGATTCAATTCTGGTGGCGGATGTACCGCTTCGTGAAGCAAAACCCTTTATATCTGTAGCCAATGAAACCGGCGTTGCCCAAATTCTCATCGCGCCGCCTAATGCAACAGAAGAAACCTTATCGCAGATTGGTGAACACTCGCGCGGCTACACTTATTTACTGGGCCGGGCTGGTGTGACCGGCGTGGAAACCGCTGCAGATATCCCGGCAGAGTCATTAATTGCCAAATTATCGGATTATGCATGTGCACCGCCAATTCTTGGCTTTGGTATTTCAACACCGGAGCAGGTGTCGACAGCCATCAAAGCCGGCGCTGCGGGCGCAATCAGTGGTTCAGCCACCGTTAACATCATCGCCAAACATTTGGATGATGTGCCGGCCATGCTCAGCGCACTTGATGCCTTTGTTACCGGCATGAAAGCCGCTACGGAAAAATAAGGGAAGAAATACGATGTTCTATATGATTTGTGCAACCGACGTGGAAAACAGTCTGGAAAAGCGTCTGGCCGCCCGCCCTGCTCACCTGGCACGTCTGAATGCGTTAAAAGACGAAGGCCGCTTGCTGATTGCCGGCCCCTTCCCTGCTATTGACAGTGAAGATCCCGGCCCGGCCGGATTCACCGGTTCCCTGGTTGTCGCTGAATTTGACTCTCTGGAAACCGCGAAAGCCTGGGCTGAAGCCGACCCGTATGTGGAAGCCGGCGTCTATGACAATGTCGTAGTTAAACCCTACAAGAAAGTATTGCCGTAACCGGTTACGGAAACAAAACGGGAGCCGGCGGCTCCCGTTTTTTTATTGCGGGATTTAGAAATTTTAAAGTAATGAATTTGCAGCAATTAACAAAAGTCAGATTCGATTCAGCCAATGTTCATTTATAACGGTTATGCTAGGATACGAAAATTAGAGAATGCCGGACACCGTGTCCTGAGCACCATCCTGAGGCTGTATGAATATCGTTAAAACCCTGTTTCTGACTGTGTTACTGCTCATAGCTTCGCTATCGCAGCAGGCCGCTGCCGTTCAGGAGCAGGCGCAACAGATAGATCGCAGTCAGGCCGCGACAAAAGCACAACAACATGAAAAAGGTCGGGTGTTGCGGGTCGACCAGACCCGTACAAAATACCGTGTAAAAGTGCTGAAAAAAAATGGTCGTGTGGTGTCGGTGGATGTAGATAAGAAAACCGGCAAAGTTCAGCCGGCAACGGACAAGGATAATTAAGACAAATGCGCTTATTAATTGCCGAAGACGACAGTCGTCTGCTAACCCAGTTAGATGCTTTGCTACAGCAAAACGGCTACAGCGTGGACCTCGCAGACAATGGTAACAACGCCTTATATCAGCTTCAGGAATACAATTACGATTTAGCTGTCATTGATATTGGTCTGCCGGGTATTGACGGATTCGACGTGATCCGTAAAGCCCGTCAGAATGATGTTCGTACACCGGTGCTGATCCTGACCGCCAGAGACCGCTGGCAGGAAAAGGTAGAAGGTCTGGATGCCGGTGCTGATGACTACCTAACCAAGCCATTTCACAATGAAGAGTTACTGGCCAGAGTAAAAGCTTTGATCCGCCGTGCTTCCGGTCAGGCAAATCCGTCTATTCAGTTTGGTCCGGTATGTCTGGACACAGTTGCCGAAGAAATTACTCTGAACGACGTCCGCCTGGATCTCACGGCTTACGAGTACAAGGTCATGGAATACCTGATGCTGAATCCGCAGAAGATTGTGTCGAAAACAGAACTGACAGAGCATATTTACGATCAGGACTTCGATTTAGACAGTAACGTGATTGAGGTATTTGTAGGACGCCTGCGGAAAAAACTCGATCCTGACGGCACGCTGAAACCTATTGAAACACTTCGTGGCCGCGGCTACCGCCTGAACAGAGATCTATGACCCGTCTGTCTCTTCGTCTTCGCAGTGCCCTTCTGGCACTGCTGGCGCTGGCTATTTTTATTCCGGTGACCGTGCTGACTCTGGACAAAGCCTATACGGAAAGTCTCACTCAGGCGAAACATAACGAATTAAAGCTGATGAACCTGGCACTGGTCTCTGCATTTGAACTGGACGGTGATGTGCCTTACATGCCGGAACTGTTGTACGAAGAGCAGCTTAATTTGCCGGATTCAGGCTACATAGGCATTATCGTTTTCCGCAATAAAGTGGTCTGGAAATCGGCTTCAGCGTTGCACAATGAGGTGATCGCTACCCTGCCCGCACCCGCAACCGGCGATGAAGAATTTATCACGGAAGACTGGGGTGCACTCAGTAACACCGGCAGCTATTTCAGCTATGCGTTTACGGCCGAATTTGCAGCCGCTGACAGCTTCGAACCGGTTCATTTTTACATTATGAACAGCCGTCAGGAATTCAACCTTGAGCGTGACGCATTCACCGGTACATTGTGGAAATGGTTGCTCCTGCTCGCTGCCGGACTTCTTGTATTGATCATCGCGGGCATTACTTTCGTGCTGAATCCTGTGCGGGAACTGATTAATGAAATACGGCTGACAGCCAGCGGACGCCAGGGTGCACTCACCCGCCGTTATCCGAAAGAGTTTACCCCGCTAAAAAACAGCATTAACCGGCTGCTTGAAGCAGAAGCCCAGCAACGCAGTCGCTATAAGAATAGTCTCGGTGATTTGGCTCACAGCCTGAAAACGCCGCTGGCTGTTGCTATGGGCACCAATAATCTTCCCGATGATGCCCATGACTCACTTACGCAAATCAACAATATCATCCAACGCCAGCTCAAACGGGCTGCAGCAGCCAAAGCCGGCTGGCAAGCCAGTGTCACGGTAGCGCCGCTGGCGCGAAAACTACTTAATGCAATGGAAAAAGTGCATCGTGACCGTTCACTTAACATAAACATGGCAGGTGATACCGGCTGTCAGTTCAAGGGCGATGAAACTGATTTGATGGAAATGATGGGCAACCTTTTGGACAACGCCTGTAAAGCAGCCAGCGCATCGGTACTTCTCACCCTTGAACAGGAAGAGGGCTGGAGTCATATCCGAATAGAAGATGACGGGCCGGGCATCCCCCCGGATCAGAAAGACGCGCTGCTTGAACGGGGCGAGCGTCTGGACACCTATGCAGAAGGCCAGGGGATCGGCATGGCTGTCGTTGCCGATCTCGTTGCTATTTATGAAGGGAGGCTGGATATTGCAGACAGTACGCTGGGCGGCGCAGCAATAACATTGTCATTTCCTGTGTAATTACAGTTTGTGTGCGTTATGTTTACTTTTCAATCTGGTACAACCATAACCACTATGAATGCTTACCATAAATACAACACTATAATTTATCCCAATTGGTAAAACCAATCTGACGCGTCACCGTAAATCACATTTACCTGAATCCCATAAACTAATGATTTTTATGATCAATTTATAAATCGCAAATCATAAACAAAGAAACCAAAAATCGACATGCAACATCTGTTTTACATAAGTATGTTGCATGACACCCCCTAATCACTTTCTGTCATTACGTAATCACTAAAAATCAGTTAATATGTCCCTCATTTTTATACGCGTATAGCTAAGACCGTCTTAATTCTACGCCCGAGTGAACCAAGACCGAGAGAAAATTATGAGTTTGTATTCAGAATATCTGGCAGAGATCGAAACCCGTAAAACGGAACTAGGTCTTAACCCGAAGCCAATAGACAGTGCTGATCTGCTGTCAGAAATCATTGCTCAAATTAAAGACACAGCAAATGAGCACCGTGAAGACTCTTTAAAATTCTTTATCTATAACACCCTGCCCGGCACCACGAGCGCGGCTGGTGTTAAAGCACAATTCCTGAAAGAAATTGTTCTTGGCGAAGAAAAAGTAGAAGAAATCACACCTGAGTTTGCGCTTGAACTGCTTTCTCACATGAAAGGTGGCCCTTCTGTAGAAGTATTACTGGACCTGGCATTATCTGATAACGAAGCAGTTGCCAAACCTGCTGCAGAAGTGCTGAAAACACAGGTTTATCTGTACGATGCAGACACCGGGCGTCTGGAAGCGGCTTATAAAGCAGGCAACCCAATCGTCAAAGATATTCTGGAAAGCTACGCGAAAGCAGAATTCTTTACCAAGCTTCCTGATGTACCAGAAAAAATTGAAGTTGTTACTTATATCGCTGCTGAAGGTGATATCTCTACTGACCTGCTTTCTCCGGGCAACCAGGCACACTCCCGTGCCGACCGTGAACTGCACGGCCAATGTATGATTACGCCTGAAGCACAACAGGAAATCGTTGAGCTGGGTAAAAAGCACCCTAACGCTAAAGTCATGCTGATTGCAGAAAAAGGCACCATGGGTGTAGGTTCTTCTCGTATGTCTGGTGTGAACAACGTGGCACTGTGGGCCGGTGAGCCTACCAGCCCTTACATTCCTTTCGTAAACAAAGCCCCTGTTGTTGCCGGTACTAACGGTATCGCTCCTATCTTCCTGACAACCGTTGGTGTAACCGGCGGTATTGGTCTGGACCTGAAAAACTGGGTTAAGAAAACTGACGAAAATGGTGAAGTGATTCGCGATGCAAATGGCGACCCGGTACTGGAAGAAGCGTACTCTGTTGCTACCGGTACAGTTCTGACCATCGATACCAAAGCGAAGAAACTGTACAACGGTTCTGAAGAACTGGCTGACGTTGCTGACGCGTTTACGCCACAAAAAGTTGAATTCATGAAAGCCGGCGGTTCATACGCTGTTGTTTTCGGTAAGCAACTGCAAACTTTCGCAGCTGAAACGCTGGGTGTAACTGCACCAGACGTTTACGCGCCATCTAAAGAAGTATCACACGAAGGTCAGGGCCTGACTGCTGTTGAGAAAATTTTCAACCGTAACGCAGTCGGTGTGAATTCAGATTCTCCATTACATGCTGGTTCAGACGTACGTGTGAAGGTAAACATTGTAGGTTCTCAGGACACCACAGGCCCGATGACCTGTCAGGAACTGGAATCCATGGCGGCTTCAACCATCTCTCCAATTGTTGATGGTGCATACCAGTCTGGCTGTCACACTGCGTCAGTTTGGGATAAGAAAGCGCAGGCTAACATTCCTAAGCTGATGTCTTTCATGAACAATTTTGGAGTTATCACTGCCCGTGATCCTAAAGGCGTTTACCACTCAATGACTGACGTTATTCACAAAGTGCTTAACGACATCACTGTAGACGACCGCGCAATTATCATTGGTGGTGACTCGCACACCCGTATGTCAAAAGGTGTGGCATTCGGTGCTGACTCCGGTACGGTAGCACTGGCACTGGCAACAGGTGAAGCGGCAATGCCTATTCCTGAGTCTGTGAAAGTGACCTTTAAAGGTAGCATGAAAGAGCACATGGACTTCCGTGATGTTGTTCACGCTACACAGGCACAAATGCTGAAGCAATTCGCTGGTGAAAACGTGTTCCAGGGCCGTGTTATCGAAGTTCAAATCGGTACGCTGCTGGCTGACCAGGCATTTACGTTCACCGACTGGACTGCTGAGATGAAAGCGAAAGCTTCAATCTGTATCTCTGACAACGAGACCATGATTGCATCACTGGAACTGGCGAAGAGCCGTATCCAGATCATGATCAACAAGGGCATGGATAACGAAGCGAATATGCTGCAAGGTCTTATCGACCTGGCAGACAAGCGTATCGCTGAAATCAAGTCTGGTGAAGAGCCAGCGCTTGCACCGGATGACAACGCAAAATACTTCGCAGAAGTCGTTGTTGACCTGGACCAAATCGATGAGCCGATGATCGCTGACCCGGACGTAAACAACGAAGACGTGTCTAAGCGTTACACCCATGACGTTATCCGTCCGGTTTCTTACTACGACGGCAAGCCAGTTGACCTGGGCTTCGTAGGTTCTTGTATGGTTCACAAAGGCGATATGCAAATCATTGCCCAAATGCTGCGTAACCTGGAAAAACTGAACGGTTCGGTTAGCTTTAAAGCGCCACTGGTTGTTGCTCCACCTACGTACAACATTGTTGATGAGCTGAAAGCTGAAGGCGACTGGGAAATTCTGGCGAAATACGCTGGCTTCCAGTTTGACGATGCTAAGCCAAAAGAAGCTGCACGTACTAAGTACGACAACATTCTGTACCTGGAGCGCCCTGGATGTAACCTGTGTATGGGTAACCAGGAAAAAGCGGAACCAGGTGACACGGTAATTGCTACTTCTACCCGTTTGTTCCAGGGCCGTGTTGTTGCTGATACGAGCGAAAAGAAAGGCGAATCACTGCTGGGCTCAACGCCGCTGGTAGTACTGTCTACAGTACTGGGTCGCTTCCCGACTACTGAAGAGTACAAGCAGGCTGTTGCAGGCATCGACCTGACCAAGTTTGCTCCGCCTTCAGAAGACCTGGCTGTTAAGCCTAAGTTCGAAGCAGATGTAGCGGTGAAGAACGTTTAATTAACGATTCTTAATACTGTTGAAAAAGCCCCGACTTTGTCGGGGCTTTTTTTTCAGGATGCACTGTTGCAGGTTTTAGCAGAGCTTCAGCCTGCGGGAGTGACAGGTATTAACAAAACTCAAAACCGCTGAACTGCCCAGTTGAGCGCAATCAGAGCAATAGCTGATGAAGCTAAAGGCATGACAGCAGAAGCATAAAATCGCATATGTCTTAATGCCAGAAGCAATGGCAGCAATAATAATACGACGACGAGTTGACCGAGCTCTACACCAATATTAAATGAAGCAATAGCTAGCAAAGGACTCTGTGCATCAGCTTGCAGTTCCCCGAACACACTTGCGAAGCCCATCCCGTGAATTAATCCGAAAGCGAATGTAACAATAGCCAGCCGGTGTATAACAGGCCAGATGTTATTGATTGCCGTCAGCATCACTGATATTGCAATACCAAATTCCACCCAGCGACCGGGAGGGTGATACCAGCCAAGGGCAGTCGTTGTCAACGTAACAGAATGGGCAACGGTAAATGCAGTTACAAGCCAGAACGTAGATTTAAGTACTTTACCTTTACTCAATTCGCCCTGCCATTGATTGTTTTTTCTTACCAGATTAACAGTCAGCAAAGTAGCTAACAGAAACAAAATATGGTCAATACCAATCCAGATATGAATAATACCCTGATACACAAAAGTAGTGATGGTTTGCCACACGGAAGCGCCGGACGCAGCTGACAGTGTCACTTGCCTGTGTTCATTCGTAAACACAGCAGTATGACTCTCTCCACCTATAGCCGCACTGAACAATGTTTGATGAGTGTCATCCTGCTCAAATATCCCCTGATAATCCACTGAAACATCGGTGTCGTAGGGGCAGTCGATTGTGAATGGAATAGCTATCAGGGCTTCGCCAGATATTAATTCCATTGCTACTTCATGAAATACCGGCGAACAGGCTGCACTACCCTGAGTAAATTGCAAAACAGCAGCTGCGTAGGCATGCAGATCAGGTTGAGCTTCTTTTACTTCATGCCAGACGAGTTTGCCATCAAAATTCTCATCCAGTTTCATCTCAATCTCGAGATCATATGGCATAAGAGAAAGTCGCCCGCTAAACTTCTGCGTATTGTCTCCGTTCAAAGTAATATATCCGTTGCTGAGTTCATGGGCTTTCACCCCCTCCGGAACGGTTATCATCAGGAATGACAAAATCATCAACCCGAATGCACGGTTGGTAACATAATCACTAGCGCGATAAAACGACAACAAAAACATGCCTGCTCCGGTTATTTTTCTTCTGATTCATTCTGGCTGTCAACGGCGCGTTCCAATAGTATCTTTTCGGCCCGGGTTTTCCCGTGCTCCCAATTCAGACGCGCATACTTCAGAGCTTTCAGGGGATCAGGTTGAATATCAAGATAATATCGTGCAAGTTGCGCCGCATGAACGCCATCGTCACGCCAGGCGCGCATAGCCACACGCTGTGCCATAGCTTGCGTCCACAGCGTTCCGTTTTTACTTAGTTTTTCTGCCTGCGCAAGTCTGAGCATAATGGCATCATCTACATTATCCGGATCATTAATAATGGGTGATAGCGTGTTGAGAACTCTATCCGGTTGACCCAGGGCAAGCTGAATATCAGCCCAAAGCGCAACACGACTCAACGGAACCTGATTAAAATCGACGTTATCAAGCCATGCACTGGCCTCTTCCGGGCGGTTAAGTTCAAGCGCCAAAGAAGCCAGAATTTCTCTGAGCCATCCATCAAGTGGTGCGGATGTGGCCACACCGGAATATTGATGTAACTGTTCAAGCTTTTTGTAATCATCTAAATCGGGAGATTGCTGCGAGCGTATATCCAGTAAACAAATTGCAGACAAGGCAGGTTCTCCGGTTCCGGCAAGAGACCGGCAGGCAGCTTCAGCCTCATCAGATTTTCCGAGATTGATTGCAATGGTCGCTTGCAATAACTGCGCAGAAGGTGTTTTTCCGTATTTCTCAGTGTACTGCCTGATTGTTGAAGCAGCATCAATAAAAGCATGTTGGTGTTGCTGTAATCTTGCCTTAAACAACAACATTTCCGGCTCAAAGTTTCCTGAGCTTATTACTGCATTTGTTAAACGAATTATGCGTCGAAGCGCTAACCCTGAACCGTTAAGTGATCTCGCTTCATCCAGTGATTTTTTTAACGAAGATAGCTCTGGCTTTTCTTCCGGCCCGGCTTCCCAACTTGCTACCACAGTTCTGTCGTCCGGATAGAAAATATCTGCGCGAACTGCAGAAGTTTGTCCCGCCCAAACGACAAAGGTAGCAACTAGTGTGCAAAAGAAGATTTTCAATATTTTTCCCCGTGACAACAGGCCGTCCCTGGCCTCCCGGTTATCAGTAATCCGTCAATAGATCATCGAACGCTGCGGGATCATCTGAATCGTTTTCAAACACCCTGCCATTTACAGGAAGCGGGGTTCCGGTTGCCGGCTGACTGAATGCGGAACGGACATAGGTAGAGACCATCACGTTCTCCGCTTCAACAATAATACCAATTGTACCGCTCACGGGGTCATTGACACCGTCACTGACAGTAAACGTAAAACTGTCTTCACCGGTAAATTCAGCATCTGGTGTGAATGTAAAACTACCATTGTCAGCGATTTCCACACTACCGTTGGCCGGCGATCCTTCCAACGAATAAACGAGCGTATCGCCGTTAGCGTCAGATGCTGTGAGCGTATCAGAAAATGATGTATCCACCGTGGTGGTAAAGTCTTCTGATATTACCTCAGGAGCATAATTGGTATCATCGTCATCGCTGCAGCCGCCGAGAATGATGCCTGTGACTGCGACTAAATATAGATGTTTCATCATGATTCCTTTATTCCGCTGAGCCAGAGATTGGGGTTGCAAGATAAGGAAAACCAGACATGGTCATGGAAGCGTCTACCGGAGCACCATCGGTAAACGGTACGTTTCCAACACTTGCATCTTCTGAAGTACAAAGACCTAAGTCAGTCGACTCACCATTTACCGGAATGGGATAACATAATGCTCCCATTACCACGCGAAGTGCGATATCAACTACGTCATCACCCGGACGCCGGCCGTTTGGAAAACCGGCAAGATCATCACCGGCAACGCCAAAGGCTGACTGTTCACCGGCTGGTGTTGCCGGAATACCCGTATTCAGACGCAGCATTTCCGACGCTGTTACCGTAGCTTGCTGATTTACTCCCGGAAAGCCGGTGAGAAACGCAGTGACTAAATCATTACGCGGAAAATTAGTTGGCGCGAGAGTTTCCAGATCTGTGCCCAGGGTAGTATTCACTGCATCGCGGAACAGGATATTAAGCAATTCAGGCAATACCGGATTGGTCACATAATCAGCAAATTGTCCGTCTGCAGACGGATGTGAACTGTTAAATTTGTCTTTATCGCCAAGCCCTATTACCAGTTCATTGACTAACGGGCTACCAAGCCGTGATACCTGTGTCATCGCTCCACCAGCAGCTGATGGCTTTTCGAACGTTGCATTTGGATTCAGGATTCTGGCCTGTGGCAAGCTGGCTGTAGTCCATGCGCCCACTGTTCCATTGCCGTCTCCGGTAATACAAGCGGCCGGAATTTCAACAGCGATAGAGGTCACGTTCTTGTCAGCGAGATCATCATTATCTTCGCTTTGAGTGATCCCTCCCGGAAAACCATCTCCGTCACCTGCACCGGGCGCACTGTCTCCTTCAACAGGAACATAATTGACCAGGTCAAAAGTGTCTCCCAGGTTAACAACAAACGGGTCTTTTCTCTGTCCAACAAAGACCTTGCCGGGGTTATCGCAGCCCGGTACAGCGAAATCATAAACATACTGACCGGCGTAACGCTCATATTCACTTGAACTGGTGAAAGTTTTATCACCAATATAATCCAGTGGTTTAGAAAACATTGCTGCTGAAGATGGTGTCAGTGGTGTTCTTTCACCGGTGCGGGCGTTACCACTAACCCATGTCATTGTGTAATGCTCAGAAAAGTTAGCATTACTTTGATCGTCAGCACTGACCGGCCCGATATTTTTTAGAGGCACTTTGATCATCTTCTGATCGCCTTCAGGACCAACCGGCAGAGCAACACCTTCATTATCCGCAGCTAGCATGGCACTGAACTGAAATGCGAGAGTAATGTCCTCCATCGCGTCGCCATCGTTATCAATGTGAATTGCATATACTGCATCCGGATCCATTGAAAAATAGTTTGGCCCGCCGTACGCATCCTGTAACGGAATGTAATTGGCTATCAACGTGACATACCCATCTCTGCCAGATTCGTAACTGTTAAACATGTAAAAATCTGTAGCATCGACGGTAGGAGCGCGTGTTATAGCCGGCGCCTCCCGGTGACTCGAAGCCATTGCAGTAGCAGAAATACCGGCAACCAGCGCAGCTGAAACAGCAAGAGTGAGAGGTTTGAATGTGGACATAATTTAACCTTTTTTCGTGAGTGAACATATAGCCATACGG
Organism: Alteromonas sp. AWJ4_197; assembly: GCF_056160285.1. Classification (NCBI taxonomy): domain Bacteria; kingdom Pseudomonadati; phylum Pseudomonadota; class Gammaproteobacteria; order Alteromonadales; family Alteromonadaceae; genus Alteromonas; species Alteromonas sp. AWJ4_197. Next base: position 26,061 of record NZ_JBSWWW010000007.1, on the reverse strand, counting down.
GAGTGCAGGCTAATCAGATGCAAATAAATTAGTTTTTTTGAAAAAAATTGAAAAAACTTTGTAAATATTATGAGCCACTAATTGAGTTCCTGCCTGGAAAAGCAGGTTTATTTATTACAGCACTGAAAAAACAAAATGCTTATTGCGTACTTTTTCTTGTCATCACAGCGTCTGATTCACTCTCCGTCAACCAGGGCACATTGATATTCCTCATCACTGAGGGTGAGCGTCGCTTTTTTACCTTTGCTCCAGAACACCACACTGTTACCCGTATATTTCGCACCCGAGGCACTGATACCGGGCGTCAGCACCATGGCATTTGCTCCAATCTGCAGAATGGCTGTATTGTTGCCGTCCACCTGAAATATCACCGCACCGGCATCGCCACAGTCATATTGATAAGGGCGTCCGGCGATGGTTTCCTCTTTCCCGCCATTGTCACATGCGGTAAGAATAAGAATACTGGCTGACATCGCTATGCTATGAATTAGCGCTTTTTGCTTCACGAATTTCTCCTGACGTTAGTTTCCCTGTTTTGACCGCAACCGACCTGAGCCCTTACAGAACACTTGCTATCTATGCATACAGGGTGACGAATTGAGTATACGACTGTGCCCGTCCTGCATTTTCATCTAGTATGGCTCATCTTAGCCGATTAAACATTTTGTATGCATTAATGACAAAACCGGATTTACTTTCTGCTGACAACCATCGACTGCCTGACGATGAATCACTGCTGGTTGAAGAAGTGCCGCTGGCGGTTTCAGTCAATGACATCAGTCTGGTGGTGATGATGATCTCCCCTGACGATATCGAAGATTTCATTACCGGCTACTTTCTTACCGAACAAATCATTACTGCGCCGGTTGAAATTAAAGATATTCATATCGTACGCAACGAAGCCGGCATCGAAGCCAATGTCAGCCTTACCGGCCGCCGGGAACACCTGCTAAAATCACGGCGTTTTACACGGGTCAATGCAGGCTGCGGAATTTGTAATCACACCGCCCTTGAACAGGTATTTCCGCAACTTGACGCTGCGGTAAGCTGGGCTCCTGTGCCGGCCTGTGACTTCGGTTCACTCAGAGATGCTATGGACAAGCTGCAGGAAAAAGCCCGCAAGACCGGCGCCCTGCACGCCGCCCTTTACGGTTCAGGCAATGACATCGTACTCGGACGGGAGGATATTGGCCGTCACAACGCATTAGATAAAGTGATCGGTGCTGTGCGAAAACGCATAAAAAACCATGAAGAAGGTTATCTTGTTGTGACCAGCCGATGTGGTGTTGAACTGGTCCAGAAGGCAGTGATTGCAGGCTTTACCACACTGATAAGCTTTTCTTCTCCCACGTCACTGGCAGTGTCTTTCGCCAGGCAACACAAATTGAATCTGGTGTTTTTGCCACGAAACAACCAGCCTGTATTTTTCTCCCGCGAGGTTCAACATGGCAGTTAAATCCACTAAGGCAGGCGGTTTACCGTCAATTAAATCCACCGTGAACGAACTGATTAAAAGTAAGCAGGTTCGTCAGAACATGCTGAACCTGTATAAGGTGAATAAGCATAAGGGATTTGACTGCCCGGGATGCGCCTGGGGAGACGAAAAAGACGGTACATTCAGATTTTGCGAAAACGGTGCAAAAGCGGTGGCATGGGAATCGACAGAGATGACCATTGGTGCTGAGTTTTTCAGACAACATAGTGTGACGTATCTTAATAAACAATCCGATCACTGGCTGGAAAGTCAGGGTCGGCTGGCAGAACCGCTGCGTTACAATGCAGCAACAGACCATTATGAACAGGTAAGCTGGGATGATGCTTTTCACATCATTGCAGCTAAACTCAACGGGTTAAGCAGCCCTGATGAACTTGAGTTGTATACATCCGGCCGGGCGAGTAATGAAGCCTCTTTTGTCTATCAATTATTCGGACGTGCATTCGGCACGAATAATTTTCCCGATTGTTCCAATATGTGCCACGAAGCCAGCGGCATTGCGCTGAACCAGTCGGTAGGTGTAGGCAAAGGCACGGTGGTCCTGAAAGATTTTGAAAAAGCTGACACCTTGTTTGTGTTCGGACAAAACCCCGGTACCAATCATCCGCGCATGCTTAACGCCTTACGTGCGGCGTCAAAAAGGGGTGCGACCATTGTTTCGGTGAACAACTTAAAAGAAGTCGGCTTACAGAAATTTGCCAGCCCGCAAAAGCCTGCAGAGTTACTCGGTCTTGAAACTGTGCAAATAAGCAGTAAGTACGTTTCACCTAAACTGGGGGGCGATTATGCCGTTGCCAGAGGTATGGCGAAGGCCATTCTGATGCACCACAAAGACAGGCTCGACCATGAGTTTATGACTTCCCACACTTCAGGTTACGACGCGTATGCAACTGCTGTTGAAGCAACAAGCTGGCAGAGCATAGAAAAACAAAGTGGCCTGTCGCAAAGTACAATCGAAGAACTGGCAGCGCTGTTTTCTGCTTCACGCAAAACCATTTCTACCTGGGCGATGGGTATCACCCAGCATCTTTACTCAGTAGATACCATCAAAGAAATTGTTTCCCTGCATCTGCTCACCGGTGCCCTCGGGTTACCCGGTGCAGGACTGAGTCCGGTGCGTGGTCACAGCAATGTGCAGGGCAACCGCACGATGGGGATCCTGGAAGCACCGAAACCCGATTTTAATCAGCGCATGAATGAGACTTTTGGCTTCAATCCGCCGGAAAAACCCGGACACCGTGTGTTTGATATGCTGAGCGCCCTGCATGAAAAGCGCAGCAAAGTACTTATTTGCCTTGGCGGGAACCTGGTGGCTGCCGCAGCAGATACCCCCTTTACCGCCGCTGCTGCGGGCAATGCTGAACTGCTGGTAAACATCGCAACTAAACTCAACCGCACTCACGTTACCGCTAAACAGGACGCCCTGCTGCTGCCCTGTTTAGGCAGAACAGAAATCGACATGCAGGCCACGGGCAATCAGGTGATTACCGTAGAAGACACATTCAGTATGGTGCACGGTTCCAGCGGCAGCACATCACCGCAAAGTAACAACCTTAAATCGGAAACAGAGATCATCTGCCGTATCGCCGCTGCAACTCTGGGTGAGAATACGCCGGCAGACTGGCTGTCACTGAAAGACGATTACAGCCTGATCCGCGACCTTATCGCGAAGGTTATCCCCGGGTTTGAGAATATGAATGATAAGATAGCCGAACCAGGCGGCTTTCATTTGTACAACGCTGCAGCAAACCGGGAATGGCGGAATAAAGAGGGTAAAGCCCTGTTTAACCACAATGCCTTACCTGAAAATTTGTTCAGCGAAGGCGTGATGGCAAAAATCGCAGCCAGTGATACGCCGGTTTTCACCATGCAGACATTGCGCAGCCACGACCAGTACAACACCACGATTTACGGCATGAACGACCGTTACAGAGGCATTTTCGGTGAACGTAATATTGTGTTCATTAACCCGCAGGATTTAGCCAGACTGAATATACGTGAAGGCAGTCTGATAGATGTTGAGACCGTGTGGGATGACGATGTCACCCGTAAAATTTCACGCTTTAAAGCGGTCAGCTACGACATTCCTCAGGGGAACGTTGCGGCCTACTATCCGGAAGCGAACCCGCTGGTGCCCTTCAACAGTGTGGGGCAGCAAAGTGCCACCCCGACCTCAAAAGCGGTACCGGTCATCATTACACCGGTCAATGTAATCGCCTTATAAAGGTAATTTCACTGATTAAAGCTGTCTGGCATCCCTCTCTGCGTTGCTGGACAGCAGTAATGCCAGCCACTGGCTTTCCTCACGGGATTCCAGCGCAATTTTCACAACCATGGTCAGCGGAACGGATAACAACATTCCGACACTGCCCAGCAGCCACCCCCAGAATACCAGAGAAAGGAAAACGACCAGGGTAGACAGTCCCATCCCCCGCCCCATTAATCTGGGCTCCACGATATTTCCCATCACGGTATTTACCGCCACGAATGCCAGTGCAACCAGTCCTGCAGTGCCCGCCCCGTATTGCACCAGTGCAATCAGCACCGCCGGAATGGCAGCGATAATTGAGCCGATATTCGGAATATAATTGAGCAGAAACGCAAGCACACCCCAGAGAAGAAAGTGGTCGATATCCAGAATATATAACCAGATACCGATGATCAGCCCGGTTGCCAGACTTACCACGGTTTTAATCGCGAGATAGCTGTTCACCGATTTTATAAACCGGTCCACATGTTTCATCTTCATTTCCGGATCTGCCAGCGCCGTATGTAAACGTGAAGGCATACTGTCAGCTTCGAAAAGCATAAAAATAACCGTCAGCAGGATAAGGAACATATTAGACAATGCGCCTCCCATTCCGCTGAGAAAATTCGTTGCCACAGACATCGCCGTACCGGGATCAAAGTGCTGAGTGAACAGCTCACGGTTAATATGAATGTTCATTGTCGCCAGCCGGTCAATGATCCAGGCAAACTCGCTGTCCAGCTGTTTACGGTAACCGGGCAGGTTTTCCTTAAAATCTGTTAATGATTGGCCAACCAGCCCTGCCAGCAGGAATCCGAAAACCAGAATAATCAGTATTACTAAACTAATGGATGCCCAGCGCGGAATGCGGTGAGCACTGGCCCAATTTATAAGCGGGCTGCATGCAATAGCGATAAATACCGACAGGAAGAAAGGTACCATGATGGCGCTGGCGGCCTTAATACCGGCCAGTACAACGACCAGACAAGCGAGTACTATCATCGCTTTGGCTGTGGGAGATTTGAGTTCCATAGTGGTCTTTTAAAGATAATTCCTGTTATCAAATTAACAAATTATACTGCTGATAGATATAACCAGAATAACGAGAGAGATCATGACGCTGAATCAGGCAACCATCCGGATCAAAAACCTGCGCCTGCGCACCTATATTGGTATTAACGACGACGAGATAAAAAATAAACAGGATGTCGTGGTCAACGCGAAGATTCATTACGATGCAATAAACGCCACCAATACTGACAACATGGATGATGCTCTGAATTATAAAACGGTGACGAAAGCGATTATAAAACTGGTGGAAGACAACCGTTTCTCTCTGCTTGAGAAACTTACTTCAGATGTGCTTGCCGTTGCAGCAGAGCATCCGTGGGTAACATTTGCAGAAGTGGAAGTGGACAAGCCTCACGCGCTGCGTTTCGCCGATTCAGTGTCCCTGACGTTGTCGTGCACCAAACCTTAAAGAGGTATTAGTGAAAATACTTGTCACAGGCGGTACCGGACTGGTTGGTAGCCGGTTTATTCATAAAACAGCAGGTAAATATCAATTCACCGTGTTAAGCCGGTCGCCGGAGCAGGCCCGCAAACAGTTGCCGGACAATGTTGAGGTAATTGCAGGTTTGCATGACATTGCAGATTTTTGTTTGTTTGACGGCGTCATTAATCTGGCCGGCGAGCCCATTGCAGATAAACGCTGGACGCCGTTACAAAAACAACGTATCTGCCATAGCCGCTGGGATCTGACACAGCAGCTGGTTACCCGCATGAAAGCCTGTGAACATCCGCCGTCTGTTTTTATTTCCGGCTCAGCCATCGGCTATTATGGCCGTCAGGGAAATAAACCGGTTTCCGAGAATAACCATACCGTACATGATGAATTTACCCATCAGGTTTGTCAGCGCTGGGAACAAATCGCCATGCAGGCTGCCTCTGACGCAACCCGTGTGTGTTTGTTACGCACCGGTGTCGTGCTCGATAAGGACCGGGGAGCATTACCCAAAATGGCAATGCCGGTTAAGTTAGGTGTGGGAGGAAAAATTGCGGGCGGCAAACAAATCCTGTCATGGATCCACATTGATGACATGGTAACAGCCATTGAACACCTCCTCGAAAATCACCGCTGCTCAGGGCCTTATAATCTTACTGCTCCGGAACCGGAGACCAATGCGGTCTTCACACGGATTCTGGCGGAAACGCTTCACCGGCCGGATTTCTTCATTGTCCCGGCATTCGTACTAAAAATACTGATGGGAGAAGCTGCAGATATGGTCATCACCGGCCAGCATGTGATCCCTGAGCGTTTGCAGGAAAGTGGTTTCCATTTTCGCTATCCGGCTCTGCCGGCAGCTTTGCAACAAATATACGCCTGAAACTTAACCATGGAGTCCGGCGCCCGTCACTGGCAATTATGCTGACTGGTGCCATTCACATTTTGTCACATCTTCGTGACACACATCCGGTTATTAATCGCACAACTGCATTGACAGTCCGGCCTCAGAGGTAAATAGTTATCACTCCAAATTAGTAAAAAGGATGTAACTATGAAAAAAACAATCAACACCTTGCTGATTTTGCTGCTCGCAGGCACTTCTACCCTGTCTGTCGCCGGTGAAGAGAATATTCCTGAGCCATTTCGCGGCGACGATCCCAATTCTACTCTGGAAGTGGCCTATGATGATTTGAATGCGCTGCTCTCATCTTATGTAACAGTAAGTGGCTGGTCCACAAGGGAAAAAGCGCCACGTCCGGATGCAGGCGTCGGTACCAGGTTAAAAACCCGCATCAACAGACTGACGGCGCTGGAAGGCAACAGGTTCTACTTCAAAGGCGCAAGTGAAAAAGATCTGATAGCTGAATTTATCTCTGACATTCGCGCAAGCCTTGAAATGCTGCCCGCTGAAGTGCCATTACGTCTGCTGAACAAAAATGAACAGCTGGCTTACTGGCTGAACCTTTACAATTTCACCCTGCTCGATGAAATGATGAAAGTGTATCCGAAGCACAATTTACTGCGGGTGCTCGACTACGGTGATGACGACTCAATCATGGCGCAAAAACTACTCAACGTCGCCGGTGTTCCGTTAAGCCTGGACGACATTCAGTTTACGATCCTCAAAGAAAAATACTTTGGGAATCCGCTGATTATTTATGGTCTCTGGCAGGGTAATATTGGTGGCCCGAGCCTGAGAAGTACTGCTTACACCGGCAAAACAGTGTGGCGGAAACTGGAAGACAATGCCGGTGAATTTATTAATTCAAACCGTGGTACGTATTTTGACGGCGAAGTGTCGGCATTATACGAGCGCAATATGTCTTTCTTTGACAACGATCAGGCCAAACTGATCAGCCATTTAATGGACTATCTGCAAGGTGACATGTTCGATGAATACGCAAACCGCGACGACGTCGAATTCGAAATGGAAGACTGGACTCTGGCAGCGCTGATTGGCGAAGGCAGAAAATACGGCCGGTCGGCTGCAACCAACGGGGCGGCCATGCTGGATGCCGTAGTAGCGACTCAACCCGGCGAGGCCTTTGGCGACACGGTAGCAATTCAAAACTACCTCGCTGAAGACAACATAATGAAAACGCCGGTTAACTTCCGTTTTTCAGAAGCACAACTGGAAATTCTGCAGAAACTGCGTACCAAACATGAAGTCAGCATGGGTCGTGTTGAAGTGACGGATCTGGATGAAGCAGAGGCATCTGAAGATAAAGAGCAAAATAACTGATCCAGCACTCCCGCCCGGCAAAGACGTTACTCAGCTTAGTCTTTGCCGGACGATTTACCTGCCTGATAGCAGATAATATTTTGAAAACGGGTTGTTTGCGCCGTGGACTTATAAACGTGCGGCTGATCGGCATGAAAACGCAAGCTGCCACCACATTTTAAATCATGCCATGCCCCGTCCACATGCAACGATAACGCCCCTTCTGTTACATAAACGTGTTCAATTACCCCGGGCGCATGGGGATCAGACTGTTGTTCATGAAAATTCAGCAAACATACTTCCATGACTTCTATCCGCGTATCTGCTGAATAAGGAAAAATGGCTTTCACTTTCATGTCCGGATCACGGGGAAAGTTATCACTATTTTCTCTGTCATCCGGTCCGGAAGCAAAAAAGGCGGAAAACGATGCATCCAGGCCGCTGGCAATCTTCCAGAGAGTTGAAATGGTGGGACTGGATTCCTGACGTTCAATTTGTCCCAGCATCGCCTTAGAGACTCCGGACAACTTTGCCAGAGCATCCAGACTGAGTCCTCTGTCTTTTCGCAGGGTTTTAAGGTGTAACGCGATATGTTGCTTAAATTCTTGTTCGGCCATAGCAAAAAACTATTTGTGCGCTATAGCGCACGGTGTTATGTTTGTTTTATGTTGTGCAGTATAACGCACAAAAAGGACAAAGTCTGTTGCTTGTCCTGACAAACCACCTGCCGGACTGCCCGTAAAATAAATACGGGTACCGGTAAGAACAGGAAACCGGATTATGAAATCATTGATCAGTAATTTTGAGCGCTATCCGCTGACATTCGGCGTGACGCCAATCGAATATTTGCCCAGGCTGACTGAAGCCCTGGGAGGAAAAGTAGATATCTATGCTAAACGGGAAGACTGTAATTCAGGTCTGGCAATGGGTGGTAATAAGCTAAGAAAACTGGAATATATTGTACCGGACGCCATTGCGAGCGGTGCCGATACACTGGTTTCAATTGGTGGTGTGCAATCTAACCATACCCGTATGGTTGCTGCGACGGCTGCCAAAATCGGCATGAAATGCGTGGTTGTGCAGGAGAAATGGGTGCCCCACTACGATGCCGTTTATGACCGCGTGGGTAATATTCAGATGACCCGCCTGATGGGGGCTGACAGCCGCCTTGTGGACGACGGCTTTGATATCGGCATTCGTGACAGCTGGAATAAAGCGATTCAGTCAGTAAAAGATGCAGGCGGCAAACCCTATGCAATTCCGGCCGGTGCATCAGTACATAAATACGGTGCTTTAGGCTACATCGGCTTTGCCGAAGAGGTGATTGCTCAGGAAAAAGAGCTGGGCTTTAAGTTCGATTATATTGTGGTGTGTGTGGTGACCGGTTCTACCCAGGGCGGCATGATTGTAGGCTTTGCCAATCATGACCGTGCAGATACCGTAATTGGCATCGATGCTTCAGGCACTCTGCAGCAGACACGGGATCAGGTAACCAGCATTGTTGATAAAACGGCTGATCTGGTGGGCCTTGGCCGCAAAGTACGTGAAGACGAAATTGTTATCAACCCTGACTATGCCTATCCCGCTTACGGTGTTCCGTCAGAAGAAACCAATGAAGCAATACGTCTGGCAGCTAAAACCGAAGCCATGATCACCGACCCGGTATATGAAGGAAAATCGATGCAGGGACTAATCGACCTGACTAAAAAAGGTTTCTTCCCTGAAGGCTCAAAGGTACTTTATGCTCACCTTGGCGGTGCCCCTGCCCTGAACGGCTACAGCTATCACTACAAAGATGGCTGAAGCTGAGAGCAGCATCTGAGCCGCCGGAATATTGCCACCGGCCAGCGAAAGGCTTTTGTATAAAAATCAAAAGCCTTGCACCCCGATGTGAACCTGTTTAGTCTGCCGGTGTCTTTAGTATTTTACATAACGGAGTAACGGCTGTGGCTGCGGGTGAATTCGGCAAACAAATCGCACTGGTCAGAAATCAGATGATGAGCAGACTGGACGAGGCTCTGAAAGAATTTGACCTTACCGGTTCACAATTTGCTGTTATCAAGCTGATCGCTGAAGGCAGAGCCGATACGCTGGCAAAACTCTGTGAAGCGATGCATCATGATAAAGGTGCGATGAGCCGGATTTTAAGCCGTATGGAAGAAAAGGCGCTTATCCGCCGTAAACCCTGCCCTCACGACGGCCGCGCATTTAAACTGGCCCTCACCGCAAAAGGCGAACAGCTGTTCCCGCTTACTACGCCTAAAATTAATGCCATTTACGATGTCGCACTGAAAGATTTTTCAGAATCTGAAAGGGAGCAATTTTTCAGCATGCTCACCCGTTGTCAGCATAATTTGTGTCACTAACTGACAGTTATCGCACTTATCCGCTTACAATCTCTATTTAGTTGCCCGGGCAACCACAAGCGATAAAATACTTGCCTGGTCAACCAAAAACACACACTCAACATGATTCAGGCAATTCTTCGTGCTCTGTCAGCACACATACCCGGCCACACATTTTCTGCCGGCAGCCTGTCCGTTTTGCATGAAGGACGCTTTGCTAACGCTATCGTTTATTTATATCAGGACGAACATTATCAACTCATCATCAAAGACTTTTCTTCGCGGCACTGGCTTATCAGAAAAACCATAGGCCGTTTATCAGTTCGCCAGGAGTTCAATGCCATTACAGCATTACAACACATACCGGGCATTACACCGCTCTGCTTCCGGCCGGGAGAATGTACCATTGCTTACAGCCATATTGCCGGGCAAACACTGAAAGATTACGGTGCTGAGGGAAACCGTTTGTCACCGGCATTTTGCCTGGAACTGGAAAAAATTATTCACCGGATGCATGAGGCCGGACGGGTTCATCTGGACTTACGGAACATGGGGAACATTCTTATTGATGAGCAGGGAAAGCCCGCCATTATTGATTTTCAGTCGAGCTTGCGCTGGCAACGTTTCCCATTATGGTTGCAGAAATTTATGCGTTATGCAGATATCACCGGGGCATATAAAGCCTGGGAGCGTTACGGAACCACACCGCTACCGGCGCATAAAAAGCAATTTCTGACCCGCTATAATGCGACCCGCAAGTGGTGGGTGTTTCGCGGCTATCCTGTTCACAGAATGCAGGTACGTGTGCAGGCCTTTGCTGCACACGTTATGAGCCTTAACATTGTTCAGAACATCCTTGAAAAGTTCTGGTAACGGCGTTGCTCTAATCCCTGGCTGAGGTCAGGGATTTTATTTTCTCTCCCAACATTAACAGTGCCGGTGTCAGCAGCAGTGTGAGCAGGGTCGCAAATGTCAGACCACCGGCGATGGTACTCGACAACACTGTCCACCACTGCGCTGATGGTGCTCCCACAGAAATGTTCCGGCCGACAATATCAATGGTCAGCGCAAACACCATGGGCAATAAGCCCAGAATGGTGGTAACAGACGTCAGCAGTACCGGTCTGGCACGCTGCGCTGCCGTGCGTAAAATGGCTTCCTTGGCGTCCATGCCCTCACTCTTGAGCGCATTATAGGTGTCGATTAAAACGATGTTGTTGTTTACCACTATGCCTGCAAGGGCAATGGTGCCGATACCACTCATAACCACCACGAAGGGTTGCGACGTGACCATCAGGCCAATTAACACGCCTGCTGTTGAAAAGATAATTGCGCTCAAGACCACAAAGGCCTGATAGAAGCTGTTGAACTGGGTCACCAGAATGATCAGCATCAGGAAAATCGATCCGATAAAAGCATTACTCAGGAATGTCATTGACTCCTGGGTGTCTTCATCCTCGCCCTTAAACGACAACATAACGTCAGCAGGTAACGGCGATTCGATAAGCTTTTCACGCATCTGCTTCAGCTTCTGATCCAGCAACTCACCTTCCGCAATTTCAGCTTTAATTGTATATGTTCGTGCACCATCAAGACGGTTTATCCGCCCGGTTTTGGGTGCAGGCTCAATAGTCACGAAGTTACCAATGGGTACAGAGCCGTTGGCAGAAGGAATACGAAGTTGATAGAGCTGTTCAATATTGCGGAAGGTTTCCGGGAAGCGCAGACGAATTTCGACTTCTTCCTCGGCATCATCCGGGCGGTACTCCGCCAGCATGGCGCCATTGGTGATTAACTTCACCACATTCCCCAGCAGGGTGACATCCACGTTGTACTGCGCCGCCAGCTCTCTGTCCACGTTTAAACGCCACTCCACACTGGGCAGAGGCCGGGAGTCTTCAACATCAACAAAACCACCCGTTTTTTCCATTAGGGCAAGAATATGTTCCGTGCCTTCAATCAGACTGTCATTACTGATCCCGCTGAGGACAATTTCCACCGGTTTACCGGAGGACGGCCCCATGTCGGGCAACCGTACCTGTACTTTGATGCCGGGGATGGTTTCAACATATTCACGGATATCAGCCATGATTTCTGACGCCGGCGGACGGGTTTCCCAGTCGCTTAATTCAAGCTGGATAACGCCGATAACATCTTCCGGCATTTCCGACTCGTTGCCACCACCGCCGCCAATTGTGCGGGCGTACACCGAGTCGAGATTGTCCTGCTGCAACAAAAACTTCTCGACTTTCTTAACCAGTTTGTCACGTTCATAAATAGATAAATCACCCCGTGCCTGCACCTGAATTTGCAGATATTCAGGTTCAATGTCCGGGAAGAACAACACGCCACGGCCAAAGAAACCGTAAAGCACAAAGGTCATGAACATAATACCCAGTGCCGCCAGGGTGGACTTGCCGGGATGATTTACAATGTTCTTTAAAAATCGCAGATAGCGGCCCAGCCATCCCTGAATGTCATCCAGGTTACCCTTCTCCGCCATGCGGATAAATTTCACCGTATCAGACTGGGTATCAACGCTGACTTTACGGGTAATCACACCGCCAAGTACGGGGATAAATATCAGCGCCATAAATAACGAGGCGGTTAAGGTAATGATGACGGTCAGCGGCAGGAAACTCATAAACTCCCCCACCAGGCCAGGCCACACCAGTAGCGGGAAGAATACGGTCAGCGTGGTGATGGTTGAAGCAATGATAGGCCACGCCATGCGTTTGGAAGCGGTGGCGAAAGCGGTTTTAGGCGGCTCACCTTCAGCAATTTTCCGGTCTGCCAGCTCGATGGTAACAATGGCGCCGTCAACCAGCATACCCACTACCAGAATCAGGCTGAACAGCACAATCATATTCATGGTCATGCCGAAGAAGAATATCACCGTCATGGCCGCCAGAAATGAACCAGGAATAGCCATGCCAACCAGGATGCTCGGCCGTATACCCAGGGCAAAAACAATCACTATCATCACCAGAATAATGGCGGTCAGCACGTTATTTTCGAGATCACCCAGCATGCTCTTAATTTCACCGGATTTGTCCTGCAGATAGTCTACTTTGATGGTATCCGGCCACTGAGTTCTCGCCAGTTCCACAAGATTGCGTACGTCCGCAATGGTTTCGATAATATTTGCGCCGCTTCGCTTTGATACTTCAAGAGCAATGGCTTTTTCACCCCGCAAGCGGGCGAAGCTGGTGGGATCTTTGAAGGTACGGCGAATTGTGGCCACATCATCGAAGGTGACGATGGTGTTCCCTACTTTTTTCACCGGCAAGGTAGCCAAATCCTGCATGGTTTCAATTACGCCCGGCACTTTAAACACCATGCGGCCGGCACTGGCATCAATAGCCCCGGCAGCAACCAGCTGATTATTCTGACTGACAAAATTCAGCACATCAGGAAAAGACAGGTTATACGTTTCCAGCGCAACCGGGTCGATAATGACTTCAAGTAATTCTTCCCTATCACCGGCAATATCCACTTCCAGTACACCGGATAAAGCTTCAATTTCATCCTGCAGACGGCGGGCAATATTCACCAGAGTGCGTTCAGGAATGTCGCCCGACAGCATGACAGTCAGCACCGGGAAGAGTGACAGGTTCACTTCGGTAACTCTGGGCTCTTCGCTGCCGGGAGGCAACTCGGCTTTGGCCAGATCGACTTTTTCCCTGACATCAAGTAATGCCTGATCGGCGTCAAAGCCGGCTTCAAACTCCATCACCACCGAGGCGAAGCCCTGAATGGCCGTACCTTTCATTTCTTTCAGGCCTTCAATGGATTGAAGCTCTTTCTCCAACGGCCGTACCAGCAAGCGTTCGCTGTCTTCCGGCGCAATACCGTCGTACACCACTGAAACATAGATAAACGGAATCGTAATGTCCGGTTCAGACTCTTTCGGAATAGCAAAGTAAGCGCTGGCGCCAGCAATGGTTAAAACAAAAAAGACCAGCGCTACAGTACGGGTGCGGGCAAATGCCGCATCGATAATTCCATTCATTATCGGGCCGCCTTCTCAACAGGCGTCACCACATTACCGGCATCCACAAAGCCCTGCCCTGTGGTGATAAGACGTACGGTATCAGGCAAGCCGGTTACCCAGGCCCCTTCATTGTCAGATTGCAGTAACGAGACCTGATGAAACGCCACTTTGTTGTCATTACCAACCGACTTCACGCCAATCCGTCCGTCGGCATCCAGCGTGAAGGTAGCCGGCGATACATAATGGGCCTTCACTTCATTGACATGCAGGGTAACTGTGGCGCTGGACCCGGATTTCAGTTTTCCGTCAGGATTGGGTATACCGATTTCAGCAAGATAGGTACGGGATTCACTGCTGGCATAAGGCGCAATGAAGCGGACTTTGCCTGATACCTGCTCGCCGGTGGCAAGCTTAATATCTGCCTGCAGCCCTTTTTTAACTTCATTCACCCGTTGTTGTGCGATTTGGATCTCAACCACCAGTACCGAGTTATCCACCAGCTCCAGCATCGGATCGCCGATACTTACCACATCGCCGCTTTCTGCAGACAAGCTCTGGACTTCGCCGTCAAAAGGCGCCACAGGACGCACAAAATTAATATCTGAACGGATGTTCGCAATGGCGGCTTCAGACGCTTTTACATTTGCCAGAGCGGTGTCGAGCTCTGATTCACTTTGATACTGCTTATCAGCCAGTTGCGATAAACGCTTATAGGTTTTCTTACGGGCTTCGTACAAGGCTTCCTGCTGCTCAAGCTGAATAAGTCTGTCTTCCATATCAATGGTCAGTAAGGTATCACCCTTTCGCACAGAGTCGCCTTCGGTTACCGAAATCTGCTCAATTCGCCCTGCAGTCTGGGCTTTAATTTCCAGCAGGCGTTCCGGCACGGTTTGCCCCTGAACCACCAGCGAAACTGGTGTAACCTGCGCTTCAGAAACCGTCACTTCCACAGAAAATGGCTGGCTCTCACTTTGAGTCTGATCTTGCTCTTCGGGCTCTGATGAAAAAAGTCCGGAGACCATCCATGCACATATAAGAAGAATAAACAGGAGTGCGAAAACAGATGATTTATTCATTGTCAGATGAAATCCTTTGTCAGGCTGGGTGTCATTTTTATTTTGTTGAACGTAATGATTGTGGTCACTGCGAAGCAATTATTTTCAGGCCGGAGAACGGATTGTCAGAACGACCGGCAGCGATATTGCGTAAGTTATCACAGGCAACGTAAAGAGTTGTTGTAAATTTTGTAACGAAATAAAAAAGCGCTGTGCAGAAAAGATGAATACCTGAAACCTGCCAGCTGGCGGGAAAGTCACTGGAAAATATCAGGAAATGAGCCGGTTCAGAGAGTGACACACTCTTCTCTGAACCGGTTTATACCGCCGGTACAGCTATTTTGTACCGCAATAAATTCAATAGCCTCGTTACACCATTTTACGAAGCAACGCTGTGGTATTTAATGACAGCAAACGCCAGCAGCCCAGTGCCCCCAATACGCCCACAACAATCGCTCCGGTCACCGGAGCAATCACCCAAAACTCCGGATGCAACGATGCTTCCATCTGAAAAATTTGTGTTTGCAGTAAATAGAGACTGAGCTCATTGGCAAGTGCGGCCATAAACCCGGCCACGACGCCGATGATGACAAATTCATATACCACGCTCAGGCGGATCAGCGAGCCTTTCGCTCCCAGAGTACGAAGTATAGCCAGTTCCTGCTGACGCTCGTCCATGGATGCCTGGACCTGTGCTATCAGCACCAGTGCGCCGGCAGCCAGCACCAGAATCAGGATAAACTCAACGGCCAGTGAGACCTGGTCAACAATATCCCGCAACTGATTGATACGGGCATCCACGTCGAACAACGTGGCGGACGGGAATGGCTTCAGCAACTCTGTCAGTTCCGGCTTTCTTTCCGGTGGCAGGAAGAAACTGGTGATATAGGTTGGTGAAAACGCCGCCATCGCTTCGGGTGACAAGACAAAGAAGAAATTGGGTTGCATAGTTTGCCAGTCGACTTTTCGTAAACTGGTTACCCGCGCCTGCACCTCTTCACTGCCGATATTAAATGTCAGCACATCATTGAGCCGGATATCCAGCCTGCCAGCCACTTCCTCTTCTACAGATACAGGATAAATCCCGTCCTCCGGCGCAGACGTCGCATTACCCTGCCACTCACCGGCAACGATTTCATTGCCAAATTGCAGGGTGTTACTCCATGTCAGATTCGCTTCACGGCCCAAACCGTCCCTGCCCTCACGGGGACCTTCCCTGTCTTCTTTCGAGACTTCCGTATTCACACGGTCATCATTCACCGCAACGAACCGCCCGCGTACAACGGGATAAAAGTCAGAAGCTTCCACATCCGCCTGCTCAAAATGCGATTGCAACTGAGGTTTCTGACTTTGGGTAATATTGATCAGAAAATAATTAGGCGTGCCCTCTGGCAACTGTGCCCGCCATTGCGCGACCATATCATTGCGCATGACCAGCACCACCAGCAACAACAATAAGGTCACGGAGAAACTGATAAGTTGCACACTGTTATCCATGGAGCGCCTGCGGATACGGGCCCACGCCAGCTGCCACGGCCCCATGCTGCCGCTGCCCAGTTTGCGCCCCACACGGATAAGACCCAGCGTAACAAGCAGCAAACCGGCGACCAGCGCAATGCCGGATACAAACAGAATGGCACTGATTTTCAAGTCCTGGCTGTACGTCCACATCAGTAAAAAAATTGCACCACCCGCAGCCAAAAACTGCAGGGATTTTGAGCTCATTCCGGCGCCAACATCGCGGCGCAGTACCCGCAGCGGAGGCACTGAAAATAAGCGCAGTAAGGGATACAGTGAAAACAGGAGCGCACAAACCACACCGGTAAATACAGCAATCAGCACCGGTCGCCAGTGCCACACATCCAGAGATACATCTACCTGATCAGCCAGCGCCGTCACCACTATCTGCTGAATAATAACGCCTGCAGTAATACCAATCACGATGCCTACCAGGGTGATAAAACAAATTTGCATAGTGTAAATGCGGCGTATTGTGGTTTTGCTGGCGCCCAGTGTTTTCATAATGGCTACAGGGTCAAAATGACGCTGACTGTATCGCTGGGCGGCAACGGCAATCGACACCGCAGCCAGAATGATGGCAAGCAGACTGGCGAGCAGGAAATAACGTTCGGCACGCTTCACCGAGCGGCCGACCGGGGATTCATCATCTTCGACAGACTGCCAGCGATGAATTTCATCATCAAGCTGCGGACGCAGCCACTCATAGAACGTGTCTAGTTGTGACGTATCACCGGTAAAATAGGCTTTGTACGTCACCCGGCTGCCGGGGCCGGTGATATTTGCAGCCGGTAAATCGGCTTCACGGATTAATACGATGGGGTCGGTTGAGAAAATGCTGAAACCGGCATCAGGAATTTCAGACAGCACATTTGTTACTGTAAATGCGGCGTCGCCCACATAAACGGTTCCTCCGGGCTCAACATCCAGCAGTTGAAATAACCGCGAATCTATCCACGCTTCGCCGGGTTGGGGCAAACCTGTAGCCGGCTTCGCTTCTCCGAAAGGCGAGTCCGTCACCAGAATTTCACCCTTTAACGGATAGTGTCCGTCTACGGCACGCAAGTCCACCAGTGACATCTGCTCTTCACCGAATGCCATAGAGCGCGTGGCGACCTGTGTCGCAGTGCCCAGTCCGTCTGTTTGCGCCTGTGCAATCCAGGCCGGATCCACCGGTTGAGAGGCGCGTAACTGACTGTCTGCAGCCATAAAGCTGGCGGAGCGCTCGGTAAGTGCGCCCTGAAGGCGCTCACTGAACAACGACAGAGACAACACCGACGCCACTGATAACACAATAGCGAGCAGGATAATGGTAAGTTCACCCCGCCGGGCCTCATGCTTAAATAAACGCCACGCTAAATTAAATGCCATCCCCATATCAGGCTTCCTCAGCGACAGGACCGGATGATACCGTGGTTTCAGTCAGTTCCCCCGCCTGCATCGTCAGCTGTCGTGAGCAACGTAGTGCCAGCTCGTTATCATGGGTAACCAGCACCAGTGTCGTGCCCAGTTCACGGTTCATCTGAAATAAAAGCTGCTCAATTTTTTCACTGTTGGCAGCATCGAGATTACCTGTAGGCTCATCGGCAAAGAGGATTTTTGGCTGACCGATAAACGCTCTTGCGATAGCAACCCGTTGTTGCTCGCCGCCGGACAGCTGATTAGGGTAATGATGGGCTCTGTGGGACAAGCCCACCTGTTCCAGAATTTTCTTCGCGCGGCCTTTCGCATCACTTAGCCCTGAAATCTCCGCAGGCAGCATGACGTTCTCGATGGCTGTCAGACTTTGCACCAGCATAAAGCTCTGGAAAATAAACCCGACTTTCTCTCCCCTCAGCTGTGCCCGCGCCTCTTCGTTCATGGTATGAAGGGGAGCGCCGTCGAGATGGATTTCTCCGCTGCTCACTTCATCCAGCCCGGCCAGCAGACTCAGTAAAGTGGATTTGCCGGAACCAGACGCGCCGACAATGGCAACAGACTCACCTGCCTTGACTTCGAATGAAATTGATTGAAGGATCTGAAGCTCACCTTCACTCGTAGATACTGTTTTCGTAATATTTCGGGTGCTAATCATAGGAGTTGTCACTGCCGTGTTTTTGTTACAACGATACCGCCGCTTTGCTTTTGCATGGGCTCTTTTATTTTTACAGCTGTTGGTGGTTTCAGATCATCTGCACGCTGCGTCAGAAAATCAGCAAACATCACCGCATTTCAAACTGTTAGTCCTGGGTGATAGCCTAAGTGCAGGCTATGGTTTAAAGCAACAGGAAGGCTGGGTTAGTTTGTTACAAAATATCTGGAATGACGAACAGCATCAGATCGATGTAATAAACGCCGCGATAAGCGGAGAAACCACAGACGGCGGCCTGGCCAGACTTCCCAGATTGCTGGAACAACATCAGCCAACACATGTACTTATAGAATTGGGTGGTAATGACGGATTACAAGGTCATCCGGTCACAAAGACGAAATCCAATCTGAACGAAATGGTTAAGCTGGCAAAAGCGTCCGGGGCTACTGTATTCATACAGGATATGGAAATTCCTACCAATTACGGGCGTCGTTACACACAAATGTTCGCCAATGCATTTGATGCGGTGGCAGAAGAAAATGACATAAATTTAATCCCGTTTTTCCTGCAACAGGTAGCGCTGGATAAATCACTAATGCAAAACGACGGCATTCATCCTAATGCAGAAGCCCAGCCAATGATTGCACAGTTTATGGCTCAGCAACTCGCTCCGCTCATTCTGAACAGGAGCTGAGCCCGCCAGTTCAAAAAAGAGGATGCCCGGCATCCTCTTTTTTGTTTTACATCTTTACGGCTTCACATAATGTGAAGTCACGCCTTCAGGTTGTTCTGTCAGTTTCATGTAGCGGTCACGAAGTTTGGTTTGACGGGAAGACATTTCAATGGCTTCGCCTTCAATATAGACCTGCTCTGCCACTTCTGTTACTTCAAGGGGATCACCACTCCAGATCACCACATCGGCACGTTTGCCAGGAGCAAGTGAACCAACCTGACCGTCCACACCCAGAATCGCGGCAGGGACTGAAGTAAGACTGGCGATACCACCTTCATAACTGAGGCCGTTGGCAACAGCATTCCCGGCATGCTGGGCAGCCAGACGGATATTGTGAGTTTCCATACCTATAGCGACTTTCACACCGGCTTCTTCCAGTCTTGCCGCGTTATGTAACGTTGCACCTAACTGTTCAAAGTTACCCGGTAAGTTCAGCTGCGGGTCAAGAATAACCGGCACGCCGGCTTCAGCCAGTTCATCAGCAACACGCCAGGCTTCCACTCCATGCAGTAACACAAGATGCATGGCCGGGTGACGCTTTTTAAACGCCAGCACCTGGCGGATATCTGCTGCACGGTCGGCTTCGATGAATAACGGTACATCACCGCTGACAACACCTTTGAGCGCTTTGATATCTGCACGGGCGTTAATACCGTCCCAGCTTGAGGTCAGTGAAGGCACGGACTTCGTGCTGCTGACTTCATCAAACAGCGCTTCCAGTGTCACCCACAATGCAGCCCTTGAGCCGCCGTGGCTGTCGGCTGAATTACCGTCCACGTTCACCACCATAAAGGCTTTGTTTTTTAATATCTCTGCGTTGTCGTCAAGACTGATCACCGCACCCTGGCCATGGAATAACATGTCAGTGTACTGTACCGTCGTTGCCGCTGAGGTTACCCCTTCAATACGGCTTACGTCGATAAGCGTGGAGTCAGGATTAATCGCGTATGTGACATCCAGAGCCGCACCGGTTGTGCTGACAGGCGTTGCTCCGGCAGAAGAATCCACCTCGCCCGCCCAGGACGACACTTCAACAAGGCCAAGAGATGTCAACGCACCGACAAAACCCGGCGTAACAACTTTTCCGCTGGCATCCACACGGGTATAGCCTGCCGGCACGTTGCCGCCGGCTGTCACTTTTTCAATTTTACCGTCTTTAATCAATACAGTGCCGTTTTCAACCGTGCCCTGTGCTGTCTGGGTAAGTACTTTCCCCCCTGTAATGGCGATATTCTCAGCCATTACACCGGTACTGAGTGCTGCGGCAACAGCAAGTGATAATAAGCGCTTCATTTTACATCTCCTTCACCGACCTGACCCACTTCAAAATCGCTTAACGGCCAGCTGTCCGGGCTCTTCAGATCGTAAGCCTTACCACCGTCGATATAGACCTGTTCAGCTTTGGTGTAAGTCGAGAAAGGATTCCCTGTCCATAAAACAAGGTCGGCATTTTTTCCTGCTTCCAGAGAGCCGGTTTTATCAAAAATTCCCAGTGATTTTGCCGGGTTGGCGCTCAGCCATTGCCACGCATCGGCCATAGAGATATCCATGCCGGCACGTTTACCGTCAGACCAGGCTTTGGCCGCTTCCTGATTTAAGCGCTGAATGCCGAGTTCGTCGTCACTGTGTACAATGGCACAGGCTTTCGCAGCGTGTACCACCGGAATGTTTTCACGGATCCCGTCATAAGCTTCCAGCTTGAAGCCCCACCAGTCGGCCCACATGGAGGCACACACATTGTTTTCTGCCAGCTTGTCGGCAATTTTGTAGCCTTCAACAGCATGGTGGAATGAGGAAATCTGATAGTTAAATTCCTTCATCATGTCCATCATGACCGTCATTTCATCAGCGCGATAGCAATGCATATGCACAAGAATGTCACCATTAAGCACGCCGGCCATGGTTTCTAAATCCAGATCCCGTTTCGGGGCCTTGGGATCTTTCCCTGCATCGTAATCCGCTTCATATTTGTCCCATTCACGCATATAAGCCTGGGCGTCAGACCACGCCTGACGATAGCCTTTAACATTGCCCATACGGGTCATCGGGCCGCCTTTCTGACCATACACACGTTTCGGATTTTCACCGCAGGCCATTTTCATCCCGTAGGGGGCATCCGGAAATTTCATATCCTGCATAGTCCGGCTTGGTACGTTCTTCAGTACCACTGAACGGCCGCCAAATAAATTCGCTGAGCCGGGCAGTATTTGCAGCGAGGTGACACCACCCGCCAGAGCGCGGCCGAAACCGGGATCCTGTGGCCATACGGAATGCTCAGCCCATACGCCGGGAGTTACCGGCTTCGTCATTTCGTTTCCGTCAGACGTAGAACCCACCGACGGAGACGGATAAACACCAAGGTGGCTGTGGTTGTCGATAATGCCGGGAGTAACCCACTTTCCGTCACCGTCGATAACAACCGCATCAGCGGGGTATTCAACAGTTTCACCTGTCGCTACAATTTTCCCGTCAGCAAAATAAATCATGCCGTTTTCAATGCGGTTACCCACACCATCGAGGATGGTGACGTTGGTAATGACTGTGGGCTTTCCGGCTATGGGTGTGTAAGTGCCGGGATAAGGATCGGTATTGATTGACACATGAGGCGCCTGCTCTCCCTTTTCAGCCGGCTTATCGGAACAAGCGACTAAAACAGTGGAACACAGACAAGCCAGCGCTAAGGCCAGCTTTGTTGGTGTGTGTTTCATGATGTTTTCCGTTTTTTTATTGTTTACGTTTTTAGTATGAGTATTGCGGCTGTTTCTGTCGAAAAGCCCTCCCCACTAATAACCTAGACAATTGCGGGAAAACAAACAATATACGGTGAGATTAAGCGACGCTGCTATGCGAGGACTGACGACGCAGTACAGCGACAATTTCATCCGCTTTTTGCAATTTACGGATATCATTAAACAGGATTTCCGCTTGCGGATACTGACGCTTAAGATAACCACACCATTGCTTAATACGGTTGGGATAGTACCGTCCCTTATCGCCGTAAATCTCATAACCGGAATAATGAATCAATAAATCCGCCACTTCTTCCCAGCGCATAACCGCCTGCTCGCCGCGGATAGTCCGCGCCAGATTCGGCATGGCCAGTGCGCCGCGCCCCAGCATCAAATCAGTACAGCCGGATTGCTCCTGACAGCGCAGTGCATCACCGGCATGCCAGATTTCACCGTTAGCAACCAGTGGAATATTGGTGTGAGCGCGAATTTTAGCAATCCAGTCCCAGTAAGCAGGAGGCTTGTAACCCTCGGTTTTAGTGCGGGCATGCACGACAAGCTGGTCCGCGCCTGCCTCTGTTATAGCAATGGCATTTTCAATGGCCAGAGATTTATCTTCAAAACCCAGCCGGATTTTCGCCGTGACAGGCTGATTTGCCGGCACGGCGTCCCGTACCGCTTTGACAATGTTGTAAAGGGTTTCCGTTTCTTTCAGCAACACTGCCCCGCCCTTGCTTTTGTTCACGGTTTTTGCCGGACATCCGAAGTTCAGATCCACACCGGGGGAACCCAGCTCTACTGCTGTTTGCGCATTTTCTGCCAGCCACTCAGGGTGTTGGCCCAGTAACTGAACCCTTACCGGTACACCAGACGGTGTCACGCTGCCGTTATGCAACTCAGGACAAAGCTTATAAAAGGTTTTATGCGGTAACTTTTGATCGACCACCCGCACGAATTCGGTCACACACAAATCAAAGCCACCCACGCGGGTAAGCATGTCTCTCATCAGATGGTCAACGACCCCTTCCATGGGAGCAAGTAAGATTCTCATGTGTTTACACTGTGCCGGTATGGTTTAGAAACGGGCGCGAAGTTTAGCAGAGAAAAGGCAGCGAATCATCCTGCCACAGATGAAATGAAAGCCGTTGAGTAAGGGGTAATACAATATGAAGTGATGATACTGCGAGGTTCGCCGGTTAACTGGCGATGTTTTTCACGTCCTGAGCAATCCACAAACACACGTAGCATCCGAACTCACGGGTCAGGTACTGTTCGAACTCAGCTTTGGTATCGCAATCGCGAGAAACGATGCGCTGGCGGTTGCCGTCGTAAATCAGTGCTTTGAAAGTATACATAATGTGCCTCGCTGAGTCAGGAAGCACACTATACATTTAGACGTCTATACTTTCAAACGTCCGGAAGTGTAAACAAAGAATGTTTTGTTCTTAACCGGCCAAAATATATTCCAGACCGCCTATGATGGCTGCAACCTGAGCATCATTGCATATTTCATCAGAGGCTGATGGACTGTCGGGATAAACCTCGGTTGTCGTAACGTATGGCGCATCAGTCAGGCCTCCGCACAGAAACAGGGATTTCTTGTCATAGCTGATCACACCATCGTAAAGCACCTCAGCGCCGATGATTTTGTCATTTTCATCTGCAGGTGCGATGTGTGTAACGCCCCGCACTTTTTCGATGACCGCTTTCTGAAAATCCAGCTCAACCTTCCCGCTGTCAGCAACCAGATAAAAACCATCCGGGATCTCCCAGACGTCCTGAGTGATACCATCCCGCGCACCCAGGGCCGGCCGGAACTCGGAGTTATCAGTATCAGTGGTTTCGTGTAAATCGATGTGCATATGAACCGGCTCTTCAATGGCATCAACCATCGCTTTCAGCATGGCTGCTTCAGGTGCCGGAGAATCCGCGCGGAAACTGCGGTTAGGATCAACGGCAAGGGGATCCCAGCGGTTAATCGTTTCGTAACCCCATGGGCTGACACAAGGTGCAATTACGAAGTTACATTTGTCCTGCCACTCAGCCAGATGGTCTGTGGCAAACTTCAGTGCTCCCTGTACGCCGCTGGTTTCATAACCATGAACACCACCAGTAATAAGTACGGTTGGCAGGGATTTAACGAATAACTTTGGTTTGATGACGTAAAGCGGATAGCGGGACTCGTCGTAAGGTAATGCACCAAACTGTGTGATTTCATAATTCTCAGGTACCGCGGGCAACCGGTCAATCACTTCTTCTTTATAGCTACGTTTAACAGACTGGGCATCCAGCCACTGTTTTTTCTCTGTGTCTGACCAGGGCGTTCCGGGGGTACCAATAGGGTAATCTTGCATATCCAACCTTTGTTTCTGTTAACAACAATGTTCTGACTGACACGATACCACGGCATTTAAAGTTGCTGTTATCGCGAGTCAGATGAATATGCACTTTATCACGTTATCCGGCCCGGCAGAGAATTCCCGGGCACGCATCCTGTGGCGGGCTGGCAGCCTGAAATAACAGTCAGACTTTTTTCTGCAGTTTCTTAAGCAGTTTACTGAAGCGTTCATCTTCTTTGCCGCTGATACGCTGAAGGGTAAGTTTTGCCTGCTCCTTATTATTATCATGCAGATACAATTCAGCCAGCCGGAGATTCGCCCAGTTCAGAGAAGGCAAGCCATCTGTATCGATACCGGCTTCGGGCAATTCGCTCAGGTAAGTCTCCAGCGCCTGAATGCCGGTACCGGTATATTCACCAGACTGCACCGCTGTTTGCCCCAGGCGATAAAGACCGTATAACTGATTAAACCGATCCTCGCTGTATGCCTCCCATGCAGACTCATCTTCTACAGAAGCGGCCTCCAGGCGTAGCGTCAGCAAAGGCTGCAAGGTATCAAAAGCCTGCGGGTAAGCTTCATCACTCATATATTGATCGCCCAGCACGTATCTGGCATAAACCCGGGTTTCAGGTTTTTCCATTAGCTTATTAAGAAGCGAAATGCCTTCTTCTTTTTTATCACCGGCCAGCAAATATTTTGCTTCAGCAATCTGTCCTTCATCAGGGTCGAGTGCTGCTATATCAGCCACCAGTGATTTTGCCGTGTCCATATCGCCACCGGCTATGGATGGAACAAAAAGGTGATACTGGAAAAGAGCCTGATAAGTGCGGATTTCGTCAGGTGCCACTTCAATAGCTTTCTCCAGACTCTTACGGGCTTTTTTGGCATAGCCTAATGCTGAAAAAATACTCTCTCCTGCCTGTGCGCCCATCACACTCGCATGGAGCATGTACACACGGTAATTTTCCGGATAGGCACTGATAAAATCTTCCGCTGCCTTTTCTGCGTCATCCAGATCGGTTTTCATCAGTGCAGAGATGTAAGTAGAAAAACGCTCTGCCGACTTATTCTTTTCATCTTTCAGCGTCGCGATGACCTGGCCGTACTTACCTTCCTTAAACCAGGCGTCCAGTGCATCATCGGAAATCAGGGTGTCTGCACTGGCAATAACCGGAAAAGTAAGCGCACTCACACAAAGCGCGACCGTCGACAAACGTTTTATGAAAAGCGTTCCTTGCATAGCGATAATTCCTTTTATTAATCAACTATCAGACTAGCAATATTAAAGGATGGAAAGTATGTGAAAAAGTAACAATTTGTGATGATGGCAGGATCACCGGTGCAGTTTCCGCAGAAGAATTCAGGCAGGTAAATTTAAGGAAAAAAAAAGACCAGCAATTGCTGGTCTTTCTTATATGGCGTCCCCTAGGGGATTCGAACCCCTGTTACCGCCGTGAAAGGGCGGTGTCCTAGGCCTCTAGACGAAGGGGACAGAAATTTTGTCTTGCGAAGCATGCTTCGCTAAATTTCTGTAAGGCGATTCACGATTTATCGTGAGAGCAGCCTTATCCTAGGTTCGGAAGCAAGCTTCCGAGATTTTCAGTAAGGCGAATCGAGCCCGCGAGATGAGCGACCTTATTCCTCTTACTGAACTTTCAAGTCCTGAATATGTTTAAGTGTAACTCACTGATGCAAGCTACAAACAACAACTCCGGCCTATCTCACAGTTTCAATCGACTGTGACGCGATATAAATGGCGTCCCCTAGGGGATTCGAACCCCTGTTACCGCCGTGAAAGGGCGGTGT